>JBIHZW010000064.1:0-16141 GCA_044240245.1 Pseudomonas sp. | reverse complement strand
ACATGTATTCGATAGCGTCCTGGTCACCGATATAGTCGGAGCCCTTGACGGTGTCGTACATGTGCCAGCGCCAATCGTCGTTCGGATCGGCCGAAGCGATGGCGCAGGTGATGCCACCCTGAGCGGAAACAGTGTGCGAACGGGTCGGGAAGACCTTGGTCACTACTGCGGTTTTATGACCACCCTGAGCCAACTGCAGTGCAGCGCGCATACCCGCGCCGCCGCCACCAACAATGATGGCGTCATAAGAAAGAGTGCGAATGCTTGTCATGGATCAGTTACCCCAAAAAATCTGCACGCCCCAGACGAAGAACGCGAACATGGCAACACCACACGCAGCCTGGAACAGAAAACGCACGGCAGTCGCCCACTTACCCAGCGCCATTGGCGTCAGGTAGTCGGTGGAAATTGTCCACATGCCAACCCAGGCGTGAACGCTGAGCGCCACCAGAGTCAACAGGCTGAAGATACGCATTGCGTTATTGGAGAACAGTGCCTGCCATTCGGCATAACCCAGACCCGGGTTACACAGGATAAAGCCAAGCAGAAACAGCACATAAGCCGCGAGGACGACAGCAGATACACGCTGCGCCATCCAGTCATAAAGACCCGAACGCGAGAAATTCGTGACGTTGGTTACCATATCCACACCCCCAGCAGCACGATCACGATCGTCGACACGACGAGAACGATTTTCGAACCCAGCTTGCCGCCTTCCAGCGTCTCACCGATGCCCATGTCCATGATCAAGTGGCGTACACCGGCCACCAGGTGGTACAGCAGAGCGGACAACAGACCCCAAATCACAAACTTGGCCAGCGGGCTGGTCAAACATTCCTGCACCTGGGCAAAGCCCTCTGCGGACGACAGCGACTTGTCGAGGCCATACAGCAGAATGGCGATACCGACAAAGAGGATGACACCGGAGATACGGTGAAGAATGGACGTGTAAGCAGTGATTGGGAGTTTGATAGTCCTAAGGTCTAGGTTTACAGGTCTTTGGCTATTCACGGCTTTTTTATCACACTGAGAGCCCCTAACTATCAGGGCAAAGTTGTCGGGAAGTGCACTGGTCAGGTACCCATCACCCAAGGAGTGACAGCCACCAAAAGACAGGCTAAAGCCCTTGGCAGCTGGGCGCAGAGTATAGACAGTTAGGTTACTAATGACAACGCAAAGGCCCCTACCTAAAAGCGCATTGCACACCTCTAATAAATGGCGTAAAGAACGCCGTTTTTAGCCTAAAAACCGCCCGCAAACCCTTCTGCCGCCTGGGTTTTCGCAAATTGACATTCGAATTTATCTCACTATAGTGGTGCGGGCCCTGCGTGGGGGGCAGTCAGATGATTTCAAGCATAACTAGGAGGCCAAACATGGCTGACAAAAAAGCGCAGTTGATCATCGAGGGCGCAGCCCCCGTCGAGCTGCCCATTTTAACCGGCACCGTTGGTCCCGATGTAATTGACGTGCGGGGCTTAACCGCCACGGGCCGTTTCACATTTGATCCTGGCTTTATGTCCACCGCCTCGTGCGAGTCGAAGATCACCTATATCGACGGCGACCAGGGCATCCTGCTGCATCGCGGCTACCCCATCGAACAGCTGGCAGAGCAATCCGACTACCTGGAAACCTGCTACCTGCTGCTGAACGGCGAACTGCCGAACGCAGAAGAGAAAGCCAAGTTCGTCAGCACTATCAAGAACCACACCATGGTTCACGAGCAACTGAAGACCTTCTTCAACGGCTTCCGCCGCGACGCTCACCCGATGGCCATCATGTGCGGTGTAGTCGGCGCCCTTTCGGCCTTCTACCACGACTCCCTGGACATCAATAACCCGCATCACCGCGAAGTATCGGCCATGCGCCTGATCGCCAAGATGCCAACCATCGCCGCCATGACCTACAAGAACTCCATGGGTCAGCCGATGATGTATCCGCGTAACGACCTGAACTACGCGGAAAACTTCCTGCACATGATGTTCAACACCCCGTGCGAGATCAAACCGATCAGCCCGGTGCTGGCCAAGGCCATGGATAAGATCTTTATCCTGCACGCCGACCATGAGCAGAACGCCTCTACCTCTACCGTACGCCTGGCCGGCTCCTCGGGTGCCAACCCGTTCGCCTGTATCGCTGCTGGTATCGCCGCCCTCTGGGGCCCGGCCCACGGCGGTGCCAACGAGGCCGTACTGAGCATGCTGGATGAGATTGGCGATGTTTCGAACATCGACAAATTCATCGCCAAGGCCAAGGACAAGAACGATCCGTTCAAGCTCATGGGCTTCGGTCATCGCGTTTACAAAAACCGCGATCCACGTGCCACCGTGATGAAGCAGACCTGCGACGAAGTACTGAAAGAGCTGGGCATCAAGAACGATCCACAGCTGGAATTGGCGATGCGTCTGGAAGAAATCGCCCTGACCGACCCGTACTTCAAAGAGCGCAACCTGTACCCGAACGTCGACTTCTACTCGGGCATCATCCTCAAGGCTATCGGTATTCCGACCAGCATGTTCACCGTGATCTTCGCCCTGGCGCGGACCGTCGGCTGGATCTCGCACTGGAAAGAAATGCTCTCCAGCCCGTACAAGATTGGCCGTCCGCGCCAGCTGTACACCGGCTACCCGCAGCGCGATCTGAAGAAGTAATTCAGTTCTCGCCGCACAAAAAGGCTGCCCTCGGGCAGCCTTTTTTATTGAGCTAAATAAGCCAGCTTTATGGCTGTTCAGCCAACTCGCGCAGCCCCTGCAAGGTATTGAACGGTGCATCCACGACAAAACTATTGGCCAACCAGGCCGGCACACTGCCGCCCGGTTCGGAATGCACCTGGTAGATCACCTCGATTTCACCCTCTCGCGGCGTAAGGCTCCAGAAGCCCTCCACCTTGCTCACCCGCACAAAGCCTTGCTGCAGCGGCAAATAATCGGCAACCCCATGCAAAGTGCGGGTCACTCGGCCATCGGCATCACGCGTGGTAGTCACCTGCAAGATCGAATCACGCGGCTGCACCGGCCATGGTGCATGGAAACGGCTGTAGGCCCAACTTAGATCGCCCTCATACTTGAGTAGCTTCTGCTCGCTGCAGGCATGAATCCAGGCGCAGGCCGCGCTGACATCATCCTGCAAGGCCAATAATCGCGGCATATCCGCCCGTATACGGGTGATGCCACGAAACGCCTGAAAGCTTGAGCCCGGTATCTGCTGCAAATAGACCTGGATACCCGCTTCATCCTTGACCAGACGCCATTGCGCCGCCTGCGCCCCGCTCACCGCCAGCAACGCGGCAACCCCCAAGAGCAGCCCTGTAAAACGCACCATCATGCCTCCGGCAGCAGAAAACCCTAAGTCACAGTATCAGACTGCAACCGCCGTGCTCTGCTCCAGCCAGCCAATCAACTGCAGGGCTTCTGCGGTATTGCTGCCGCACACGTACTCGGCGGCATGAAACGCCGAACACACCGCCGGCCGCTCAGGCTGGCCGAAGATCAGGCAGTAGTTATTGGCATCCAGCTGCACACAACGCACGCCCGCCGGCTTGCCAGCGGGCATACCCGGGATGGGGGAACTGATCGAAGGGGCAATGCAGCAGGCGCCGCAGCCGGCACGGCAATTCATTGAAGGGAAACCTCAAACACAGCAGGGTACGAATACGGGCGCTGATATTACTTGGCCAAGCCCGAATTTAGCAGCCCAGATAGCGCAGAATCAGGCGAGCGGTAGGCGCAGGCGAAACTGCGTACCCTGCCCAGGCGCGCTGCGTACCTGCAGTTCAGCCCCAAGAATATCTACGGCCAACTGATGGGTGATATGCAAGCCAAGCCCGGTGCCGCCGCGCCCACGTCGGGTGGTGAAGAACGGGTCGAAGATCTTCCCCAGCACCTCCTCGCTCATGCCGTCGCCGTTATCGCTGACCTCAATCACGCACTCGCGGCGCATCTCGTCGAGGTCAACCCGCACCGTTACTACGCCGTTCATGCCGGAATCGAAGGCGTGGATCAGCGCGTTGTCGATAAGGTTCTGCAGAATCTGCCCCAAGGGCCCTGGATAGCTGTCGAGCTGCAGGCTTTGCGGCAATTCCAGCTGCACCCGATGGTTTGACTGCTTGAGCTTGGGGGTAAACAGCAGCATGACCTCGCCCACCAGCTCGACCAGATCAAAACTGCGCCGCTCGGTACTCGCCCGGTCGCTGGCCAGCTGTTTGAAGGCCCGAGTCAGCTGCGCCATGCGCGCCAGGCTATTAAGGATGATCGCCAGGCCTTCATCATTGCGCTGCAGAAAGCGCTCCAACACGGAACGTTGCAGGCCTTCGCCGAGGCTTTTCTGCACGCCTTTATTGCCTTTATCCAGGGTTGAGGCCGCCATGCTGGCAGCGCCAATCGGCGTATTCAGCTCATGCGCCACACCGGCGACCAAAGTACCCAGCGAGGACAGCTTTTCCGCCTGGATCAATGCGCCGCGCGTGCGCTGCAGCTGCTCCACCGTGTCGCGCAGCTCAGTATTACTCTCCTGCAACGCCTGACTGCTGACCTCCAGCGCCTGGCGTACCTGATTACGCTCGAACTCCGCCAACCCCAGGCGCAATACCACCAGCAAGCCCAGAGAGAGCATAACGCAGACAAACAACAGCACCTGCCAGAGCACCTGCATGCGCAGCCCCTGAACCTGCTCATGGGGCATATGCGAAACCAGTAGCCAGTGCTCGCCAGCCTCCAAGGTCTTGTCACCGCGCTGATAAGGGTCGAACTGATTGAATGCCCAGAAACCAGCACTGTCGCTGAACACCCCATTGCGTGCGGTTTGCATACGTCGCCAGCTGCCGGGAAAGCGGCTGGCCAGCGTCGCCTCAGGTTTGCCTAGGGCAAAGCCCCAGGCATTCTGCTCATCGGCCGCGAGCATCCAGTAGCCTTCATGATCGACCAGCGTCAGGTTGTTGCCGTAACTGCTGGATACCTCGGCCAGACGCTGCAGCAGCACTTGCCCCAGGTAGTTGAGCATGAGGATGCCGCGTCGTTTGCCCTCGCCATCGAAGATCGGCTCGGCACCGCGCAGAGTCGGCTTGAGTGGTTGTTCGACAGTGCCGGAATCGGCATTCAGGTCAAAACGCGACAGATAGAACGCACCCTGAGGCAGGTTCATGGTTTCCACGAAGTAGTAATGCTGCGCCTGGTTGTGCAATTGTGCCTGGTCGCGCGCCAGCGGCTCGCCATCGCGCCAATCGACCCGCACCTGTTCCGCGCCACGCTCATCCAGCCAACGAATCTGGTCATAAACCCTGCTGCTGCGGGCGAACTCGACAAACAGCTGACTCAGGGCGCGCCGATTATCCGCGCTGGGGTCTTGCAGCACTTCGGCCAACAGCGGCTGCTGAGTAAGAAACTGCAGATTGCCACGCAAGGTTGCCAGGTGCCGATTGAGCACACCGACGCCCTCGTTCAGGCTGATCTGTTGATTGCGCAGCAGCGGCTCAAGCCGCGCATCCAGCAGGCGCTCGTAGAGCAGCACCATCAGCAACAGAATCAACAGGGTCCACGGCACAAATAACAGCAACAGGTTGCGTCTGACCGGTTGCGACAACAGCTTGCTGCGCCAGGATTGCTGCATCAGGCCGGGCGCTCCGACCAGTCACTCAGCCAGTTGAGTAAATCGGCGCAAGCCATCGGCTTGGCAAACAGATAGCCCTGCGCCTGCCGGCAGCCATGCTTAAGAATCCAGTCGGCCTGCTGCTGGGTCTCGACGCCTTCGGCAATTACCTGCATGCCGACCCGCGCGGCAATCTGAATCACCGCTTCGGCAATCATCTGCTGATCGCTGACTTCACCGATTTCCAGGACAAAACTGCGGTCGATTTTCAACCGATCGGCGGGCAGCAAACGCAGATAGCTGAGCGATGAGAAGCCGGTGCCGAAGTCGTCGATAGCCACCTCCACGCCCATGGCGCGCAGTGCGCGCAGCTTTTCACAGACGGTATCGAAGGTGCGCATGGCCACCGATTCGGTAATTTCCACCTCGATCTGCTCAGGCAACACCCCCGCCGCCTGCAGATGCGAATTAAAGCGTTCGATAAAGTCATGCTGCAGCAGCTGCGGCGCGGAAACGTTAACGGCCACGCGAATATGCGCATAACCGGCATCGGCAAGCTGTTTCGCCGCCTGCAGGGCCAAACGCATCAGCAGATCGCCCAACGGCAGGATGTAACCGGTGGCCTCGGCCAGGGGGATAAAACTCAGCGGCGGGACCATCTTGCCGTCGGCCTTGCGCCAGCGCGCCAGAGCCTCCACCCCGGTAACGCGGCGGGTCTGCAGGTCAATCTGCGGCTGCAACTCGACGCTGATCTGCCCCGCTTCCACCGCATCGCGCAAAGCCAGCAGCATGCGGTACGACTCGGCATGCGCGCTCTGCAGGCGCGGGTCATATACGCCGTGCTGGTCATGACCCAGGCGTTTGGCCTGTTTCAGGGTCAGCAGCGCATCCTGTAAGGCCACGCTGGCAGTGCCGGTAAAGTCGGCCAAATGCATGGTCACGCTGCTCAGGCTGTGCACCTGGCCCAGCTCATAAGGGCGCTTATGCCGGCGAAACAGAGCCACCACCTCAGCGGCATTGACCTGAGTTTGCGGACCAAGGATAGCAAACAGGTCATCTCGCACCCGCGCAATCAGCACGTCATGGCTGAAGGCCTCGCGCAGCTTCTTCGCCACCAAGCCGAGAATAAAATCGCCATAACCGGTGCCAAAGGCGGTGTTGGCCCCGGAGAAGTTGTCGATATCGATCAGCACCAGGACGCGCTGATCCTTGGCCTCGGACTTCAGGGTCATGTCCAGCATGCGAATCAGCGCATTGCGGTTGGGGATCTTCAGCAGGTCGTCCTGGTAGGCCATTTCCTCCAGGCGGCTGAACAACGCGACGTTATATAGCCCGCGGCTGATACTGGCGCTGAACACCTTGAGCAGCTCCAACTCGGTGTCATCCAGCGCCCGCGCGCTGTCGATATAGCAGGCGTAGTCAGAACCCGCCTGAAAGCGCGGAAAGAACAATACCGTGCAATCGCTCAGGCTCAAGGTCTGCTGCGCCTGCAGGCATTGGCGCACCGCCGCCGCGACCTGCGGCTGCAGCACGTCCAGATTGGCGTCGATACTGCCGAAGAAGCGCCCGCTGGCGCTGACGATCCGCGCATTGGGCTCGGCAGTGGCGTCACCCTCATCGGCGCGCACGCAGACAATGCCCTCGGTCTGCAGGTTAAGCAGCGAAGTGATTTCCGACAGAATCTTGGCTGACAGCTCGCGGGTATTCTTCGAGCAGAACAGCGCATTGCTCGACTCGACGATCATCTGCAGGCCACGCCGCGCGCTGGCTACAGCCTTGAGTTGGGCATAACCGCGCACTGCGGCCGTGAGTACGGTGAGCAAGCGTTCGGCGCCGAGTTCACTCTTGGTCCAGTAATCGTTGATGTCGTAATCACGCATCACTTCATGAGCCGGCGCCATACCGGGCTCACCGGTAAGCATTACCACGCGGGTTTCACGGTTGCCGATCACCTCGCGCAGCGCCTTGATCAGGCGCAGGCCGGCGTCTTCGGTCTCCATCACCACATCGAGCAACACCAGGGCGATGTCATGGTGCTTGGCCAGCAGCATCGAAGCTTCACGGCAACTGAACGCCTGAATCAGCTCAATACGCCCGCCCAGCAGTTCAAGCTCACTCAGGGCAAAGGCGGTGGCGCGCTGAAAATCGGCATCATCATCGACTGCCAGTACCCGCCATACCGGCTGACGGGAAGTGCCGGGAAGGTCGTCGTCGCTGAATGCAAATTGATCATCCATGAAGAATGCCCACGTGCCTGGAAGAGTGAGAACAGCGCCGAATCCGGACTGGCTTTGAGCCCAGTATAGACGGCTGTTCTCAGCCGCCAGTTAGCGCTTGTTCAGGCGGGCAAACAGGCTGGAAGTGTCCCAACGGCCGCCGCCCATACCCTGCACATCGGCATAGAACTGATCGACCAACGCGGTTACCGGCAGCTGCGCGCCATTGCTGCGGGCCTCGGCCAGCAGGATCGACAGATCCTTACGCATCCAGTCCACGGCAAAACCGTGTTCGAACTCGCCGGCCAGCATGGTTTTGTGGCGGTTTTCCAGCTGCCAGGACTGCGCCGCGCCCTTGCTGATCACTTCCATCGCGCCATGGGCGTCGAGACCAGCGCACTCGGCGAAATGCAGCGCCTCGGACAACCCCTGCACCAGCCCAGCAATGCAGATCTGGTTGACCATCTTGGTCAGCTGGCCGCTGCCGGCTTCGCCCATCAAACGGGCCATGCGCGCATAAGCCTGAATGATCGGCTCAGCCTTGGCATAGGCCGCAGCCGTACCACCGACCATGATGGTCAAAGCGCCGTTCTGCGCCCCTGCCTGACCTCCGGATACCGGCGCATCGAGAAAGCCCAGCTGGCGCGCAGCAGCCTGTTCGGCCAGCTCACGGGCGACCTGCGCCGAGGCTGTGGTGTGATCGACCAGCACAGCGCCGGCCTGCATACCGGCAAAGGCGCCCTGCTCCCCCAGCACCACGCCGCGCAGGTCATCATCATTACCCACGCAGACCATCACAAATTCAGCGCCCGCGGCCGCTTCACGCGGGGTTGGCGCGTGACTGCCGGCGTATTCGGCAGCCCACTGCGCAGCCTTGGCTGCGGTGCGGTTGTACACACACACCTGATGCCCGGCACGCGCCAGATGCCCGGCCATCGGGTAACCCATCACGCCCAGCCCGATAAACGCCAGCTTTGCCATATCCACCTCTACCTTCATACGCCGTCAACAGCGCACGTTTCTGCTTAACCCCATATCCCCGCTGTACGGCAGATACGAACCCGGCTGCAAGCATGCCCGCCACATGGGGCCAGCGCCAGTACAGCCATAGGGCAAAACTGTATGGATAGGCTCACCTAGCAGGCCGTTGAAAAATGTAGGCGAGGCAGGCAAGACAAGGCAAAAACGGCCGAGGAAGCGGAGTTTACGAGCTGTAAATGAGCATTCCGAGGCCGTTTTTAACGCAGTATTGCCAACGCAGGTAGTTTTTCAACGGCCTGCCAACAGGCTTTACCCAATGCCGAAACTGCTTCCATACTCGCGGCACGCTAAGGAGGGCTTATGCAGCATTGGCTGGTAATCGACCTGGAAGCCACCACCGAAGAAGGCGGGTGGCCGGTCACAGATATGGAAATCATCGAAATCGGTGCCAGTCTGGTTAACGCTGGCGGCCATGAAATCGAGTATTTCCAACGCTTTGTCAGGCCCACTCGGCGCCCGCACCTGACGCACTTCTGCCGTCAGCTCACGCAGATCAGCCAGGCCGATGTCGATGCTGCGGCGCCGCTGAGTGCGGTGTGGGCGCAATTCGAACGTTGGTTGCTGGCCCATCAAGCACAACTGGCGGGTTGGGCCAGCTGGGGTGACTATGACCGTCGCCAGTTCGAGCAGGAATGGCGCGCCCATGGCCTGGAGAGCTACCTGAGCCAGATCCCGCATATCAACCTGAAAAAACGCTTCGCCGAAGCCCGCCAACTGCCCAGCCCGATTGGCCTGAAGATGGCGCTGAGTCTGGCTGGCCTGCAGTTCCAGGGCCAGCAGCACCGCGCCCTGACTGATGCGCGCAATACCGCTCGGCTGCTGCCGCTGGTTTTGCCTGTGCAAAGCAGATGACGAAGAAAAACCGCTTGGGCATACTGGCGGGCCTTTTTTATGGCCTGCCATCCCTGGCGGCCACCCTGCGGGCCGTCGCTACGCGACGTTAAAAATGGCTCCAGGCAATTTTTTAACCCCCTTTCGAGGAACTGCAGATGTTCAAGGTCAATGAATACTTCGACGGCACCGTCAAATCCATCGCCTTTGGCATGGTTGAAGGCCCGGCCACCATTGGCGTGATGGCTGCAGGTGAGTACGAGTTCGGCACCAACCAGCTGGAAATCATGCACGTGGTCGCGGGCGCCCTGACCGTCAAACTGCCAGGCAGCGAAAACTGGGAAACCTTCACCAGCGGCAGCAAATTCACCGTTCCGGCCAACAGCAAGTTCCAACTCAAGGTCGCAGCTGATACCGCTTACCTGTGTGAATATCGCTAAGTCATAGAGCGCCTGAAAGCCGGCCTCAATGGCCGGCTTTTTTATTAACGGATAAACCTCAAGGAACAGCCATGCCGCGCTCGACGCAATTCTCCCTGGTGATCCTGCCGATCATATTGCTGCTGATCGCCATGACCTCGATCCAGAGCGGCGCGTCCCTGGCCAAGGGGCTGTTTCCGGAAATTGGCGCCAGCGGCACCACGGCCCTGCGTCTGAGCCTTGGCGCGCTGATCCTGTGCATTTTGATGCGGCCCTGGCAGGCCAAGCTGACGCTGAAGTCCAGCCGTTCCCTGCTGGCTTATGGGCTGTCGCTGGGCGGCATGAACCTGCTGTTCTACCTCTCGCTGAAAACCATTCCACTCGGCATCGCCGTAGCCCTGGAATTCACCGGCCCGCTGGGCCTGGCCCTGCTGTCGTCACGCCGTCTGGTGGACTTCGTCTGGATCGCCCTGGCGGTTTTCGGCCTCTGGCTGCTGTTGCCCACCGGGCAAAGCGATGTACCGCTGGACCCCGTCGGCATGGCCCTGGCCCTGGCGGCCGGCTTGTGCTGGGCGCTGTATATCGTCTTCGGGCAGAAGGCCGGGGCTGAACACGGCAAACAGACCGTGGCCCTGGGCACCATCGTCGCGGCCCTGCTGGTGTTTCCGATTGGCCTGTGGCAAGCCGGTAGCGGCCTGTTCTCAGTGGACTTGCTGCCCATTGCTTTGGCCGTGGCCGTGCTCTCCTCGGCCCTGCCCTATAGCCTGGAAATGGTCGCTCTGACCCGCCTGCCGGCACGCACATTCAGCATCCTGATGAGCATGGAGCCTGCGATTGCCGCGCTCTCTGGCCTGCTGTTCCTTAGCGAACGCCTGACGCTCAGCCAGTGGCTGGCGATCAGCGCGATCATCCTCGCCTCGGCCGGCGCGGCGGCGACGATCAAGCCGAAAGCCAAGCCGCTTTAAACTGCGGTTTCGGCCTCGTTGCTGAACTGCAGTTCAGCCAGGCGTGCATACAGCGGACTGTTGTTGACCAGCTCGCTATGGGTGCCGATAGCCGCCAGCTTGCCATGCTCGATCACTGCGATGCGGTCAGCGCTTTTTACCGTAGCCAGGCGGTGGGCGATAACCAGGGTGGTGCGCCCTTCCATCAGCGGCGGCAAGGCTTGCTGAATCAGGTGCTCGCTCTCGGCATCCAGCGCGCTGGTCGCTTCATCCAGTAGCAGAATCGGCGCATCCACCAACAATGCCCGAGCAATCGCCAAACGCTGACGCTGCCCGCCGGACAACCCTAACCCGGCATCGCCGAGGTGAGTCTGGTAGCCATCCGGCAGCTTCATAATAAATTCGTGGGCATGCGCCGCTTTGGCCGCAGCTTCGACCTCGGCCAGGCTGGCGGTAGTTTTGCCGTAGCGGATATTGTCTTCCACCGAGCCGAAGAACAGCGCCGGGTTCTGCGACACCAGGGCAAAGCTGCTGCGCAGTTCGCGGGGATCGAGCTGCTGGATCGGCACGCCATCAATCAGGATGCGGCCCTGTTGCGGGTCGAAAAAGCGCAGCAGCAGATCAAACAACGTCGATTTACCCGCACCGGACGGGCCGACCAAGGCCAGGGTTTCCCCCGCTGCAACCTGTAGATCGATGCCGTCCACGGCAAAACTGCCGGGGCGCGACGGGTAGGCAAAACGCAGCCCTTGCAGCTCGATGCGGCCATGCACCGGTTGGGTCAGATGCAACGCATCGGACGCCGGCGGGGTGATTTCATTGCGTGCCTGCAGCAGTTCAGCGATGCGCTCAGCCGCACCGGCAGCGCGTTGCAGCTCACCGATCACCTCACTCAGGGTGCCAAAGGCCGAACCAACAATCAGGCTATAGAACACGAAAGCCGCCAGCTCACCGCCGGATATTCGCCCGGCGATCACGTCCATACCGCCGACCCAGAGCATTACCCCGACTGCGCCGAGCACCAGCACGATCACCACGGTAATCAGCCAGGCGCGCTGGGCAATTCGCTGGCGCGCCGTATCGAAGGCCGCCTCGGCGGACAGGCCGAAGCGGCGTTTGTCCTCGGCTTGGTGGTTGTAGGCCTGCACCGTCTTGATCTGCCCCAGTACCTCGCCGACATAGCTGCCAACATCTGCCACCCGGTCCTGGCTCTGCCGAGACAGCGCGCGCACGCGGCGGCCGAATATCAGAATCGGCGCGACCACCAGCGGCAGCGCCATCAGCACGATGCCGCTGAGCTTGGCGTTGGTCACCACCAGCAGCACACTGCCGCCGACCAGCATGATCAGGTTGCGCAGCGCCATCGACAGCGACGAGCCGATTACCGATTGCAACAGCGTGGTGTCGGCGGTCAGACGTGACTGAATCTCCGAGCTGCGATTGCTCTCATAAAAGCCTGGATGCAGTTCGATCAGATGGTTGAACACCCGCTTGCGGATATCGGCGACAAAGCGCTCGCCAATCCACGACACCAGATAAAAACGGGTAAAGGTGCCGATGGCCAACGCCAGCACCAGCACGAAGAAGAGTCCGATGGACTGCTGCAGCGCCGCTGGCGATTGGGTCGCCAGGCCCTGGTCGACCAGCAGCTTGATGCCCTGCCCCATCGACAGAGTGATGGCGGCGGTAAACATCAGCGCCAGCAAGGCCCCAAACACGCGACCGCGATACGGCGCGATAAAGCGCCAGGCCATGCGCAGGGCATTGCGCTGACGGGAAGACAGGATCGAAAGCATGAAAGCTCGCTGGGGCGCTGGCGCCCGTTAATGAGGAGGCGATTGCGGCGTTTCCGCCCGCCAGGCCACCCAACACAGCGCCAAAGCGGCGAGATTGGTGGACAGCGGATTGAACGCCTGCAGCAGTAGATGGGGACTGAATAGCGCCACATCAAGCAGCAGCCCAATCAACAGCACACCGGCCAGCAACAAAGGCCAGCGCTGACGTCGCCAAAGCAGCAAAAGACCCAGGATGATTTCCGCCAGACCGGCGATGCGCGCCACCCACTCGGGGGCTGGCAGGTTGTGGGCCTGAATCATCGCCAGCTCATCCGGGCTTAACCAGAGGATCTTCGGCACCAGGCCGTGCCAGATAAACACCAGAGCCAGGGCGATACGCGCTACCCAGGCGATCTGCAGTAAACGGGGATCAGTCATGCAAGAAGCGCCGGGCATGATCAGCGCTCGGCAACAGACAGCTGTCGTAACGACCAAATAGCCGGTAGCGATTTAGCGCAATACGGTCGTAGCACCAGTCGCGCAAGGGCCGTGGAATCAGTCGCAGCCAGGCTAGAAAGCGCCATGGATTAGGCAGTTGGGCGACGATGCGCAGCACCGCATCCGACCGCAGCAGCATCTGGCCATTTTCGATCAAGGCCATGGTATCGAAGCGCTCGGTGGGTAAACCGCCCCACTCCAACAGCACCTGCCCCTCGGCCGATTGCACCGAGGCCAAACGAAAGCGCTGCTCAACGTCATGGCGAATCAGAAATTTCGCCCAGCCGTTACACAGCTTGCACACCCCATCAAATAGCACCACGCGCTCGCCGGGATGGATGAGGGGTGGAGATGTTTGTGTTTGCTCCTGCATACCCAGCTCCTTCTGCCTGGCCTTTAAGCGGCCGGGATACGGTAATGGCCAGTAATCTTGAAGCTGAAGAGAATGTCCTCTTCCTGGGTGCCGCGGCCGATATTGTGCAGCACCAGGGGCACGCCGCTGCCGGCCTGGCGATCACTGATGATGCCGATATGGGTCAGGCCGCCACCCAGATCCCAGGTGACGATATCACCAGGCCGATAGCGCTCGGCATCCTGGCCAAGCGCCAGCGCCCAGCCCTGGCGTTTGAACCAGGTCATCAGGTTCGGCACGCGGCGATGATCGATATTGCTGTCGGGCCGGTTTAGCCCCCAGTTTTTGGGATACAGGCGAAAGTTCGCGCGCATGTCCTGATGCACCGCTTGCTGCAGATCCAGGCCCTGCTGGCGCAGCGCGCGAATCACCACATCTGTACACACGCCGGTATTCAGCGGCACATCGCCATTGGGGTAACTCAGGCGGCGGTAGGCTGGGTCATAGCCCAAGGTCACGCCAACCTGCTCGCGGGCGGCTGTGACGAGGGCATCGGCCTGCAGCGCCCAGGCCTGGGCGCTCAGCAGAATACTCAGCGTAAAAAGCAGAATCGCCCGCATAACGCCTCCTAAATAGTTCAGCTGCTACTTGCCTACGGGATAGAGCAACTCTTCCTTATAACCGGCCCACACGCGCACGACATCGGGGAAGGCATCGTCCAGCGCCGTATCGCCGCTGTCCACCAGCAGTGGCCGGCCTTCTAGCGTGCCGAGCTTGCGCTTGGTGGCGACCACACGCAGATTTTCCAGGCCAATGGCGCGCAGAACACGTGGGCTGATCTGCTGGTTACCGCGACCGATAATATGGCCCTGGCCGCCAATGGCGGTGACCAGCAGCCGCGCTGGATGGCCATCAATCAGCTCGAATAGCTGTGCTTCGGTTACATCGCTGGCCAGCAGCTGGCCGTTTTCGATCACATCGACGCCGAGCAAGGTGGTCTGCAAGCCGAGGTTCTGCGCCAGGCCATGCAGGGTCGAACCGGGGCCGAACACATAGCGCACATCGGTTTCCCAGCTGTCCTGCAGCCAGTCGGCCAGGTCACCCAGCACCAGCTCTTCGGACTCCACACCGCCCTGCTTGACCTGCTGTACATAGCCGCCTTCCTGCGGCACCGTCAGCTCGCCGTACCAGCGCGCGGTTACGCGCCCCTCGCGCAAGGCGCTTTCATCAATATCGCGCACTTCCCCGCTGCTCAGGCGCACCAAGCCGCCTTCAATCAGCCGTGCGGTCAGCTCACCGGCCGCACGCGGGCTGATGGCGTAGACCCCGGACTGGATCTTCACCCCAGCCGGAATCCCCAATACTGGTTGACCTTCACGTACCGCCGCGCAGATATCCCGCGCCGTACCATCGCCACCGGCGAACAGAATCAGCGCCACGCCAGCATCCTGCAGCCGCTCAACTGCCTGACGGGTATCGGCGGCGCTGCTGGGGCCGGCGCCCAGCTCACCGACCACGCGATGGGCAAAGCCCATCTCACTCAGCAGGTCAGCACCCATCGCGCCGGGAAAGGTGACGAATTCCAGGCGCTCGCGTAGCGGCAACAGCACCTCAAGGGCGGTTTGCGTACGCAGCGCCGACTTGGCCTCAACGCCCAGAGCCAAGGCCTGCTCGGCCATACCGTCACTGCCCTTGAACCCCGCAGGGCCGCCCAGCCCGGCCAATGGGTTGATGATCAAGCCAATATGGAAAAGCCCCATAACATCCTCTAATTCAATACCTGCCTGCTCAATATCTGCCGGGCCTGGCACAGTGCCTGCAACAGTTGACTTGCCCTGTGTCTTGCGGCGGTTTTCTGCCGTCGCAGTTGTCATAGCGCCTTCATCTAACACTCATAAAATCGCGCTAACCGATGAGGAGACAAGCCATGCACAGCCAACAACGGAATTCGCAAAAAACCACAACAATGCCGGTAGGCGGCTTTGTCATCGACGCCCAGGGCCGCGAAATCCCGATCACCGAAGAGATGATCCAGCAGGCCTGCAATGCGCTGGAAAAAGCCCAGCAGCAGGCCGGCAAGCGTAAGTAAGCATCTCGCCAGCAGGCTGTTGAAAAACTACCTACGTTGGCAATACTGCGTTAAAAACGGCCTCGGAGTGCTCATTTACAACCAGTAAACTCCGCTTCCTCGGCCGTTTTTGCCTTGTCTTGCCCGCCTCGCCAACGTTTTTCAACAGCCTGCTAGGGCAGCATTCGCTGCCCTTCGCTACAACTGATTCAATCTCGCACCCAACGCCTGCACCAGGCTGACCAATGCCGGCGCAATACCCTTTACGCCCACCGTCAACCCGTCGATTTCCCGACGCATTGGGTAGTGTTTGCGCAGCCCGTCAAAAGCCGCACGCCGCGTTAAGGCATCGCCCTGCAGGCTACGGCGAAAGTCCGCATCATCGCGGCGCGGGTCATACACCGCGCGGCAGATACA
>JBIHZW010000277.1:0-4958 GCA_044240245.1 Pseudomonas sp. | reverse complement strand
TGGTGGCATCACTTGGACGGCGACCCTGACGCCAACCCTTAACGTAACCGATACCAGCAACCTGATCACCATGGACAATACAGGTGTGGTCGATGCTGCAGGCAACACGGGCACTGGCACCACCAACTCCAATAATTACTTCATCGATAGCAAGGCACCTGTTATCACCTCGGTAAGTGTGCCCACTAGCGGAACCTACACCGTCGGCAGCAATCTCGATTTCACCCTGAATCTCGACGAAGCCTTAATCGTCGACACTTCAGGTGGTACGCCCCGCATTGCCATTAATCTGGATGCCGGTGGTACGGTTTACGCCAGCTATCTGTCGGGTTCAGGCAGCAATGTATTGGTCTTCCGTCTGACGGTAGTCAGCGGCCAAATGGACAGCGACGGCATTAGTCTAGGCGGCAGCATCGATGCAAATGGCGGCACTTTGCGCGACGCCGCAGGCAACAACGGCACGACTACGCTGAACGCAGTGGGCAGCACCGCCGGCGTTTTGATCGATACCTTGGCCCCACAGGTAGACGCCATCAGCCTAGATGGCGCCTCACCCACCAACGCATCCAGCGTCACCTTTACCATCACCTTTACTGAAGATGTCAGCGGTGTGGATATCAGTGATTTCAGCCTAGTCACCAGTGACAGCGTCAATGGCACCTTGCAATCACTGATCCAAATTGATCCGCGGACTTATCGAGTCACGGTCGACAACATTACCGGGCTTGGCAGCCTGGGATTGAACCTGAATGCCAATGGCACCGGTATCGCCGATGGAGCCAACAATGCCATCTCTGGTGCTGCCACTGGCCAGGCTTACACCATTGGCATTCCTGCAGTAACACCAACGCCCATAGTCACTGGCGATCCGGAGTTCCGTGCGAACCCGCCGAGTCAGCCAATAACGCTACCACCCACAGTCTTGCAGCCAACGATATCTCTGCCTTCATCATCAACCACCCAGTCGCCACTCATTCCGCCACCACTGTTCGAGGTGCCAACCATCGGTAGCGGTATTCCAACCTTGGGCAACATCTTTATCAACCAGAATGTCCTGGCACCGAGCTTTATTGCCCAGGTCTTTGCCAGCAGCTCCAGTGACATTGGCGGCGACGGCTCGGGAAGTGGATTCTTAGGCTTTGGGGGGGGCGATGGTGGGGTATTCGGCTCCAGTACACTCTCCAACATGTTCGGCCAGGACAGCCTGCAGGAGCCTGAACAGCTGAAGGTCTTCGACGGCAAGAAGTGGGGCAGTAGCGAGGGGGCTCGGACTGGCACGCTTGGCGCGCCAACACTGGGCCAGCAACTGCACCAACTGCATGAGAATGAGCAGCGCCAGGTGCGCGAACTGGCGCAGGCACTGGGTCAGTTTGCCAACACACAAGCCTAGGCTTGAACACAACAAGAAAGTTAAACAGCACGATTCAAGCCGTTTTTAGGGGGCGGCCAAGGATGAAAAAAAGCCAAAAATTGTTCGGTGTAAGCCTGCTTACGCTGGCCATCAGCGGTTGCGCTGTCACCAGTCAGCCCATCGACCGTAGCGTCAGCGAAAAACGCGCCCAGACTGATCTGCATAACATGTTCAAGGATCAGGAACCACTCAATGGCCCGCTGACCTTGCATGACGCAATGGCCCGCGCGGTTAAGTACAACCTTGAAAGCCGCCTCAAGGTGATGGAAGAAGCCCTGGCGCAGCGCCAGGTCGACCTCGCTACCTTTGACATGCTGCCACGCATGGCGTTGTCCGCCGGTTACGCCGGCCGTGACAATGTCAGCGCCTCCAGCAGCGAGAGTATTCAGACGGGCACCCAGTCTTTGGAACCCTCCACCTCGCAGGATCGCGACCGGGATGTAGCTGATCTGACCATGGTGTGGAATGTGCTGGACTTCGGTGTTGCCTACGTCAGCGCCAAACAGCAAGGCGATCAGCGTTTGATTGTTCACGAACGTCGCCGGAAAGTGCTCAATACCATCATTCAGGATGTGCGCTCGGCTTATTGGCGAGCTCTGGCTGCTGAGCGTCTGCTTACTCAGATCGACAGCCTGATGGTCCGCGTCAACCAGGCGCGCGATAATAGTCAGCGTCTAAGCGAGCAGCGCATCGGCGACCCCGTTCAGGCACTCAGCTACCAACGTGCCCTGATTGAAGCCACCCGTCAGTTGGAAGATCAGCGCCGCGCCTTATCTCTGGCTAAGACCGAACTGGCCACGCTGATCAACCTGCCAATAGGCAGTAATGTCAGCCTGGCCGCCAGCGATGATTACCCAGTGCCGCAGCTGAAGGTCGATCTCAGTATCTTGGAACAAGAGGCGCTGGCCATCCGCCCGGAGCTGCGTGAGCAGGACTACCAGGCACGCATCAGCGCCGCAGAAACACGCAAGGCGATGCTACGACTGTTGCCCGGCCTGGAGTTCTCGGTCGGCGGCCACTACGACAGCAACAGCTTTCTGGTTAATCAGAGTTGGGCCGATTATGGCGTGAAGATCACCTGGAACCTGTTCAATGTGCTGTCGGCCCCCGCCTCGATCAATGTCGCCAAAGCCGGTGAGCAAGTAGCCGAAGCCCGCCGTCAGGCCATGTCCATGGCCATTCTTGCGCAGCTCTATGTGGCCAACGCCAACTTCAACGAAGCCCAGCGCCAGTTCCAGACCAGTCAGCAACTGGCGGGGATCGATAGTCAGATCGTCGAGCAACTGCGCAACCGCTACAAGGCCCAGGGTATTGGCGAACTGGAGTTGATCCAGAGCGAACTGAATGCACTGCAGGCCAATCTGCGTCGCGACCTCTCTTATGCCGAACTGCGTAATAGCTATGGCCAACTGTTCGCCAGTGCAGGGCTGGACCCACTCCCGGAGCAAGTGCCATCAGGCGAGTTGAGTGCAATTTCCCAGGCGTTAGCTAACCAAGAGGCACGCTGGCAGGCCGGGGAGCTGTAGGCTTAGCCTTACCAACTAGCGTTAATCGATCCTTGAGCGATCATGTCGGAGGTTTGCTCTTGCCCATCTCGCAGGACGAGTTTTCATCATGCCGCAAAGGGAGATGGCTCCCTTTGCGGCTGAGTCATTTGGTGAGCGTAGTTCTCGCCGGGGCTGCCGTCACAATCCTCAGCGAGGACAAGTACTCTGGCTTACAGGTCTATCTGGAGCCGGAAAGTCCACGTTGGCATATGCACTGGAAGCACGTTTGAATCTTATGGGGCGCCGCTGCGTTGTACTTGACGGGGATAACCTCCGGGCAGGTTTATGTGCAGGCCTTGGTTTTACACCAGAGGACCGTCGTGAAAACCTTCGGCGTGCTGCCGAAGTTGCCAAGCTGCTTCCCGAATCAGGGTTGATTGTATAGCGGCTTTTATCTCTCCAAAGAGCCTAGATCGTGCATTGGTTCGAGATACTGTCGGCCCCGATTATTTTTCTGAGGTGTATCTCAATTGCTCTCTGCAGGTGTGCGAAGTGCGAGATGTAAAAGGTCTATACCGGCGGGCTAGGGCGGGAGAAATTGCAGACTTTACGAGCATCACGTCCCCGTATGAACCGCCGTTGCAACCGTCCCTGACGCTCATGACGGCGAGCCTGCTTGTTGAGGACTGTGTGCAGCAGCTTATTGAGTGTCTTGGCTAATTTACCGTGGCGATACGTCTACCAGTACTTGTAGCTTGAGGCGCCGTGTCACCCGAAGTAATAAGTGGTGAAGGGCTGTTTTGCGGCGCAGTCTTATAAAAAATGCTTTTCGGCGTAGGGATCTGCAGGGGTGGGCAGGCTGGATACAGTGGGGCTGTTCGCCTCAGGGACTTTTGCGGGGAAGCGTTGGAAATCGCTAGATTGCGTGGGGCATCAGTTGCAGCGAGCGCCATAGACAATGCTAGAATATTCAGTAATTTAACGTCGGGCGGCGTGCATGGGGTGCTAGGGGTTGAGTGTTCGAATCACTCCGTCCCGACCAAACAACTAAAACAACAAAGCCCGGGTCCGAAAGGTCCGGGCTTTGTTGTTTTTGAATTGTTTTCCATTGTATTTATGCCTGCTGTAGGCACAAGTACTTACTGGAGGTTCAATGCCGCGCCCTGCCTGGTCCTTGCATGCCTACCAACTGATCGAGCCAGGCGAGCAGCTTGACCTGTTCGCCTGCCGAGAAGTGCGCGTGCATCTGCTGGCGCGCCAGCTTGAGTTGGGTCAGTTTGCCGACCGTACGTTGTGCGGTGGTTTGTTGCCGGCTCAGCCTGTGTGGCGCGATCTAGATAAGACCATGCTGCGTGACAAGCGCTTGTGTCCGGCGTGCCGGGCAACACTTGAGGCGCAGAAACGCGGTGATCGTGCAGCATTGCCGGGGGGGTGAGCTATCCAAGCCGCTGATCAATCGGTGTACAATCACCTCTTACTTTTACCAACCATTTTCGTCAGGAATTTCCGGATGTTGTCGCGTGCCCTTGCCGTCACCCGCTGCCTGCCGCTTGCCGCTGTCTTCGCGGTAGCGTCTGCCAATGCTCTTGAGTTTCCTCTGCCGCCACCTGGCGAGGATATCGTTGGCGAAGTGCAGGTGATCCAGGCCAAGTATGAAGACACCTTTGCCGATCTAGGTGTGGTCAATGATCTGGGTTATCTGGAAATGGTTGTGGCCAATCCGGGTGTTGATCCCTGGCTGCCGGGCGCTGGCAACGAGATTATTTTGCCGACGCGCTACATTCTGCCGTCTGGCCCGCGCGAAGGCATTGTGATCAACCTCGCCGAGTACCGCCTGTACTACTACCCGAAAGGTCGTAACGTGGTTTACACCTATCCACTGGGTATTGGTCGCGAGGGCTGGAGCTCGCCGGTTGCCAATGCGCGCATTACGGCCAAGACGCCGAACCCGGGCTGGACGCCGCCTAAGTCTATTCGCGAAGAACATG
The DNA here is from genome assembly GCA_044240245.1 of Pseudomonas sp. Taxonomy (GTDB): domain Bacteria; phylum Pseudomonadota; class Gammaproteobacteria; order Pseudomonadales; family Pseudomonadaceae; genus Aquipseudomonas. The sequence continues at coordinate 72 of JBIHZW010000277.1, read as the reverse complement.
CTGCCGATGGGGACCCGCTGCCGGCTTACGTGCCGCCAGGTCCAGATAACCCACTGGGTCCATACAAGATGG
>JBIHZW010000063.1:0-16202 GCA_044240245.1 Pseudomonas sp. | reverse complement strand
CCCTGCAGGCGCGCGGCAAGCTGTTTGTTGAGCACGGTCAAGAGATCTACAACGGTCAGATCGTTGGTCTGAACAGCCGTGACAACGACATGGGCGTAAACCCGACCAAAGGCAAGAAGCTCGACAACATGCGCGCTTCCGGTAAGGACGAAACCATCGCCCTGGTTCCGCCGGTGAAATTCACCCTGGAGCAGGCTCTGGAATTCATCCAGGACGACGAGCTCTGTGAAGTTACGCCGAAGTCGATCCGTCTGCGTAAGAAGATCCTCGACGAAGGCGAGCGCACCCGCGCTGCCAAGAAAGCCAAGAACTGATCCCGGTTCTAGCTGACTAAAAAGCCCCCGCCGGCGAGAGCCTGTGGGGGCTTTTTATTGGCTGATTGTCCACTGGACGGGCGTCGCGCTTTGGCGCATGGTTTGACGAATTTTTCACCGGCTGTCTGGCATAACAGAGCGGCTATAAAGACGTCATGAGGTTGTTATGTCTGCAGTGATGGCGAAGGCGTCGGGTCAGCGGGTTGACTGGACGGGGCTGGGTTGGGCTTTTCTGTTTTTCTGGTACTTCTCTGGTGTTACCCAGTTATTGATTCAACTGACCGGCACGGCAGGCTTTGCTGGCTTTCGTCAGGCACTGCTGGCCAGCGCGTTGTGGCTGATTCCTCTGTTACTTTGGCCAGCGCGCATTCGCCAGTTGGCAGCCGTGATCGGTACTGTGCTGTGGCTGTGTTCATTGGGCAGCTTTGGCTATTTTTTGATTTACGGTCAGGAGTTTTCTCAGAGCGTCATCTTCATCATGTTCGAGTCGAACGTGTCGGAGAGCCAGGAGTACCTGGTGCAGTACTTCGCCTGGTGGATGCTGCCCGCTTTCCTGGCCTATGGCGCTGGTGGCTGGCTACTGTGGCGTAAGGTACGGCCTGTCTATCTGTCACGGTCTGGGGCTTATCTGGCAGCAGCTCTGGCGTTGTTTGTGTCGCTGGGTTATCCGGCGATTCGTCAATTTAGCAAGCACGACAGTTGGCAGGGCGGTCTGGATAATTTTGCTGAGCGCATTGAAGCCGCTACACCTTGGCAGTTGGTGGTGGGCTACAAGAATTACCGTGAGCAACTGGCCAATATGCAGGCAATGCTGGCGGAGAATGCCAGCATTCCACCCTTGGAAAACCTGCAGGATGCCCGTGCGGGCAAGCCCGCCACCCTGGTGTTGGTAATTGGTGAGTCGACCAACCGCCAACGCATGAGCCTTTATGGCTATCCACGGCAGACTACGCCGGAACTTGACCAACTGCGTGATCAGCTGCAGGTGTTTGACTCGGTGGTGACTCCGCGGCCCTACACCATTGAGGCGTTGCAGCAGGTACTGACCTTTGCCGATCAGGAGAATCCGGATCTGTTTCTGACCACGCCTTCGCTGGTCAATCTGATGGAGCAGGCGGGGTATAAGTCCTACTGGATCACCAATCAGCAGACTATGACCAAGCGCAACACCATGCTGACGACTTTCTCCAAGCAGGCTGATGAACAGGTCTACCTGAACAACAACCGTGAGCAGAACGCCCGCCAGTACGATGGGGATGTGCTGGAACCCTTTGCCAAGGTGCTGGCCGACCCTGCCCCGCGCAAGTTTGTGGTGGTGCATCTACTGGGCACGCACATGAGCTACCAGTACCGCTATCCGCCGGAGTTCGCGCGTTTCAACGACCGTACGGGCGTGCCGGCGAATGTCACGGATGATCAACTGCCAACCTATAACAGTTACGACAACGCGGTGTTGTACAACGACCATGTAGTGGCCAGCCTGATCAAGCGCCTGGCTGGGCAGGAACCGAATGGCTTTCTGCTGTACCTGGCGGATCATGGCGAGGCGGTGTTCGATGCGCCCAAGGCCGATGTGTTGGGGCGTAACGAGGCCGCGCCGACCAGCCCGATGTACACCGTGCCGTTTATTCTCTGGAACTCGCCCCAGTGGCGCGCGCAGCAACCCCGGGATTTCACCACGGCGCTGTCACGGCCCTACAGTTCGGCGCACTTTATCCACACATGGGCGGACCTGGCGGGCCTGCGGTTTGATATGTACGAGCCGCACAAAAGCCTGGTGAGTGATGCGTTCAGGCCGTTACCGCTGCTGATTGGCAATCCCGAGCAGCCGAAGAGCCTGATCGATTTCAGCCTGATCAAGCCCAAGGTCGATGTGACTGAACTGGCTCAACGTGAGCGGGAGCAGCCTGCCGCCGAGCTGTAAGACGCATGAAAAAGCCCCCGTCAGCCTGGCTGGCGGGGGCTTTTTATGGGCTCGTGACACTGCCGCTCGGTTAAATTCCGCTTTTCACCTTGCTCCAGATGCGCGTGCGCACCCGGTCAATCTTCAGCGGCATGGCTTCCAGAGCGTAGAGGTTGTTCATCGCCTCTTGCGGTGGGTAAACGGTGGCATCGGCTTTCAGCTTGGGGTCAACCAGGCTGTCGGCAGCGCTGTTGCCGTTGGCGTACTGCACGTGATTGGTGATCTGCGCGATGACCTGGGGCTGCAGCAGGTAGTTCATAAAGGCGTAGGCGGCCTGCTCGTTGTTACTGTCGGCGGGCATGGTGACCATGTCGAACCAGATCGGCGTGCCTTCCTTGGGGATCACGTAGTTGATGCGGATGCCGTTGTTCGCTTCTGCCGCGCGGTTGCCGGCTTGCATGATGTCGCCAGAGAAGCCCACGGCCATGCAAATGTCGCCATTGGCCAGGTCGCCGACGTACTTGGAGGAGTGGAAGTAGCGCACGTTCTGGCGCATTTCCAGCAGCAGTGCTTCGGCCTTTTTGTAGTCCTCAAGGTTCTGGCTGTGGTGTGGCAGCCCCAGATAATGCAGGGCGATGGGCAGCAGCTCCGGGCCGTTGTCGAGAATCGCCACACCGCACTGGCTGAGCTTGGCCAGGTATTCGGGCTTGAAGATCAGGTCCCAGGAGTCGAGCGGCACGTCCTCGCCGAGTACTTCACGCACCTTGGTCACGTTGTACCCGATGCCGGTGCTGCCCCACAGGTAGGGAAAGCCGTACTGGTTACCAGGGTCGTTGGTTTCCAGGGCCTTCATCAGGATCGGGTTGAGGTTGTTCCAGCCGGGCAGGCGGCTCTTGTCGAGCTTCTTCAGTGCGCCGCCCTGAATCTGCCGGGCCATGTAGTGGTTGGACGGGAACACCACGTCATAGCCCGAGCGCCCTGCCATCAGTTTGGCGTCGAGGGTTTCATTGCTGTCGTACACATCGTAGTGGCTGCTGATGCCGCTGCTTTGCTCGAATTGCGTGAGGGTGTCGGGGGCGATGTAGTCCGTCCAGTTGTAGATGCGCACGGTTTCCGCGGCCTGGCTGATGCTGCTGAGCAGCAGCAAGGGAAGCAGTTTTTTCAGCATGGGAATACCTCATCGTTTTTATCGGTGTTGTCGAAGCGGCAGTTGAATAGGGTGGAGCAGGGCCTGCGCTGGGCCGGGTTACTTGAGCAGAACGAAGCTCTTGCGCACGGTTTCCGTGATGTCCCACACGCCGAAGGTGTTGGCGGGCAGCAACAGGGCGTCGCCAGCTTGGATCTGCATGGGCTCGCCGCCATCCGGGGTGAAGGTGCAGCGCCCGGCGATAAAGTGGCAAAACTCCTGCTGGGCGATCTGCCGGCGCCAACGCCCGGGTGTGCATTCCCAGACACCGGCGGCGACGCCGTCGGCATGTTCGATGCCCTGGCTGCTGGTGATCGCCACGGGCTCGCCGAGCGGCACGGCCACCGGCGTGGGATCGCTCAGGGGTAGGTGGGCGGTGTTCTTGAAGTGTTCGATGCTCATGTAACTCTCCGTTAACGCATGAATTTTTCCATGGTGCCGGCCAGGCTGCTGGCCAGCCGGCGCCGCCAGGGCGCGCTGTCTGGGTTGGCCAGCACACGGTCCTCATGCACAAAGCTCTGAATGATTGCGTTGTAGCCGAGCCAGCGCAGGGGTTCCGGCTCCCAGCGCGGGAGGCGGTTGAGCGGTTGGTCGCCGAGCACCCAGGGCTGGCGGGTCAGCTCGCTCTGCTGTTCGAGAATCAGGTCGGCCAGGGTGCGACCGCCGAGGTTGCTGGCGCCTACACCTTCCCCGCCGTAGCCGCCGGACAGGGCGATGCCATTGCTGCGGTCCACCAGCATGTGCGGGCGAAAGCGCCGCGCCATGCCCAGGTTGCCGCCCCAGGCATGAGTGATGCGCACCTGCTTGAGTTGCGGGAAGAGTTCGCCAAACAGGTAGCGGCGCAGGTCGCGCTCGTCCTCGCTGAGGTTGAAATCGGTGCGCAGGCGGCCGCCAAAGCGGTAACCGCCCCGGGCGCCGAATACCAAACGGTCGTCGGCGCTGCGCTGGCCGTAGGTCACCTGCCGGCTGTTCTCGCTGAAGGCCTGGCCGCGCTCCAGGCCGATATCGGCCCAAACTTCCTTGGGCAGTGGCTCGGTGGCCACCAGCAGGCTCTGTACTGGCAGTTGGTGGTTGCCCAAAGGCGGCAGGCTGGCGGCGTAACCTTCCACGGCCGGGACGATCCAGTCAGCGCGTACGCTGCCAGTGGCGGTACGCACCAGGCCGGTTTGCCAGTCGGTTACTCGGCTCTGTTCATACAGCTCGACGCCCATGGCGGTAACGCAGCGCGCCAAGCCGCGCACCAGCTTGGCGGGTTGAATGGTGGCGCAGTGCGGGGTGTAGATGGCGCCAAAGGCGTTGGCCAGCTGTAGCTGCTTGCCCAGGTCGAAGGGCGTCAGCCAGCGGTAGTCGGTTTCATCCAGTCCCAGGGCACGCAATTCGGCCAGGTGTTGACGCAGGCTGGTCAGCTGCTCCGGGTAGCGCGCGGCGCAATACAGCACGCCGGCCTTACGGTAATCGCAGGCAATCTGCTCGTCCTGCAGCACGCTGGCGACTTCATCAGGAATGCCATGCAGCAGGGCATAGGCGCTTTGGCGCGCGGCGCTGGGTTGGTCGGCGAGCAGGTTGTCCTGGCCAAGCAGGTTGCCCATCAGCCAGCCGCCGTTGCGCCCGGAGGCGCCGAAGCCGGCAATCTCGCCTTCGAGGATGACGATGCGCAGCTGTGGCGCCTGGCGTTTGAGGTAATAGGCGGTCCACAGGCCGGTGTAGCCCGCGCCAATGATGGCCACATCGGCGTGCAGGTCTTCGGTCAGCGCGGGGCGGGCGGTCAGCGGTTCGGTCAGCTGATCCATCCACAGGCTGAGGGAGCGCCATGGGCTCATCGTCGATCTCCGGCAGTCAATCACTATGCGATGCGCAGAGACTAGGAGGTCGATCAGGGCTTGTCTTGTGTGCGTGCCCGCAAGGAAATTTGTTTGAGGTAGGCCTTGGGCGACAAGCCGGTGTGCCGGCGGAAGCAACTGTAGAAGGCCGAGAGCGAATTGAAGCCGGCAGCGAAGGCCAGTTCATCAATACGCTGCAGGTCGTTGCCGGCTTCCAGCCCCGCCAGCAGGTGCTGCAGGCGCTTCTGGTTGATATAGCGGTAGAAGCTCTGGCCGAGCACCTGGTTGAGCAGGTGGGAGATCTGGTTGCGGCTGTAGCCGGTGGCGGTTGCCACCTGCGGCAGGCTCAGTTGCGGGTCGAGGTAGGCCTGGGCGCGCTGCATGTAGTCTTCCAGATCCTGCGCGAGCAGGCTCAGCTGGCGGGCGCTGAGGCCGAGACGGCTGAGGGCCGGGCGGGAATCACTGGCGGCGGATAGCTCGCGCTCTTCGCGCATCAGCGTGGCGTATTCATGGATGCGCCAGATCAGCCCGTCGCGCACGGTAATCGCCTCACCGGTGCGGAACGCCAGCAGGCCGCCGCTGCCGTTCAGGCTGATGCGGTACTGGATAAACGCGGTATGGCCGTCGATGCGGATGCGGTCGGTGTGCTCCAGTGCTTCGCCAGGCTGGCGCGGCAGGTTGTTGCGCACGTACTCGCGCAGCTCGGCAAAGCCCATGCAGCGCTGCTGAAAGAAATCGTGGTACTGGATATCCGGGTGATACAGCGCCATCACCGCGTCGAGGTCGCGGTCTTTCCAGCTGTAGTGATAGCGCATCACCGTGGCGCGGGTGCGCTCGGTCTGTTGGGCGTCATCGGGGAAGTCGGCGTTGTGCATGCCTGCCAGCTTGCCCGAGGCGTCGCGGCAGCTCAATGCTGTTGCTTAGCTCTTCGGCTTGTAGGCGCAGTAGCCGGGACGTGGGCCGATCTTCGGGTGGTTGCGGCAGGTGTCCGGACGCTTCTCGTAGATGGTGCACAGGCGGGTTTTGCGATCGAGGTAGTAGCAGTCGTTGTTGCTCATGCGGGTCAGGGTGAAGATGCCCGACTTCTGATGGAAGCGTTCGACGATGCCGTCTTTCTGCAGGCGCTTGGCGATGTTCTTCAGCGGCTCGCTGCGTTCGAACTCATCAACCACGCCGATGCGGATCAGGTCATTCAGGCGCGCTTCAACCGGCAGCGTGCAGCAGCTGGACATGCAGCTGTGGCACATGTCGGCGGTGTATTTGGCCCAGGTTTCCAGGCGGTCGAGTTCGGCGGCGGCAATCAGGTTGTTTTTCATCGGAGCAGGCATGCATCAGTTGTGCGGCGCGCGATGATAGCGGCCTTGGGGCGTTTGTGAATGACTATCTGCCGGCTGGTCATAATTTGTGCTGTTTGTCGCCGGGCAAATTTCTTGTTGTGCTGTGATGCGTGCGGCATTCGTCTCTCTGGGTATGCCCCGGTCAGGCTCCTATACTGCTGCGCAGTTCGCGCCGGGGGCCGGGCAACAGGATGTTCGGGTTTAGCTGAATAGGAAGGCGCTGCATGCAATGGATTTTCATGCTGGTGGGCTTGGTACTCGGGGCGTTGGCGGATGAGACGCTGAGTGCCTCGCTGCTGGGTGCTCTGATTGGTCTGGGCCTTGGTCAGGCGCTCAAGCTGCATGGGCTGGAGCGCGAGAATGCCGCGCTGACAGCGCAACTCAAGGCTTTTTCCCAACGCTTCGAGCAGGGTACTGCGGCGCTGTATGAGCGTTTGCTTAAGCTAGAGCAAAGCGCCATGCCAGCCCCTGAGGCGCCACCAACGCCGCAGCCGGTCAGCTCCGTTGCTGAGCCTGCACCTGAACCCATCGTCAGTGCCCAAGCGGCCCAGCCTGAACTGGACTGGACCCTGGATTTTGTTCTGCTGGAACCTGCTGCCGAACCTGTCGTAGCCAGGCAGGCTGTGCCTGAACCTGCCGCCGCCGCGCCGATCAAGCCGCCGCCCGCTACGCCATGGAAACCGGCCGAACCGCGTCAGCCAACTCTGCTGGAGCGAGGCTTTACTGCGGCGAAGGACTGGTTGCTAGGCGGCAATACGGTGCTGCGCGTCGGCGTGGTGCTGCTGTTTCTCGGTCTGGCCTTCCTGCTGCGCTACGCCACCGAAGGTGTGGTGGTGCCGGTAGAGTTGCGTTATGCCAGCGTCGCTGCCAGTGCCGTGGCGCTGTTGGCTCTGGGCTGGTGGCTGCGCCTGCGTAACCCCAACTATGCGCTGATGCTGCAGGGTACCGGGATCGCGGTGCTGTACCTGACGGTGTTTGCCGCCATGCGCCTGCATCCGTTGCTGGACCCTGGCGTGGCGCTGGGCTTGCTGGTGCTGGTGACGGTGTTTTCGGCGATTCTGGCGGTCAAGCAGAATGCCCTTGGCCTTGCGGCTGCAGCGGCTTTGGGCGGTTTCGCCGCGCCGATCCTGACGTCTACCGGCAGCGGCAATCATGTGGCGCTGTTCAGCTACTTCGCCCTGCTTAACGCCGGGATCTTTGCCATCGCCTGGTTCAAGGCCTGGCGCCTGCTCAACCTGATTGGTTTTGTCGGCACCTTCGGCATCGGCTTCGCCTGGGGTATTCGCTCCTATACGCCGGAATTGCTGTGGAGCACCGAGCCGTTTCTGATTCTGTTCTTCCTGATGTATGTGGCCATCGGTCTGCTGTTTGCCCGGCGCAAGCTGCGTGAGGCTCTGGATGCGCCCGAGGATCGCGCAGCGCTGCTGCGCTGGGCGGCGCGCAAGGGCGACTACATCGACGCTACCGTGCTGTTCGGTCCGCCGCTGGTGGGCTTTGGTCTGCAGTTTGCCCTGGTGCAGCATATCGAGTTTGCCGCTGCGTTCAGTGCGCTGGCGCTGGGGCTGTTCTATCTACTGCTAGCGCGGCTGCTGGTCGGTCGCACCGGTGATCGCGCTGTGCTGCTAGTGGAGACCTGTTTGGCACTCGGTGTGGTGTTCGGCAGTCTGGCGATTCCGCTGGGCCTGGACGCGCGCTGGACCTCGGCCGCCTGGGCGGTGGAAGGCGCGGGTATCTTCTGGCTCGGCCTGCGTCAGCAGCGCAGCCTGGCCAGGGCGTTTGCCCTGTTGCTGCAGCTTGGCGCAGCGCTGGCGTTCGTCATTGGCCTGCGTTCGGGTGAGTTGACCCTGCTGGACGGCGCGCCGCTGGGTGCGCTGATGCTCGGGGTGGCTTTGCTGTTCAGCTACTGGCAGTTGCGCCAGAACACTGAGCACGCCAGCAGCTGGGAGGTGCGCGGGCTGCCGCTGCTGGCCTGCGCAGGGCTGGCCTTTCTCTATCTGATTGCACCACTGCTGTTTGCCGCGCCGGGCACGGCGATCAGCTGGGCCCTAGCCGGCCTGCTGACCCTGTGGCTGGGCTTGCGCCTGCAGGCGCGCAGCTTCCTGTTCAGCGCCTTTGCTGTGCAGTTGCTCGGTGGCTTGGTGTTTATGCTGGACATGGCCGGCAATGCGGCCACCGGCATGGGCGGTTTTGCCGCCGGCTGGCAGGGCTTGCTGACCTCCTCGCTGATCGGCTTTGGCCTGATCGCCGGTATGCTGCTGGCGGCGCGTGATCCGCAGGTGGGTGCAGATCGTCGCCTGTTGCGCGGGCTGTCGGTGGTGCTGCTGGTCGGTCTGGTGTTCCTCAATCTGGCGGTGCTGTTTGTGTTGCCCTGGGCCACGGCCAGTGCGGTATGGGGCGGCAGTGGGCTGCTGATCATCTGGCTCAGCCTGCACCTGCAGCAGCGCGCCAGTTTTGTCTTCGGGCTGTTGTTGCAGGTGCTGGCGGGGCTGGTGTTTCTCGCAGTCAGCCCGCTTCTGTTCGGTCAGCTGTCGGCCGAGGGGCTTCGGCCGCTGGCCCATATGGATTTCTGGACGCCGCTGGTGCTCGGTGTCGCCGCCCTGGTCGGCGCCTGGCGCTTGCAACAATTGGCGCGCCGCGAGGCGCCCAGCGCCCTGGGTAATTTCAGTTTGCTTGGTCTGGCGCAACTGCTACTGGTGTGGGGCGCGGCCTGGTGGGCGTTGGCACTGAGCAGTGAAGTGCTGCGCTTTGTCGCCGCTGAATGGCAGAGCAGCGCCTTGCTCGCGGTGTTGGCGGCCAGCGTCGCCCTGGCGGCATTCCTTGCGCCGCGCACACGCTGGGCGGAATTGGCGCTGCTGTGTTGCCTGCTGACACCGCTGGCCGGTGTGGTGTTGTTGCACGCCTGGCACCTGTACTATCACCCTGCGGCGCAGTTCGGCTGGCTGGCCTGGGCGCTGCTGTTCGCCGTGCACTTCTGGGCGCTGCGGCGTCTGGCACCACAGTTGCCGGCGGGGGCGCTGAGCGCCGCCCATGTGCTCGGCTGCTGGTTGCTGTTGGGCGTGCTGGCGCTGGAGTTGCGCTACCTGCTGCTGGCGCTGTCGGAGCATTACAACGCCTGGCGCTGGCTGGGCTGGGCATTGCTGCCAAGTGCCTACCTCTGGCTCATGGCATTGCCACGCCGCTGGCCTTGGCCGCTGGCGGCCTATCCACGGGAATACCGTTTGCTGGCAGCGGCGCCGCTGGCGCTGCTGATGCTTGGCTGGTTCTGGCTGGCCAACGTGGTCAGTGCCGGCGACGCTGAACCGCTGGCCTACCTGCCGCTGCTCAATCCGCTGGAGCTGGGCCTGCTGTTTGCCCTCGGTGCGGTGTTCGCCTGGGCGCGCATGGGCCTGGCCGAACTGGGCGTGGACGCCTTACGCAGTCAGTGGCTGACTCAGGCCGTGGCGGGTGCTTCGCTGTTTGCCCTGCTGACGGCCATGGTGATGCGCACCGCGCATCATTGGGGCGGCGTGCCTTATCAGCTGGATGCGCTGCTTGATTCGATGCTGGTGCAGGCCGGCCTGTCGATCGTCTGGACGCTGATCGCCCTGCCGCTGATGGTCCTCGGCAATCGTCGTGGCCGGCGCGAGCTGTGGCTGATCGGCGCGGCGTTGATCGCCCTGGTGGTGGCCAAGCTGTTCTTCATCGAACTGGGTAATCGCGGTGGCCTGGAGCGCATCGTGTCGTTTATTGGTGTGGGTTTATTGCTGCTGGTGGTGGGCTATTTCGCCCCCTTGCCGGCACGCAAGGCAGATGCGCAGCAGCCGCAGGAGCAAGCATGATCAGTCGTTTAATTCACCGCGTGGGCAGCGCTGCGTTGCTGGGTCTGCTGTGCAGTGCGCCAGCTCTGGCGCAGGAACAGCCCGCTGACTATGCCGTGCAGCTGCCCCTGAGCCTCAATGGCAAAGGCCCCTGGTACCGCCTGGATGTGCCGATGGCGCTGCATTTTGCCGCGCGCTATGGCGATTTGCGTGACCTGCGGGTGTTCAACGCTGAAGGCCAGGCCTTGGCCTACGCCCTGGTCGCGGGGCAGGGCGAGTCGCGCGACAGTCAGCAGGAGCAGGCGGTGAAGTGGTTTCCGCTGTACGCCGAGCAGGGCGACAGCGGCGCCACGCCCAGCCTGCGGGTTCAGCGCAGCACCAGCGGCACGCTGATCGAGCTGCTCGATGAGGCGGACTCCTCAGACAAACCAGTCTTGCTGCGTGGTTGGCTGCTGGATGCCAGCGCACTGCAAGAGCCGTTGGTGCATCTGCAACTGGACTGGAGCGGCGGCCAGGAAGGTTTTCAGCGTTTTAGCATCGAAGCCAGCGATGACCTGCAAGACTGGCAGCCCTGGGGCAGTGGCCAATTAGCGCGTCTGTCGTTTGATGGCGAGCGTGTTGAACAGCGCCAGGTCGAGCTGCCGGGGCGCAAGGCGCGCTATTTGCGTCTGCTCTGGCAAAGCCCGCAACAAGCGCCGCAACTGACAGCAGCCAGTCTGCGTAGCCAGCGCAGTGACAGCGTGCCGGCACCGCTGGTGTGGTCGCAGCCGCTGGCGGCGACGCGCAGCCCGGATGGCGAATATCAGTGGCAGCTGCCCCTGGCCTTGCCGCTGGAACGACTCAAGGTCGAACTCATGCAGGCCAACAGCCTGGCGCCGATCCGCGTCAGCGGCCGCAATGAAGCCAAGGGTGCTTGGCAATCGCTGGCTCAGGGCCTGCTCTATCGTCTGCCGGAAAATGGTGTGGAAATCCGTCAGGATGAACTGCCATTGCCGGGCTGGGCGGTGCAGCAGTTGCGTCTGCAGGTGGATGCGCGAGGTGGCGGCCTGGGCGTCGAGCCACCGCAGATCACGGTAGCAGTGCGCGCCACCCAACTGGTGTTTCTCCAGCGCGGCAGCCCGCCCTATCGGCTGGCACTGGGGCGGGCTGGTGCCAAGTCGGCTGCCTTGCCGTTGACTACGCTGATTCCTGGCTATCAACCGCAGCGCCTGCAGGAACTGGGCACGGCCGAGGCACAATTACAGGCCGATAACCTGGCGCAGCAAGAGCAGGCAGCGGCTGGTGAGAGCGACTGGAAGCGCTGGGGCTTGTGGCTGGTGCTACTGCTAGGCGTGGGCCTGCTGGCGCTGATGGCGGTCAGTCTGTTGCGCCGGCCGAGTGCTGAATAGAGCCTGTTAGCAGAAATAAAGCCCAGCTGCCTAACGAATTTTGCAGTATGGTTGGCATCTTCAATTGATTGGCGTTTGAGGTCAGGAAGGCCCTTGCGTATTTCTACTGCGACCCGTCTTCGGGTGATTCCCGTGCGTTTGCCAGGCTCGATTAGCAAGCGCGCCCAGCCGTTTTCCTTGGCAGTGCCCTACCGATGAACGCTTGCGGTGATTCCGGCTGGGCGCTCAGTGGGCCGGTGATTCTGACTTCTGTGGTCTGCATCGGTGTGCTGCTGTTGGCTCACTGGGTTACGCGTCAACGCTATTTTCCGGGGCGCGAGAGTTTTATCGTGCTGCACCTGGCGAGCCTCTGGTGGTTGCTTGCCGCGAGCCTGGAAATGTCTGCGCAAGGCGCGCAGTGCAAGGTGTTCTGGGCCACCATGGCCTGGCCGGGCATTCTGGTGGTGCCCACCTTCTGGGCGATCTTCCTCTGGCAATACGTCAACAGCGTGCGGCAACCGCTGCCGCTGCGCAGCGCCCTAGGGTTGGCCGTGGTGCCGGTGCTGATCTGGTTGATGGCCCTGAGTAACCCCTGGCATGGCCTGTTCTACGGCGCAGGTACCGCGCCGCTCCGTGATGAGCCGGGTGCGCCGATTCGTTACCAGCATGGGCCGCTGTTCTACGCCGCCGCCGCCTACGTCTATCTGTTTATGACCTTCTGCATGGGAGTGGTGCTGCGGGCGGCGATCGTCAGCTATGGCGTGCATCGGCGGCATTACCTGGCCTTTGTCTTCGTCACGGCAGTGCCCTGGATCGCCAATATCAGCTATGTGGTGTTCGGCTGGATGTTGTTTGGCTTTGACCCGACGCCCTTCAGTTTCGCCTTTACCCTGGTGGCCTTTGCCTGGCTGATCGTCGGCGTGCGCCTGTTCGACCTGCTCCCCGTGGCTCGCCATCTATTGCTTGATGCGTTGCTCGATCCGGTGCTGGTGGTCGATGCTCAGCTGCGCGTGATCGAGGCCAACCCGGCGGCATTGAAGCTGGCTAGTTTGCGCAGCGGCTGGCAGGGCCGACAGCTAGAGGACTGGCCGATTCTGGGTGGCGATTTGCAGCAGTTGCTCAGCCGGCACAACCACGGTGAGCAGGAGCAACTGCTAACCCTGGCCAATTCGGCGCGTTATTTCGAAGTGCGTATCCGCGCCATTGAGCGGGTGACCCATCGCGGCACCCTGGTGCTGGGGCAAATGCTCTACCTGCGCGATGTCACCCAGCGTCATCTCAGTGAGTTGAAACTGGCAGAGGCCCTGGCTTTGAGCGAGGAGCGGCTGCGCACTATCACCAACCTGCACGAACAACTGCAGGAGCAGGCGCTGTGTGACCCGCTGACCGGGTTGTACAACCGGCGCTATCTCGACGAATTCTTTGCTCGTGAGCTGGCAGTGGCGCAGCGCGAGCGCACGCCGATCTCCCTGGCACTGATCGATCTGGACCATTTCAAGCAGCTCAATGATGAGCATGGTCACCTCGAAGGCGACGATGTGCTCAAGGGCGTGGCTCAGCATCTGCCGGAAAACCTGCGCAGCTCGGATGCGGTGTTCCGTATCGGTGGCGAAGAGTTCCTGCTGATCCTGCCGCGCGCCGATGCCCCTGAGGCTCGCGCGCGCCTGGAAACCATCTGCCGCGAACTGGCCGCACACCCACTGCCGACCCGTGGCGGCGCACGCTATGTGACCCTGTCGGCTGGTCTTGCTCTGTGGCCTGAACAGGGGCTGGTACTCGATGAGCTGCTGCAAGTGGCCGACGCCGCGCTCTATCAGGCCAAGCATGCGGGGCGTAATAGAGTGTGTTCACTCGCAGACTCTTCATAGGTGCCTCATCACCTAAATGGGTGGGTGTCGATGTTTGCGCGTGCATTCAGTCACGAATCTGACTAAATTTCCTTTCTATAAAAACCACCAACAAAAACTCCAAAGGTGATTCGTGAAGCGTCTTCTAACTCCGTTGGCAGTAGCCTGCTGCATGGCTGCTGTAGCTCCCGCCCTGTCTGCAGCCCCTTACAGCGGGCTGTATGTATTTGGCGATAGCCTGAGCGATGCCGGGCAATTCTCTGATTCGGTCAATTCGGCCACACAAACTCGACGGTTCACCAACCGTGTTGGCCCGCTTTTCACGGATGCCAGTGGTGAGGTATACGGCAAAACTTCACCAATGTTGCTCGGCGAATTACTGGGGCTTGGCGCTCAGTCACCCTCGACCTCATCGGTGTTCCAGAGCAATGGTCTGGCTGACGGCAATAACTGGGCGGTGGGTGGTTATCGCACGGACCAGATTCTTGACTCGATCACCCAGGCTGGCGGCTCGGTCGTAGCCGGTGAGCGTACTCGCGACGGTTTCCTTGTGGGCCTGGCCAACCGCGGGTTAAGCCTTGATCGCAATGCCTTGTACTACGTAAACGGTGGCGGCAACGATTTCCTTCAAGGACAAGTCCTGAGTACCGTGCAAGCCCAGGCAGCGGCAGGCCGACTGGTAGACAGCGTCGAAGCCCTGCAAGCGGCTGGTGCGCGCTACATCATGGTTTCGTTGCTGCCAAACTTGGGTAATACGCCAACGCTTGGCGGCAGCAATAGCTTTATCAGCGGCCTGACCAGCGACCTGAATACTGAGCTGGTCAGCCAGTTACGGGGTATCAATACCAATATCATTCCATTGAATTTGCCTCTATTGGTCACAGAGGTGCTCGCCATGCCCGGTGCGTTTGGCTTCGATGCCACTCAAAACCTGACGGGCACCTGCTTTAACGGTTGTGCCAGTGTCAACGCCACCTGGGGCATCAACAGCGCCACGCCTGACCCAAGCAAGTTGATGTTCAACGACGGCGTTCACCCGACCACTGCGGTACAGCAGGTTGCCGCCGATTATGCGTATTCGCTGCTCAGCGCCTCGCAAGAGGTGAGCCTATTGCCAGAAATGGCCTTGGGTAATTTGCGCGCGCATCAGGGCCAGCTGCGTAGCCAATGGCAAGCCGATTGGCTGGCATGGCAGCCTGTTGCGCAGTGGCGTGGCTTTGTTGCTGGCGGTGGTCAGCAGCAAGACTTTGACAGCCAAGATAATTCCAGCAGCGCAGACGGTGGCGGTTATAACCTTAACGTAGGTGGCAGCTACCGCTTGAACGATGCCTGGCGAGTCGGCGTTGCGTTAGGGCTGTATGGTCAGGATATTGAGGCGGGTGCTGCCAATTCGGACTACAATCTGAATAGCTACTTGGCCACGGCGTTTGCTCAGTATCAGGAAAATCGTTGGTGGGCAGATTTTGCTCTAAGTGTTGGTAGCTTGGATTACGACAACCTGAAACGCTCCTTCAATTTGGGCCAGGTTAAACGCACGGAAAAAGGCGACACCGATGGCAACCTCTGGGGTGCGAGTGGCCGTGTTGGTTATGACATTGCTCAGCCGGGTAGTGAGTGGCACCTGAGCCCGTTCTTCAGTGCTGACTATGTCGAAATCGACGTCGATGGTTATGCTGAAGACGGTAACCGTTCCACTGCCCTGAACTTTGATGACCAACAGCGTGACTCCCGTCGCCTGGGTGCAGGTCTTCAGGGGCGTTATCAGCTAAGCCCGCAAACCGCAGTGTTTGCCGAGTACAGCCACGAACGTGAGTACGCAGATGACACCAGCAAACTGCGTTCTGAGCTGAATAGTCTGCCGGGAATCGACTTCGAACTGAAGGGCTACACCCCTGGCGACAAGCTCGATACGGCCAGTGTGGGCGTTAGTCATCAATTGACTCGCGACCTGTCTCTGCGCGGTGGCTATAGCTACAGCCAGTCTGACGAGCAAAGTCAGCAAGCCGTCAGCGTTTCCCTCGCGCTGGACTGGTAAGTCAGTTGGGTCGGTAGTGTGAGGCGCTACCGGCCCATTAAGGGTAAACTGCGCGCAATTTATCCCTCTCCGGAGCCTCGTCATGTCCCGCGTTACCCTCAGCCGCTACCTGATTGAACAAACTCGCAGCCACAATACTCCGGCGGATTTGCGGTTTCTTATCGAAGTAGTGGCCCGGGCCTGTAAAGAAATCAGCCATCAGGTATCCAAGGGCGCATTGGGCGGCGTGCTGGGCAGCATGGGCACCGAGAACGTGCAGGGCGAGGTGCAGAAGAAGCTCGACGTGATTTCCAACGAAATTCTTCTGGAGGCCAACGAGTGGGGCGGTCACCTGGCCGGCATGGCGTCGGAAGAAATGGACAATGCCTACCAGATTCCCGGCAAGTACCCCAAAGGTGCTTACCTGCTAGTATTCGACCCGCTGGACGGCTCCAGCAACATCGATGTCAACGTATCGGTCGGCACCATCTTCTCGGTACTGCGTTGCCCGGATCGCAATGGTGATGAAGGCGACCTAGGCGAAGGGGCCTTCCTGCAGCCAGGTACCGAGCAGGTGGCTGCCGGTTACGCCATCTACGGCCCGCAGACCATGCTGA
>JBIHZW010000062.1:0-16381 GCA_044240245.1 Pseudomonas sp. | reverse complement strand
CGCTGCGCAAGCTGCGCCACCCGACGAGAAGCGAGCATCTGCGCTCCTTCCTCGACGAGTAACACCAAAACCCCCGGCCCTGCCGGGGGTTTTGCATTCTGGGCAACTACCAAGGCCTGCCAGGCGGTCTACACTTTCCCTAATAGCCCAGCGAACGAGCCCACCCATGCCGCGTGTTGCAGCCACCCTCCTGTTGTGTCTGGCGTGCTGGGCCGTGCCCGCGCTCAGCCTTGAGCTGACGCCCGCCGAGCAAACATGGCTGGCCGAGCATCCGCAACTGAGCCTGGGCGTTGACCGCGACTGGCACCCTTACGAATTTATCGATGACGACGGTCTCTACCAGGGCCTTGCGGCCGATTATGTACGGCTGATCGAAGAGCGCCTGTCGATCAGCCTGCGTCCGGCACCCGCACAAAACTGGCGCCAAGTGCTGGCCGACGCCAGAGCCGGCAAGCTGCACCTGCTGCCCAGCCTGATGGCCACCCCTGAGCGCGAGCAATACCTGACGTTCACCCGCCCCTACCTCGACTTCCCGATTGTTATCCTGACCCAGGAAAAAGGCCCGCAACCGCGCAAAATACGCGAGCTGCAGGGGCTGAGAGTCGCCGTGGTCGACAGCTACGCCACCCACGAATTGCTGCGCGACAAACACCCCGAGCTGCGTCTCTGGCCGCGCCCCAGCGTAGCCGCCGCCCTGCAGGCGCTGGCCTCCGGGCAAGCCGATGCGATGGTCGGCGACCTCGCCTCCAGCGTCTGGCATTTACGCCAGCTCAAGCTCGATGGCATCGTCATCAGCGGCCAGACGCCCTATCGCTACCAACTGGCCATGGCCGTACCCAAGGACCAAGCCATCCTGGCCGGTATTCTCGACAAGCTGCTGGACGAACTCACCCCGGGCGAAATCGCCGAAATCCAGCAGCGCTGGGTCGGCGAGCCGATTGACCAGCGGCCGTTCTGGCGCCGCCTGCTGCTGTTTGGCCTGCCCGGCCTGCTGGCGGCCCTGCTGATCATCTTCAGCATCCTGCGCATCAACCACCGCCTGCGCAGTGAAATGCACAACCGCGCCCTGCTGGAAGGCGAGCTGCGCAACAGCGAGCAGCACTACCGCGGCCTGGTGGAAAGCCTCAACGCCGTGGCCTGGCAGATGGACCCCAGCGACTTTCGCTACACCTATGTCGCGCCCCAGGCGGAACGCCTGCTGGGTTATCCGCCCCAGGACTGGCTGCAACCTGGCTTTATCGAACGCATCCTGCACCCCGATGACGCACACCGCACCCTCGACTATTGCCGCAGCGAAACCCAAGCCGGCCGCGACCACAGCATGGATTACCGCATGCTCGCCGCCGACGGCCGCGAGGTCTGGGTACGCGACATCGCCACGCTGTCCCCAGAGGATGGCGGCCAGATGCTGCGCGGCCTGCTGATCGACATCACCGAAACCAAGCGCACCGAACAGGCGCTGGCCCTGTCGGAGCAGAAGTTCGCCTCGGTATTTCACAACTGTCCGGACATCATCGCCCTGCTCAACCTGCACGACGGCCGCCTGCTGGCGGTCAACAACACCTTCGAGCAGCAGTTCGGCATCAGCGCCGCCGAAGCCATCGGCCACACCAGCTCGGAGTTGGACCTGTGGATTGAACAGGGTATCGGCCCACGCATTCTGGAAATGCTGCGCAAGGGCAATGCACACAATATCGAAGGCACCTTCCGCCGCCGCGATGGCAGCCAGTTCACCGCGCTGATTTCCGCACAGCGCGTCACCCTGGACGACAGCAGCACCCTGGTTGTAGCGGTACGCGACATCAGCGAGCTGAAAGACACCCAGCAGCGCCTCAAGCTCTCCGAAGACAAATTCGCCAAGGCCTTCCACGCCTCTCCAGACGGCCTGCTGATCACCCGCCTGAGCGACGGCCAACTCCTGGACGTCAACGAAGGCTTCAGCCACATCACCGGCTACAGCATCGACGAAGCAACCGACAGCTCAACCCTGCAGCTGGGCATCTGGGCCGACCCGGACGACCGCACCCGCATGTTCGAGCACGTACAGCAGCATGGCTCGGTGCGTGATTTCCGCGCCCTTATCCGCACCCGTAACGGCTCGCTGCGCACCTGCGAGATGTCGGTACAGCCGATCCCCATCGAAGGTGACACCTGCATGCTGACCATCGCGCGCGACATCACCGAGCGCGAGCAGATGCAGGAAAACCTGAAACAGGCCGCCACCGTCTTCGAAAGCACCGCCGAAGGCGTGATGATCACCGACCTGCAGCAACGCATCACTGCGGTCAATCGCGCTTTCACCACCATCACCGGCTACAGCGAGGCCGAAGCCCTCGGCCAGTCGCCGCGCCTGCTCGCCTCCGGCAATCACGACAGCGCGTTCTACGCCGCCATGTGGCACAACCTCAGCGCCTCCGGGCACTGGCAAGGCGAGATCTGGAACAAACGCAAGAGCGGCGAGCTCTACCCGGAATGGCTGACCATCAGCGCCGTGCGCGACAGCGATCAGCACATCACCCACTTTGTTGGGGTGTTCGCCGATATCAGCTCGCTCAAACACGCCCAGGCCAGCCTTGATCACCAGGCCCATCACGACCCGCTCACCGGCCTGCCCAACCGCATGCTGTTCGAAGCCCGCCTGCGCGCCGCCCTCGAAGATGCGCACATCGACAAACGCATGGGCGCCGTACTGTTTATCGACCTGGATCGCTTCAAACACATCAACGACAGCCTCGGCCACCCGGTCGGCGACCAACTGCTCAAAAGCATTGCCGAACGCCTGAAAGCCCACCTGCGTGATATCGACACCGTGGCCCGCCTCGGCGGTGATGAGTTCATCATCCTGCTGCCCGGCCTGCAACACGATGGCGACGCCGAACTGGTGGCGCACAAGCTGCTCGACTGCTTTAGCCTGCCCTTCCAGTTCGACGAACAGGAGCTGTTTATCAGCGCCAGCATCGGCATCAGCCGCTACCCGGACGACGGCGACGATGTCGCCACCCTGGTGAAAAATGCCGATGCCGCCATGTACCGCTCCAAGGCGCGCGGGCGCAACCGCGTCGAGCTTTACACCCGCGATCTGACCTTCCAGGCCACCGAACGCATGGCCCTGGAGCGCGAACTGCGTCGCGCCATCGAGCTGGAACAGCTGCAGCTCTACTACCAACCCAAGCGCAGCCTCAGCAACAACCGCCTGATCGGTGCCGAAGCACTGGTGCGCTGGCATCACCCGGTATTCGGCGAAATCCCGCCTGATCGCTTTATTCCCCTGGCCGAAGAAACCGGCCTGATCATCGCCCTCGGCGACTGGGTACTGCGCCAGGCCTGCTGGCAAATGCAGCAATGGCAACAACAGCACGCACCGTTCGGCCCGCTGTCGGTCAACCTGACCGGCGTACAACTGCGCCAACCACACCTGCTGGTACGCATCTCCAGCCTGCTGGAAGACAACGACCTAGCCCCAGAGCTGCTGCAACTGGAAATCACCGAAAGCTTCATCATGAACCAAGCCGAAGAAGCCCTGAGCCTGCTGCATCAACTGAAAAGCCTGGGCATCCAACTGGCCATCGATGATTTCGGCACCGGCTACTCCTCGCTCAGCTACCTCAAGCGCCTGCCGGTCGACACCCTGAAAATCGATCAATCCTTCGTGCGCGGCCTGCCTAATGACAGCAACGACGTCGCCATCGTCCGCGCCATCATCGCTCTGGGCCGCAGCATGCAACTGACCGTGATCGCCGAAGGGGTAGAAACCAAAGCCCAGGAACTGTTCCTCGCCGCAGAAGGGTGCGAGCAAATCCAAGGCTTCGTCATCAGCCGCGCGATCCATGCGGACGCCTTCGCACAAAACTTCCTCACCCCGCGCCATTCGGTTGGCGCTGCCGAGAAGGCACCGGTATAATCCGCCCGCTTCTGAGGGCCCATAGCTCAGTTGGTTAGAGCAGAGGACTCATAATCCTTTGGTCCACGGTTCGAGTCCGTGTGGGCCCACCAAATAAAAAGCCGCGCATTGCGCGGCTTTTGCGTTTCTACCCTTATCGCCTCCACATCTACCCCTCAACCATTCTGCCTTTCCACAAACGCAGTAAACGCCCCCAACGGCAGCGGCTTGCTGAACAAATAGCCCTGAAACTGCATACAACCGTTATTGAGCAAAAACTGCTGTTGCGCCTGGGTTTCCACGCCTTCGGCAATCACCGTCATGCCCATGCTTTGCGCCAGGGCGATTACGGTGCGCACGATGGCTTGGCTGTTGCTGTCGGTGAGGACGTCACTGATGAAGGAGCGGTCGATTTTCAGGGTGTTAAGCGGTAGGCGTTTGAGGTGACTGAGGGAGGAGAAACCGGTGCCGAAATCATCCAGGGAGAAGCGCACGCCGCGTTCAACCAGCGCGGCCATTTTGCGCATCAGGTCGTCGATGTCATGGACGATCAGGGTTTCGGTCAGTTCCAGTTCAAGCTGCCGGGCGTCGATGGCGTAGGTTTCGATCAGCCCGAGCATGTCGGTGACGAAGCTGGCCTGGCGAAACTGCTTTTGGCTGATATTGATCGCTAGGCTGATGTCGCGGTACAGCGGGTCGTCTTTCCAGGCGTGCAGCTGGGTAAAGGCCTGCTCCAGCACCCACTGGCCAATCGGGATAATCAGCCCGGTTTTCTCGGCATGGCCGATAAATTCGGCGGGCTGCACCAGCCCGCGCTGCGGGTGTTGCCAGCGGATCAGCACTTCGGCGCCGATCACCGTGCCGCTGCTGTTCAGTTGCGGCTGGTAGTGCAGCACAAACTGTTGCTCACGCAGCGCCGCGTGCAGGTCGCGGTCGAGTACCGAGCGTTCTGCGGCGTCGCTTTGCAGGATATGCAGCAGCACAAACAGCATCAGCATCGATGCCACGCCCTGCACCCAGGAGCCGATCACCCGCACTTCATCTGGCAGATTGAAGGCGCTGGTGGGACTCCAGGATGACGAGGCCAGCACGGTGAACAAACTCAGGCACAGCACGGCAACGCCGTAGCGCAGCCACAGACGCTCGTCGCGAAACGCCATCAGCGCCGCCACTGCAAGCGGCAGCAGGTACAGGTGAGTGGCCCTTGGTGCCGCGGCCGTGTGTGGGTCCATCAGCACTGTGGTGCCGACAATCACCAGGATGATCACGCCGAACAGCAGCAGGTTTGCGAGGCGCACCCGATTGCGCAGGGTCAGGATAAATACGCCAAGGCCGCAGAGAATCATCAGCAGGTCCATCAGGACGATGCCCCACGCGCCGCGCAGGCTGAAGAAGATGCCCCAGAAGCTGCCGACCAGCAGCAGTACCAGGCTGGCGAGCATGCGCATGCGCCGCTCACGGCGCTGACCGATCAGCGCCAGATCGGGCGAATGCCAGAGCTTGATGACCTGCTTGATAGAGGCGGAAAGGACGGTCATGGAAAGTCCCTGAGTGACCTGTGGTGCCGCGAAAAGCGCCGCCGAATGCATGCCTGCTGCGGCTTTTGGATGGGCAGAGATGAGTGTAGACGGCCTAACCAGGGCCTTCTGCGTGATTACGCGGCGTGCAGGCGGTGTTTACTCGGCGCTGAGTTTATCCACGGCGCTGCTGCGGCCAACCAGGCGATTGCGGCCCAGCTCCTTGCCGCGATACAGGCGCTGATCGGCGCAGCGGTAAAGCTGCTCGGAGGTGCTGCCATCGGCGGGCCATTCGGCCAGGCCAAAGGTGGCGGACAGCGAAATATCCTGGTTGCCATAGCGCATCGGCTGGCTGCACAGCTGCTCGCGCAGGGTTTCCACCAGCGGTTCGGCGCCCTGGCCATCGGTATTGCGCAGCAGCAGGCCGAACTCCTCGCCACCCAGGCGGCCAAGGGTGTCGGTGGCGCGCAGGCGTGAGCTGAGGCTGTTGCAGATATGCCGCAGGGCCTGGTCGCCGGCATCGTGGCCGTACTGATCGTTAACCGCTTTGAAATGATCGACATCCAGCACCACCAGCACCAGTTTGGCCTGGCTGCGCTGCCCCTCGCGGATGCTCTGTTCCAGGCTTTGCTGGAAACTGCCACGGCTGGCTACGCCGGTCAGCGCGTCGGTGCGCGCCATATGCTGCAGCTGCTGGTAGGCCGCAGCGCGGCGGGCTTCGTAGAAGTTAACGAAGACCAGAATCATCACTCCGCAGAACACGGCATTGCCGAGATCGATCAGGCTTTCGGCATCCCGCTGGATCGGGTAGGTGTAGAGGTACAGCAGGCAGGCGCCGAGCACAAAGGGCAGCGCCATCAGGCTGCCGCGCTTAAGCCCGAGCAGCAGGTAGGACAGCACGGGAATGCTGTAGACCCAGACGAAGGCGGTTTTCGAGGCGTTGGGAATAACGATGATGTACAGCAGAAAACTGAAGGTCGGCAGCAGGTAGAGGTAGATCCAGGGCAGCAGGTTGCGCACCCGGACGATGCGCCAGGCGCCCCACAGCAAGATCGCGGTCGCCACCAGCTCGAAGCTGGCCAGCAGGTAGTTGCCGGCCATAAATTGCAGCACGCAGAACACCGCGAGGGTCAGCCCGGTGGTGGCAAAGATCATGCGGATCAACGAACGCTGGCCGACATCCTGCAAATCGTCGACGGCTACGCTGTTGTCACTGCCCGGTTTGGTTCGTGGTCGAAAAAACATGGCCCGGCGCTGCATAGATGGCGGTTTGATGGCTCACTGTGCCTCAACTGCTAGGCCCTTGGCCAGACAACGCCGCACTCCACGGCTTACTTAAGAGCCGCGCGCCACTTGCTGCGTAGACCCGCGAACCTTTTATCAAGCCTTGTTCAGCAGCTCGCGCACCGCCCGCCGGTTGCCCCCTGCGCGCAGCGCCACCCATAATCGGCCGCACCTGATTCTGGATGCACAGCCCCATGGCCATTGCCCGCGACGACCTCGACCAACACGGTTTGATCATCGGCGTTTCGCCCGAGCGTTTTCGCGCCGTGGCCATGCCGTTGCTGTTCGACCATTTGAACGCGCAATGCGAGGGAACCATCGCGGTCAATCGTCAGGCGCGTATTGTCTGGATCAACGACAAATACGCCGAGAAGGTCGGCATCAGCGACCCGCGCAGCGTGCTCGGCAAGGAGATCGAAGAAGTGCTGCCGGCTAGCCGCCTACGCGAGGTAGTGGAAAGCGGCCAGCCGAGCATGCTCGACCTGATGGCCTTCGGCAGCGAGCATTTCGTGGTCACCCGTATTCCGCTGCGCGATGAGGACGGTACCCTGGTCGGCGCGCTGGGCTTTGTGCTGTTCGACCGCGCCCGCCATCTCAAGCCGCTGATGGCCAAGTTCAATGTGCTGCAAAGCCAGTTGGTCGCCACCCAGCACGAGCTGGCCAAGGCGCGCCGCGCGCGTTACACCATCGCCGGGTTTATCGGTGCCAGCACGGCGGCCAGCGAGGTCAAACGCCAGGCCAGGCGCGCCGCACAACTGGATGCCACGGTGCTGTTGCGCGGCGAAACCGGCACCGGCAAGGAGCTGCTGGCCCAGGGTATTCACAACCTGTCGCCGCGAGCCAATGGACCGTTTGTTGCGGTCAACGTCGCCGCCATTCCAGAAACCCTGGTCGAGGCCGAGCTGTTCGGCACCGCGCCCGGCGCCTTTACCGGAGCAGACCGCAAGGCGCGCATCGGTAAATTCGAGGTGGCCAACGGCGGCACGCTGTTTCTCGATGAAATCGGCGACCTGCCGCTGCCGTTGCAAGCCAAGCTGCTGCGCGTATTGCAGGAGCAGGAGGTCGAGCCGCTCGGCTCCAATCAGGTCAAACCGCTGAATGTGCGAGTGATTGCCGCCACGCATATCGACCTGGAAGCCAAAGTCGCCACCGGGCAGTTCCGCGACGACCTCTACTACCGCCTTAACGTCCTGGCCCTGCGCGTACCGCCGCTGCGTGAGCGCCGCGAGGACATTCCGGCGCTGCTGGAACATCTGCTCGACGATATCGCCAACCGCTCCGCCCAGGCGCCGCTGGAAGTAAGCGACGACGCCCTCGCCCTGCTCAGCGCGCAACCCTGGCGCGGCAACGTGCGCGAGCTGCGCAACCTGCTGGAGCGCGCGCAATTGGATGTTGATGGGCGCCTGGATGCGCAAGCCGTGCGGGCGCTACTGGTTGATCCGGTCACGCCAGCGGCGCACAGCATTGCGCCGCAGCCCGCATCCACAGTGACGCAAACCCTGGCAGAACAGCTGGCGCGCGCCGAGCGCCAGGCGCTGATCGATGCCCTGCAGGCCAGCGCCGGCAACCGACAACAGGCTGCGGAACGCTTAGGCATTTCCCGCGCAGGGCTGTACGCCAAGCTGGCGCTGCATGGGTTGGGTAAGCACGACTAAGCCAGTCGCGATTTGTAGCCCGGATGTAATCCGGGGAGTACCACACAACCGAGCATTTCCCGGATTTCATCCGGGCTCCGGAATGTACGAACGTAGCGACCTGTAGGAGCGGGCTTGCCCGCGATGCTTTTGAGCCCGCAAGAGATCGCGGGCAAGGAACTAGGCGTCCCCCCCGCTCCTACAAAAGCATAAATCCAGACTTCTGGACCTTAAGCTCGCTCAGCAATCTAAATTTATGGACTAATTCCAAAAATAAAGACACACCCCCTCCTCCAAAAACCCCACCCAATTGCCTAAAACCCTATGCAACCCCTCAACCACAAGCCTTTCACCCACCTAGACCAAAGTCGTAGCCCCGCCTGGCACAGCTTTCGCTCTAGTCTGCTTAACGCTTTGCCTCGCTGCCTGACTTAACGAGCAAGCTCATCAGCGTCGCCATAGAGCGGTGCTTAAAACAACAACAAAAGGAACCAGCCATGGGTACCCTCGGTATTCTGATTTCCCTCGCATTGTTGATGTACCTCGCCTATCGCGGCATCAACGTGCTAATCCTCGCCCCACTGCTCGCATTACTGGCATTGCTGTTCGCCGGCGATATCGGCCTGCTGCTGCCCACCTACACCCAGGTGTTTATGAAGGCCATGGGTGGTTACGTGATTCAGTTCTTCCCGCTGTTTCTGCTCGGTGCGCTGTTCGGCAAGCTGATGGACGACTCGGGATCGGCCCGCGCCATCGCCCATGGCATCGTTGCCAAGGTCGGCAGCGAGCGGGCGATTCTGGCTATCGTGCTGGCCTGCGGCATCCTCACCTACGGCGGCGTGTCGCTGTTTGTGGTGGCCTTTGCGGTGTACCCGATTGGCGCGGCGTTGTTCCGTGAAGCGGGCATTCCCAAGCGGCTGATTCCCGGTGCCATCGCCCTCGGCTCGTTCACCTTCACCATGACCGCCCTGCCCGGCACCCCGGCCATCCAGAACGCCATTCCCAACCCGTTCTTCGGCACCGACGCCTTTGCTGCGCCGGGCCTGGGGTTGATTGCTGGATTGATCATGTTCGGCCTCGGCACCTGGTGGCTTACCGCACAGTCGCGCAAGCTGATGGCTGCCGGTGAAGGCTACGGCGAGCACCGCGACGACCCGGTCGTCGAGGACCAGCGCACGATCCCCGGCTTCTGGCTGGCACTGCTGCCGATCTTCGTGGTGATCGGCCTGAACTTCCTGATGGCTAAACAGATTCTGCCGAGCATCGACACCAGCTATCTGGCTAAGCCGGAGTTCGGCGGCCTGCAGGACGCCAAATCGCTGATCGGTATCTGGTCGATCATCGTCGCCCTGAGCGCGGCCATCCTGCTGTTGATCGCCATGCACTGGAAGCGCTGGATGGACCTGAAGAAGAGCGTCAACGACGGCGCCTTCGGCTCCATGCTGCCGATCCTCAACACCGCTGCCGAAGTGGGTTACGGCACGGTGATCGCCTCCCTGGCCGGCTTTGTGATCATTCGCGACCTGGTGCTCGGCGTCTCCGATAACCCGCTGATCTCCGAAGCCGTGGCGGTGAATATCCTTGCCGGTATCACCGGTTCGGCGTCCGGCGGTATGTCGATTGCGCTGAAGACCCTCGGCGAGCAGTACCTGACCATGGCCAACGCCGCCGGCATCAGCCCCGAGCTGCTGCACCGCGTCGCCGCGATGGCCTCCGGCTGCATGGACACCCTGCCGCACAACGGCGCGGTGATCTCGCTGCTGGCGATCTGCAAGCTGACCCACCGCGAGTCGTACAAATTTATCTTCGTTAACACCGTGGCCTTCCCGATGGTGGCGCTGGTGGTGGTCATCACCCTGGGCACCATGTTCGGCAGTTTCTAACAGGACACTGCAAAGCTACTGCGCTCGACCATGCGGCGTTGCGCTCAGGCTCGGACTGCTCATGTACATCAGTACACTCCGCGTCCTCGCCTGAGCGCGCCTTGCCTGGCCATCGCTCGCTACGCTTTGCAGCGCCCTGTACTCATTGTTGTTTAATCGCTTTCGAGTACCCGCTATGAGCAAGATCATGACCGCCGCCGCCGCTGTGGCGCGCATCCCGGATAACGCCAACCTGGCCACCGGCGGCTTTGTCGGCATCGGTTTCGCCGAGGAAATCGCCATTGCTTTGGAGCAGCGCTTTCTTGCTGAACAGGCTCCACGCGGCCTGACTCTGGTGTATGCCGCTGGCCAAGGCGATGGCAAGGGCCGCGGCCTTAACCACCTGGCTCATGAAGGCCTGGTGCGGCGGGTAATCGGCGGCCACTGGGGTCTGGTGCCAGGGCTACAGAAGCTGGCGGTGGATAACCGCATCGAGGCCTACAACCTGCCGCAGGGGGTGATTTCCCAGCTGTTTCGCGATATCGCCGCCGGCAAGCCGGGGCAGCTGTCGCGGGTCGGTTTGGGCACCTATGTCGACCCGCGCCACGGCGGCGGCAAGCTCAATGCATGCACCACCACCGAACTGGTGCGGCTGATGCCGATAGACGGAGAGGACTACCTGTTCTACCCGACCTTCCCCATCCACGTGGCCGTGGTGCGCGCCACCAGCGCCGACCCGGACGGCAACCTGAGTTTCGAGCGTGAGGCGCTGACCATCGAGAGCCTGGCCATCGCCATGGCCGCGCGCAACTCGGGCGGGCTGGTGATCGCCCAGGTCGAGCGCATCGTCGAACGCGGCTCGCTAAATGCCCGCGAGGTAAAGATCCCCGGGATTCTAGTGGACTGCGTGGTGCTGGCCGAGCCGGCCAATCACCAGCAGACCTTCGCCACCGCCTATAACCCGGCCTTCGCTGGCGAAACCCGCGTACCTATGGACAGCCTGAAAGCCATGCCGCTGGACGTACGCAAACTGATCGCCCGCCGCGCGGCGCTGGAGCTGAAAGCCGGTGCAGTGGTCAACCTCGGTATCGGCATGCCCGAAGGTGTGGCCGGGGTAGCCGCTGAGGAAGGGGTGATCGAACACCTGACCCTGACCGCTGAGCCCGGCGTGATCGGCGGCATACCCGCCTCGGGGCTGGACTTTGGCGCGGCGAGCAACCACAGCGCGCTGCTCGACCAACCTTATCAGTTCGATTTCTACGACGGCGGCGGCCTGGATATAGCCTTTCTTGGCCTGGCCCAGGCCGATGCGGCGGGCAACCTCAACGTGTCCAAGTTCGGCTCACGCCTGGCCGGAGCCGGCGGTTTTATCAATATCAGCCAGAACGCCAAGCAGGTGGTGTTTCTCGGCACCTTCAGCGCCGGGCCGCAAGATATTCGCATCGAGAACGGCCAGCTGCGCATCATCAAGGACGGCGAGCTGCGCAAGTTTGTCGCCGAGGTGGAGCACCGCACCTTCGCCGGCCACCAGGCCGCCGAGCGCGGCCAGCCGGTGCTCTACGTCACCGAACGCTGCGTACTGCGCCTGACGCGGGACGGCCTGGAGCTGATCGAAGTGGCGCCGGGGGTGGATATCCAGCGCGACATCCTCGACCGCATGGACTTCACCCCCATAGTGCGTACGCCGCAGCTGATGGATGCGCGGCTATTTCTGCAGCCACCCATTGGCCTGTGCGAGCAGCTAAACGCTGACTAAAGCTTGAGTGTGAATTTACGGGCCCGCTGGGCCCGTTTTTTTGCCCAGGTTTTGGCGCACATCGTAGGGTGGACCACGCTTCATCGGTCCACCATGGGTAGCCAGGCGAGCGCCCATGGTGGAAATAAACAGCGATTTCCACCCTACGCATTTCCCTCTCAACGCTCGCCCAATTTGTGCCGCGCGGCATACAGGCACACCAACTCCATAGCCACCGTGGCGCCAGCCAGAGCGGTGAGTTCGGCATGGTCGTAGGGTGGCGAGACTTCCACCACGTCCATGCCGACCAGATTGATCCCGCGCAGGCCGCGCAGAATTTCCAGCGCCTGATGGGTACTCAGGCCGCCGCAGACCGGCGTACCCGTGCCGGGGGCAAAGGCCGGGTCGAGGCAGTCGATGTCGAAGGTCAGGTACACCGGGTTATCACCGACCCGCGCGCGGATCTGCGCGGCAATCTGCTCCGGCGTGCTGCGGTGCACCTGGCGCGCATCCAGCACCTGAAAGCCCATCACGTCGTCATTGGTAGTGCGCAGGCCAATCTGCACCGAGCGCGCCGGATCGACCAGCCCCTCGCGGGCAGCGTGATAGAACATGGTGCCGTGGCTGACGCCCTGCTCGCTGGCGTCGCTGTCCGGCCAGGTGTCGCTGTGCGCATCGAAGTGCACCAGCGACAGCGCGCCGTGTTTGCGCGCATGGGCCTTGAGCAACGGGTAGCTGATGAAGTGATCGCCGCCCAGGGTGAGCATGGCGCAGCCGGCCTGCACAATATGCTCGGCATGCGCCTCGATGGCCGCCGGAATCTTGTGCGGCAGGGCGTGATCGAAATTGCAGTCGCCGTAGTCGATCACCGCCAGGTGGTCGAAGGGGTCGAACTCCCAGGGGTAATGCCGCTCCCAGGCGCTGGTGATCGAGGCCGCGCGAATCGCGCGCGGACCGAAACGGGTGCCGGGGCGGTTGGTGGTGGCAGTGTCGAACGGCACCCCACTGACCACCAGATCCACGCCCTGCAGGTCGCGGCTGTAACGCCGGCGCATAAAGCTGGTGACGCCGGCGTAGGTCGGTTCGGAGAAGGTGCCGTAGAGGCTGTCGCGGGTGAAGGCCAGGTCGTTGCCGTTAAATTCTTCCATTGCCCTGTACTCAATACTGACTGCGGAAAGTGGTCCAGATGCGCGTGCGCTCACGCTGTTGGCGCAGCGGCATCAGTTGCTCGGCAAACAGCCGCGCACGTACCGCTTCATCGGGGTAGATATCGGCATCACCGGTAATTTCCGGGTCGACCAGCGCCGTGGCGGCGCTGTTGGCGTTGGCGAAGAACACACTATTGGTCAGCTCGGCGATGGCCTCGGGGCGCAGCATGTAATCGATAAAGGCGTGGGCAGCCTTGGGGTGCGGCGCGTCGGCAGGAATCGCCATGGTGTCGAACCACAGCAGCGTGCCTTCACGCGGGATGCGGTACTGCACCTCGAACGGCTGTTTGGCCTCGGCGGCGTTGGCCGCGGCCATGTAAGCGTCGCCGTTGTAGGTCAGCGCCAGGCAGATTTCGCCCTTGGCCAGGTCATTGATATGCCGCCCGGCGCCGACGTAGCGCAGGTTGGGTTGCAGCTGGGCGAACAGCTGCGCCACCGCATCGAGGTCGGCGCGTTCGCTGCTGTAAGGCTCTTTACCCAGGTAGTTGAGGACGATGCTGATCACTTCCTGCGGCGAGTCGATCACCGCGATGCCGCAATCCTTGAGCTTGCTGGCGTACTCGGGTTTGAACAGCAGATCCAGGCTGTTCAGCGGCACGCCCGGCAGGCGTTGTTCGAGCGCCTGCCGGTTAAAGCCCACGCCGACCGTGCCCCAGGTGTACGGCAGGCCGTACTGATTGCCAGGGTCGGCGCTGGCAAGTTTGCCCAGCAGCTCGCCGTCGAGGTTGTCCAGGTTTTGCAGCTGGGTGCGATCCAGCGGCTGCACAGCCTTGGCCTGAATCGCCCGGGCCAGGCCGCTGGAGGCCGGGAAAACGACGTCATAACCACTACCGCCGGTCAGCAGCTTGCTGTCCAGAGCTTCAGCGCTGTCGAAGATGTCGTATTTGACCTTGATCCCCGTTTCGGCCTGAAAACGCTGCAACGCTTGCTCAGGCAGGTAGGCGGACCAGCTGTAGAGGTTGAGGGCCTTCTCCTCGGCCTGCGCAGCAAAGGCGCAACACAGCAGCAACATTGGGATGACCGGGCGCATGGCGAACTACCTCATCGGCTTTTTTATCGGGCCAGTGCATCCTGCGCCGCCATTTGCTTCGGATAAATATGAAGTGACGCACGCTGACATTGCCATCTATCAATGTTTAACCGAGCGGAGCCGCGCCCCATCAGCAGCCGACTAGGCTTGTTAGATCACCCCAGAGAGCGGCCCTATGACTGAGCCCGACGAAAGCTTCTGGCTCAATGCCGACCAGGACAAGCGCGACGCCGAAGGGCTCTGCGCCGCCCTGTACCAGCGCGCGCAAAGCGGCGCCCCGATGCGCGGCTTTCAGCTCAAATACGCCAAGCTGGCCGGTATCGATCTGGTCAACCACCACCAGCGCACAGGCTACGACCTGCGCGATAGCGACCTGTACCGCGCCGATCTGCAGAAAGCCCACCTGTTCGGCCTCGACCTGCGTGGCAGCTCGCTGATGAAAGCCGACCTGCGCAGCGCCAACCTGCATTGCTGCGACCTGCGCGACTGCAATCTGCTCGGCGTACAACTCGACGGCGCACGCCTGGACAACGTGATCTGGGACCGGCGTTTGCGCCAGGAACGCCAGGGCAGCGCGTACCAGCGCCTCGGCGACAACGACGCCGCCAGACGCTGCTTTGAAGAGGCCGAGGAAACCTATCGCAACCTACGCCTGCACCTGGAAAAAGCCGGGCTGTTCGAACAGGCCGGGATATTCTTTCACCGCGAAATGGTCATGCGCCGCCGCCAACTGCCGCGCTATGGCGGCCGACGCCTGCTGTCGTGGCTGGTCGACCTGTTTAGCGGTTACGGCGAAAAGCCGCTGAACGTCGTGCTGTTCTCCATCGCGCTGATCGTTTTCTGCGGCCTGCTGTACTTTCTGGTCGGCGTGCAACACGCCGGGCAAACCCTGGGCCTGGCCCTGGAGCGCGGCTGGCTGGCCAATCTGGATGACCTCGGCGATTGCCTCTACTTCAGCGTGGTGACCTTCACCACCCTCGGCTACGGCGACATCCCCCCCCACGGCCTGGCTCGCCCGATTGCCGCCTTCGAGGCATTTGCCGGCAGCTTTACCATGGCGTTATTCGTCGTGGTGTTTGTGAAGAAGATGACCCGCTAGCGCCCAGCACGGCGAGTTGCATTGAAGAAAAGCCAAGTGATCTACTCGCGCATCGATAACCAACAATGTTTGGAGCCGGCATGCTCAGCCAGTTGCGCGACCTTGACCTGCAGTTGCTGCGCCTGTTTGTCACCGTGGTGGAATGCGGCGGCTTTAGCGCCGCGCAAGGCGAGCTGGGGATTGGCCAGTCGACCATCAGCACGCAGATGGCCAAGCTGGAAACCCGCCTGGGCTTTCGCCTGTGCGAGCGCGGCAAGGGCGGTTTTCGCCTGACGCCCAAGGGCGAACAGGTGCTGAGCGCCACGCGCAAACTGTTCAGCGCCATCGATACGTTCAAGGGCGAAGCCCAGGGCATGGCTGACAAACTGCTGGGCGAGCTGCGTATTGGTTTGTCCGAAGGCCTGGCGGCCAACGTGCTGGAACAGGTCGCCGAGGCCATTGGCCGTTTTCGCGGGCGCAACCAGGCGGTGCAGATCGAACTGCTCACGGCCATGCCAGCGGAACTGGAACGCCGCCTGTTGCAGGACCAGCTGCACCTGGCCATCGGCTACTTCTCCGGCAACCAGGCCGCGCTGGATTATCAGCCGCTGTTTCGCGAACGCCAGGTGCTGTTCTGCGCGGCTGACCATCCATTGTTCAAGCGCGCGCAGATCAGCCTGACTGACCTGCAGCAGGCCGACCGGGTGCATCATCCCTACCGCTTCGTGCAGGCTCGCGAGCCCTTCCAGAGCGCCGCCAGCTCAGCACAGACCGAACAGGTAGACGGCACCCTGGCGTTTATCCTGTCCGGACGGCATATCGGTTACCTGCCTGAACATATCGCCGCGCCCTGGCTGGCCAGCGGCCGTCTGCGTGCGCTGCAGGCCGATGCGCTGAGTTTTGAAGTGCAGTTTCATCTGGCCAGCCATCGCGGCCAGCATCCGGGGGATGCGCAGCAGGCGTTTATCGAGGATCTGACGCTAGCCTTTGCCACACATTGAGAAATTGAGAAGACGCCTGGCGGCCACTACACCGCCAGACGCTGGTGACGTTTAGCGCAACGATGACTCAGGTGGCTGCTGCAAGTGCGCAGTCAGTTGGTCGATGGCGGCGATGGTGTGGATGATTTCCGCGTGGATGGTAGCGCCGCGCA
>JBIHZW010000276.1:0-5072 GCA_044240245.1 Pseudomonas sp. | reverse complement strand
AGGTCGATCAGGTCTTCATCGGAAAAGACCGAGTTACCCACCACGTTGATGTGCTGAATCGCGGCAACTGAACCTTCATTGATATTGATCTTCAGCGCCACGCGGTTACGCGGCTGCGGGATCACTTCGGCTTCGATTTCGGCGGAGTAACGACCCTGAGCAACGTACTGGCGCTGCAACTCGTTGCGCACGCCTTCAAGGGTTGCTCGCTGGAAGATCTCGCCTTCGGCCAGGCCGGACTGATTCAGGCCCTTAAGCAGGTCTTCGCTGCTGATGGCTTTGTTGCCCTCGATCTCGATACTGGAAATCGATGGACGCTCAACCACAGTGACAACCAGCACATCGCCATCGCGACCGAGCTGGATATCCTGGAAGAAGCCGGTTTTGAACAGTTCGCGAGTAGCCTCAACCAGTGACCGGTCATCGGCTTGCGCGCCCACATTCAGGGGCAAGGCACCGAATACGCTGCCCGCGGAAACGCGTTGCAGACCGGTGACCCGGATATCGGAAATGGTGAAGGACTCGGCGTGAACTTCGGTGATCATCAGTGCGGCAAGCACCGCAGGTAGCAGCAGACGTTTCATGAAGTCCTTTCTTATTCCAACTGACAATAAAAAATCTGCCGCTTAGTGCGACACGTCTTGTACGTACCGAGAGCGTAATTCAGCAGCGGCTACAGGCGGCCCAAGTCGTTTACCAGGGCCAGTAACATCACCCCGATGACCAAACTGATGCCGATCTGCATCCCCCAACCCTGTATCCGTTCCGACAGCGGGCGACCACGCACCCACTCGACCAGATAAAAAAGCAGATGCCCCCCATCCAGCACGGGGATAGGCAACAAATTAAGAACCCCCAGACTAATGCTCAAGTAGGCGAGAAATTTAAGAAAATCACTCAAACCTGACTCAGCAGAAGCGCCCGCCACTTTAGCAATGGTTATCGGCCCGCTCAAGTTTTTTACCGAGAGCTCGCCAAACAGCATTTTCTTCAGGGAATTAAGGGTCAGAACGCTCATTGTCCAGGTGTTTTTGGCACCTTCGGCAATGGCTTCTAACGGGCCATAGCTGACTTCACGCAACATCTCAGACGGCCATTCGCCACCCGCGACACCAGCCCCCAGGTAACCAGTGAGCGCCTCACCTTCACCGCGAGCAGCCAGGGTCAGCGGCACATCCTGCTGCTGACCTTGGCGCTCCACCAGCAAACTAATCTTTTTACCCGGCAAGCCACGCACCCGATCCACCAGCTGCTGCCAATCGGCCAGAGACTGGCCATCGAGCGCAAGCAGGCGATCGCCAACCTGCAAGCCCGCAGCAAATGCCGGACCCTCAGGATCAAGCTGCGCCAGCACCGGCTGCAGCGCCGGACGCCAAGGGCGAATTCCCAATGAGGCGATAGGATCCGGCTCATCAGCACCGCGCAGCCAGTTATCCAGCACGATCTGCCGAGGACTGTCGACCGAGGAACCCGGCTCGCGCACTGCCAAGTCCAGGTGACCACTTTCACCCAGCCGACTGACCAGCTGCAGATTCACCGCAGCCCAACCGGTGGTGGGCTCGCCGTCAACCGCGACAATCTCCTGACCAACCTGCAAACCAGCGACATCAGCCAGACTGCCCGCCTCGACCGCACCAATAACCGGGCGCACCTGCTGGCTGCCCAGCATCGCCACCACCCAGAAGAACAGCAGCGCAAGCAGGAAGTTTGCCACCGGACCGGCCGCCACAATGGCAATACGTTGCTGCACCGACTTGCGATTGAACGACTGATCAAGCAACTCCGGCGGCACACCACCTTCGCGCTCATCAAGCATTTTCACGTAGCCACCCAGCGGGATGGCGGCCACTACAAATTCGGTCCCCTGGCGATCATGCCAACGCAGCAACGGACTGCCAAAACCGACAGAAAACCGCAACACCTTGACACCACAACGGCGGGCGACCCAGAAATGTCCATATTCGTGGATGGTTACCAGCACCCCAAGTGCAACCAGGGTGCCGACCAGCATATAAATCGCACTCATCAAACTTCTCCGCGTCGGCGATCAGCGCCGACTCAGCCATTGTTCGGCCAGATGGCGGGCCCGGCCATCAGCGGCCAGCACCGTATCCAGGCTCTCAACCGCCAGGGCGGGCTCAGCGTGCAGAACGTCCTCGATGATACTCGCGATCTCGGGAAAGCGGATGCGCCGCTCAAGGAATGCAGCAACCGCCACTTCATTGGCCGCATTGAGCATGGCCGGCGCTGTACCGCCAGCCTGCGCCGCCTCACGCGCCAGGCGCAAACAAGGAAAGCGCTGTTCGTCTGGCGCCTGAAAGTCCAGCCGAGCGATGGCAAACAGATCCAACGGCGCGACACCCGAGTCGATTCGCTCCGGCCAGGCCAGGGCATGACTGATCGGCGTGCGCATATCTGGATTGCCCAACTGGGCCAGCACCGAGCCGTCGACATAATCGACCAGCGAATGGATCACACTCTGCGGATGCACCACCACTTCAATCTGCGCCGGGGTAGCGTCAAACAACCAACAGGCCTCAATCAGCTCCAGGCCTTTGTTCATCATGCTCGCCGAATCGACCGAAATCTTGCGCCCCATCGACCAGTTGGGGTGCGCGCACGCCTGCTCGGGAGTGACCGCGTGCAACTGCTCCAGCGGCATTTCGCGGAACGGCCCACCAGAGGCGGTCAGCAGAATACGCCGCACGCCAACCTGCTGCAGGCCACGGGCGTAGTCACCCGGCAGGCACTGGAAAATCGCATTGTGCTCACTGTCGATCGGCAACAGCACAGCGCCGCTTTTACGTACAGCCTGCATAAACAGTGCACCCGACATCACCAGGGCTTCTTTGTTGGCCAGCAGCACCTTTTTGCCGGCCTCGACCGCGGCCAGGGTCGGCGGCAAGCCAGCCGCCCCCACGATGGCGGCCATCACAGCATCCACTTCGGGATGCGCTGCCACTTCACACAGCCCATCGGGGCCATGCAGCACTTGAGTGGCCAAACCGGCAGCACGTAAACATTCCTGCAGGTGGCGAGCTTGCAAAGCCTGCGGCACCACAGCAAAGCGCGGGCGGTAGATCATGCACAGCGCTTCCAGCTCAGTCAGGCGACTGAAGCCGGACAACGCGAATACTTGATAGCGTTCAGGATGACGCGCGATTACATCGAGGGTGCTCAGACCGATCGAACCGGTCGCCCCTAGCACCGTAATCTGCTGCAGGTGACTCACAGCGCGCCCCAGCCCGCCAGCCACAGCAACGCGGCGAACACCGGAATCGCCGCCGTCAGGCTGTCGATACGATCCAGCACACCACCATGGCCAGGCAGCAGATTGCTGCTGTCCTTAACCCCAGATTGGCGCTTGAACATGCTTTCGGTCAGATCGCCGACCACCGAGATCAGCACCACCACGGCGGTGCCGACCAAGCCCAGCAGCAAGCTGGCAAACGACCAATCACGGTAAATCGCCACGCCCGCGCAGATCAGCAGCGTCGCCAGCAGGCCGCCGAACACCCCTTCCCAGCTCTTACCGGGACTGACCTGTGGGGCCAACTTTCGCTTGCCGAAGCGCCGGCCGGCGAAATAGGCGCCGATATCCGCACCCCACACCAGCACCATCACCGCGAGAATCAGCCAGTTTGCTTCAGGCCACTGTTTGAACAGCACCAAGCCCTGCCAGGCCGGCAGCAGAATCAGCAAACCGATCAGTAATCTGACTGGAGCCTGCGTCCAGTAACGGCTGCTGGCTGGATACCCCAAGACCAGAAAGGTCGCCACAGCCCACCAGACAACCCCAAGCAACAACACCCAAGGCGCCAAGGCCGGCAGCAGATACAAGCCGAACAACAACGCGGACACCAACGCGGCGTAGGCAACACGCTGCACTTGCGCAGTAAAACCTGCCAAACGCGCCCATTCCCAGGCACCCAGACCGACCACAGCGCCGATAAACAGCGCAAACAGCGCGCCATTGAGCAGAAAGAAACCACCCAAGGCGAATGGCAACAGCACCAGCGCGGTGATAATTCGTTGTTTGAGCATCAGCTGCGGGCCTCAGCAGTCACCTGATCGCTGGTTTTCCCAAAGCGACGCTGGCGACTAGCAAAATCGGCCAAGGCTTTGCGCATGGCGTCGTGTTTGAAATCCGGCCAAAACAGGTCGGAGAAATACAGCTCGGTGTAGGCCAGCTGCCAGAGCAGGAAATTACTGATGCGGTGCTCACCACCGGTGCGGATGCACAGATCCGGCAAGGGCAAATCGCCGGTTACCAGGCAGCTCTGCAGCAACTCGGGAGTGATGTCCTCGGCGCGCAAATGGCCGCCTTGAACTTCACGGGCCAAGCGCTGAGCAGCCTGGGCGATGTCCCACTGGCCGCCGTAGTTGGCCGCCACCTGCAGAACAAAGCGCTTGTCGCCGGCAGTCTGCGCTTCGGCCTCACGCATCGCGGCCTGCAGCTCAGGGTGAAAGCGCGAACGATCACCGATAATGCGCAGGCTGATGTCATTAGCGTCGAGCTTCTTCGCTTCGCGGCGCAGCGCACTGAGGAAAAGCTCCATCAGCGCACTGACCTCCTCGGCCGGGCGCTGCCAGTTTTCACTGGAGAAGGCGAACAGCGTCAGCACCTCGACACCCGCCTCGGCGCATACCTCTATCACCGCGCGCACCGCATCGACACCGGCTTTATGGCCGGCCACGCCGGGCAGCAGACGCTTCTTCGCCCAGCGATTGTTACCGTCCATGATGATCGCCACATGCCGTGGCACGGCGAACGGACTACCGTCTTTGGTCTTTTCCATGACGATATCCTGGCCGTTAAACGGCCATCAGATCCGATTCTTTCTGCTTCACTGCCACTTCGATTTCCGCCACGAACTTGTCGGTCAGCTTCTGGATTTCGTCGGCGGCACGGCGCTCTTCGTCTTCGCTGATTTCCTTCTCCTTGACCAAATCTTTCAACTGGCTCAAGGCATCACGACGGATATTGCGCACGGCTACGCGACCATCTTCAGCCGCATCACGGGCCTGCTTGGTGAAGCCCTTACGGGTTTCTTCGGTCAGCGCGGGCATGG
>JBIHZW010000275.1:0-5088 GCA_044240245.1 Pseudomonas sp. | reverse complement strand
TTCCCGGTGGTGCCGTTCCACTCCTGGCTGCCGGATGCCCACGCCCAGGCGCCGACGGCCGGCTCGGTGGACCTGGCCGGTATCCTGCTGAAAACTGCCGCCTATGGCCTGATGCGTTTTGCCCTGCCGCTGTTCCCCAATGCCTCGGCGGAGTTTGCGCCGATTGCCCAGTGGCTCGGCGTGTTTGCCATCATCTACGGCGCGCTGCTGTCGTTCGCACAGACCGATATCAAGCGTCTGGTGGCCTATTCCAGCGTGTCGCACATGGGCTTTGTGCTGATCGCCATCTATTCGGCCAGCGAGATCGCCCTGCAGGGCGCGGTGGTGCAGATGCTGGCCCACGGCCTGTCCGCTGCGGCGCTGTTTATCCTCTGCGGCCAGCTCTACGAGCGCCTGCATACCCGCGATATGCGCGAGATGGGCGGCATCTGGGCGCGCATGCCCTGGCTGCCGGCACTTAGCCTGTTCTTTGCTGCCGCAGCGCTGGGCCTGCCGGGTACCGGTAACTTCGTCGGTGAGTTCCTAATTCTGATCGGCAGCTTCCAGAGTGCGCCGTGGGTCACCGTGGTGGCAGCCACTGGTCTGGTGTTCGGCTCGGTCTACTCGCTGATCATGATTCACCGCGCCTACTTCGGCCCGGCCAAGGCGGACACTGCCTTGCCTGGCCTGCAGCTGCGCGAACTGAGCATGGTGCTCGGCCTCGCTGTGCTGCTGATCCTGCTCGGTGTTTACCCGCAGCCGGTGCTCGACACCTCCGCCGCCAGCATGCAAGGCGTGCAGCAGTGGCTGGGTAGTGCCCTCAATCAACCTGTTCCGGCCCGGTAAGTAGCGTATGGAATTCACGACTCAACACTTTATCGCGCTGCTGCCGCTGCTGATCACCAGTGCCACGGTGGTGCTGGTGATGCTGGCCATCGCCTGGAAGCGCAACCACACGCTGACCTTCGGCCTTTCGGTGCTGGGCCTCAACCTGGCGCTGCTGTCACTGTTGCCGGCTTTGGGCGTAACGCCCATCGAGGTCACCCCACTGCTGTTGGTGGATAAATTCGCCTGCTACTACATGGCCCTGGTGCTGGCCGCGACCCTGGCCTGTGTGACGCTGACCCACGCCTACCTGGGCGGTGAGTCCGGCAAGGGTTACCCGGGCAACCGCGAAGAGTTGTACCTGCTGATGCTGCTGTCTGCCGCCGGTGGTCTGGTGCTGGTCAGCGCGCAGCATCTGGCGGGTCTGTTTATCGGCTTGGAGCTGCTCTCGGTGCCGACCTACGGCATGATCGCTTACGCCTTCTTCAACAAGCGCTCGCTGGAAGCCGGCATCAAGTACATGGTGCTGTCCGCAGCCGGTTCGGCATTTTTGTTGTTTGGCATGGCGCTGCTGTATGCCGAGTCGGGCAACCTGACCTTCGCCGGCATCGGTGCCAAGCTGGCTGCTGATGGCCTGCCGAGCATGCTGGCGCAGTTGGGCGTGGGCATGATGCTGATCGGCCTGTCGTTCAAGCTGTCGCTGGTGCCATTCCATTTGTGGACGCCGGACGTTTACGAGGGCGCGCCGGCGCCGGTGGCAGCCTTCCTTGCCACGGCGAGCAAGGTCGCGGTATTTGCCGTGCTGCTGCGTCTGTATCAGATGTCGCCAGCGACAGCGGGCGGCTGGCTAAATGATTTGCTGACGCTGATCGCCATCGCCTCGATCATCTTCGGCAACCTGCTGGCGCTGCTGCAGAACAACCTCAAGCGCCTGCTCGGTTATTCCTCCATCGCTCACTTTGGCTACCTGCTGGTCGCGTTGATCGCCAGTAAGGGCCTGGCCGTGGAAGCGGTTGGCGTGTACTTGGCCACCTACGTGCTGACCAGCCTGGGTGCGTTCGGCGTGATCACCCTGATGTCGACGCCTTACAACGGCCGTGATGCCGATGCCCTGTACGAATACCGTGGTTTGTTCTGGCGCCGCCCGTACCTGACAGCGGTGCTCACCGTGATGATGCTGTCACTGGCCGGCATTCCGCTGACGGCTGGGTTTATCGGCAAGTTCTACGTGGTCGCCGCCGGTGTGCAATCGCAGCAGTGGTGGCTGCTCGCTGCCCTGGTTATCGGCAGCGCCATTGGCGTGTTCTATTACCTGCGGGTGATGGTCACCCTGTTTATGGTCGAGCCGAACCTGCGTCGTCACGATGCGCCGTTCAACTGGGCGCAGCGTGCTGGCGGCATGATGCTGTTGTTTGTCGCCGTGTTGGCGTTTTTCCTCGGTGTGTATCCGCAGCCGCTGTTGGAGCTGGTGCAACAGGCCAGCTTGGTGGCACTGTTGCCCTGATAAGCAACAGAGCCTAAGGAATACGCAACGATGAGTAAGACACTGATGATCGCCGGCTGTGGTGATGTTGGCAGCCGTCTGGGTCAGCAGCTAAGCACTGCGGGCTGGACGGTATACGGCCTGCGCCGCAGCGTGGCGTTATTGCCGCAGGGCATTCGCCCGGTTGCCGGTGATCTGCATGCCGACGCCTGCCCGGCCGCCTGGCCGAGCGAACCGCTGGACTACCTGGTGTATTGCGCGGCCGCCACCGACCATGACGAGGCCGGCTACCGCGCTGCCTATGTCGACGGCCTGCGCCGTGTCCTCGACTGGCTGGCGCAACAGGGCCAACGGCCCAAGCGCCTGCTATTTGTCTCCAGCAGCGGCGTGTATGGCCAACAACTCGGCGAGTGGGTGGATGAAAACTCGCCTGCTGAGGCCGATAGCTACTCCGGACGGATCATGCGTGAGGCCGAGCAGCTGGCGTTAAATAGCGGGCTGCCCGCCAGCTTGGTTCGCCTCACTGGCATCTACGGTCCAGGCCGCGAATGGTTGCTCAAGCAGGTGCGCCAGGGCTATCGGGTGGTCAGCGAGCCGCCGCTGTACGGCAACCGCATCCATGTCGATGACGCGGCTGGGCTACTGGCCTACCTGCTGCAGGCCGATGCCCGTGGGGTGGCGCTGGATGACTGCTATATCGGCGTCGACGATCAGCCTGCGCCGCTGCATGAGGTGGTGGCCTGGTTGCGCGAGCAGCTGAATGTCAGCCATTGGTCCGAACAGTCGACGGTGCGCCGTTCCGGCAGCAAGCGTTGCACTAACGCCCGCGCCCGCGCCCTGGGGTGGACGCCGCAGTACCCGAGCTACCGCGAGGGTTACCAGGCGATTCTGGCGCAGTTGTAGGGTTCGGCTCGGCCTAGCGTTTGACCAGCAGCCAGCGCTGCTGGCCTTTGTAGTAGCTGGGCATTTCATCGATCTGTGAGCGGTTGAGCGCTTCGAAGACGCGCAACTGCTCGCCTTCACGCTCGAACAGCCAGCTCTGCCCCTGGTCGCCCTGTTGCAGCCAGAGGCTGTCGAACTCGCCGCTCATGGCCGCGCAGTCACCCGCGAGACACAACGCATAACGTTCGGCGCCTGGCAGGCCTTGCAGGCTGCCATCAGCCTGGAACAGCACCAGGCCGCCTTCGCCCAGACCTTCCTCGATCAACCAGGTGCCGCCCAGATAGGCGCTGTATAACGCCTGCTCGAAGCTGCTTCCCGCTGGCGCAAGCGGGCCCGGCGCGGCAGGTGCGCGGACAAAGCGCTGCTCCGGCCAGGTATCGCTCTGCGCCTGGATCAGCTCATCGCCTTTGAGGCTCAGGGTTTCCTGAAAGTCACCGTAGAACTGCACGCGCAGCTGGCCATCGGTCTGGCGTTCGAAGCTGCCTTCGCCGCGCTCGAAACCATTGCTGAAGCTGGCCAGCTGACGTTGGTTGTCGAGTTGCCATTCCAGGTTGGGGCCGTAGGCCAGCAGGGCTTCGCGCAGGTTGCCGCTTTCGACAGCCGCTTCAATGGCCGCCTGGTTGATCCAGGTGCCGCTGGGGTCGTGGGAAGGGCTGGCGCAACCGCTGAGCAGGACGCCGGTGAGCAGGGCAACAAACAGGCAACGCATGCGGCGTCCTCAAGAGAGAAGGGCGGGGCAGCGGCCCCGCCGAGTGGCTTATTCGAGAACCAGAATAGCGTCCATTTCCACCTGCGAGCCGCGTGGCAGGGCGGCTACGCCGATGGCGGCGCGGGCCGGGTAGGGCTGCTCGAAGTAACGGCCCATGACTTCATTGACCTTGGCGAAGTGCGACAGGTCGGTGAGGAAGATGTTCAGCTTGACGATGTCCTTGAACGAACCGCCAGCGGCTTCGGCGACGGCCTTGAGGTTCTCGAATACCTGTACGGTCTGGGCTTCGAAGCCTTCCACCAGTTCCATGGTTTTCGGGTCCAGCGGGATCTGCCCGGACATGTACACAGTGTTGCCCGCCTTGATCGCCTGGGAGTAGGTGCCGATTGCGGCTGGGGCCTTGTCGCTGGTGATAACGCTCTTGCTCATGGGAACTCCTGTAAAGCTGATGTGGAGGAACACTGCAGCGCACATGGGCGCACTGCCAGTTAGATTGCCTAGGTTGGGTGAAAGCCACAGCGGCTGTCAAAGTACAGCTGGCGGCTGATTGCGCTGCTCAATTTTGAAGTTGGCCGATCAGGCACGCGCACGGGTGATGCGGATCACCCCGGTCAGGGCGCGCAGCTTCTTGATCACCCGGGCCAGGTGCACACGGTCATGCACGCTGACCACCAGTTGCACGACGCTGATGCGGCCATCGCGCTCGTCCATGCTGATCTTCTCGATGTTGCCGTCGGCGGCATTCACGCTGCCGGCCAGCAGGGCGATCAGGCCGCGCTGGTGCTCAAGTTCGACGCGCAGTTCGACATTGAACTCGCCGGTAACGTCCTTGGCCCAGGACAGCTGGATGCATTTTTCCGGGTTGTGACGGATCTCGCCGATGTTCTTGCAGCTGTCCAGGTGCACCACCATGCCTTTGCCGGCGGACAGGTGGCCGACAATCGGGTCGCCCGGGATCGGCGTACAACATTTGGCGTAGCTCAGTACCAGGCCCTCGGTACCGCGGATCGCCAACGGCCCTTCACTGCTCGGCAGCGTTTCGCCGCTGTCGCTGAGCAGGCGGCGCGCGACCACATAGGCCATGCGGTTGCCCAGGCCGATGTCTTCCAGCAGGTCTTCGAGCACGTCCTGATGGTACTCGGCGAGTACC
>JBIHZW010000274.1:0-5089 GCA_044240245.1 Pseudomonas sp. | reverse complement strand
CAGGCCCAGGCGATTATGCAGCGCCTGCGTGAACGCTACCTGTGTACCGAGCATCTGCGCGCCGAACCGAAAACCCCGCTGCCGGCGCTGGATGTGCCGAGCAACGTGATCGCCGAGATGCCACCGCTGCTCAAGGCCTATATGCGCCTGGGCGCGAAGATCTGCGGCGAGCCGTGCTGGGATCAGGATTTCCAAGTCGCCGACGTGTTTATCCTGCTCAAGCGCGACGAGTTATGCCC
Organism: Pseudomonas sp.; assembly: GCA_044240245.1. GTDB lineage: Bacteria > Pseudomonadota > Gammaproteobacteria > Pseudomonadales > Pseudomonadaceae > Aquipseudomonas. The sequence goes on along the minus strand of JBIHZW010000274.1, from coordinate 4,850 downwards.
GCGCTATGCCAAGCACTTCAAGGCAGCCGTCTGAGTAAGGTTGCACAAGTCGCCGGCACTCTGTAGACAGTGCCGGCGTTTGTGTTTTTGCCGCAGGAGAGCTTGATGAAGAAATTGCGTTTGTACCTGCGCCTGGCGCGCCTGCTGGCGGTGATCAGCCTCGGCACCCTGCTGGCGGCGGGTATCACCCTGCTCGAGCGCCTGGTCCGGCATGACCTGATGCCAACGCGTCAGCGTCTGACTCGCTGGTTTCTCGCGCGTCTGGCAGGGGCGCTACCCTTCCGCTTGCAGATACAGGGCGAGCTGCCGCGTCAGCCGATGCTGTGGGTCAGCAATCACGTGTCCTGGACCGATATTCCGCTACTCGGCATGCTCACCCCGCTGTCCTTTCTGTCCAAGGCCGAGGTCCGTACCTGGCCGGTGGCCGGCTGGCTGGCGCACAAGGCCGGCACCCTGTTTATCCGCCGTGGCTCAGGCGACAGCAGCCTGCTTAACCAGCAACTTGGCCGCCATCTGCAGCATGGACGTAACTTGCTGATTTTTCCGGAAGGCACCACCACCGACGGCCTCGGCCTGCGCACCTTTCACGGCCGCCTGCTAAGCAGTGCGATCGACAGCGGCGTATCTGTGCAGCCGGTGGCCATCCGTTACCTGCGCAATGGTCAGCCGTGCAGCGTGGCGCCGTTTATTGGTGATGACGACATGCTCTCGCACCTGCTGCGCCTGCTGGGCAGCGAGCTGAGTGAAGTGCAGATCCAGCTGCTGACGCCGATTGCCAGCAGCGAGCTGAACCGCAACGCCCTAGCCCGCGCCGCGCAGCAGGCCATCAGTCAGGCGCTGTTTGGTGCGGTAGACGCAGCTGAAACTGAAAAGGCTGAAGCTGAAAGCCAGGCAGCCTAACCGCCGAGCCCACGCTCGCGAGCCACGAAGGCCTGTAGCTCCGGATAGAACTGGCGAAAGTCCTCCAGCAGCGGCTGATACAGCCGCTCCAGCTCGGCCGCACCGCCCGCTAACAAGCCCGGCCGCGACAATCGCCGATCAATCCCAGCGACCACCTGCTCCAGCACGGCAAATTCACGGTAACTGCCCAGCCAGTCCTGCGCCGCCATACGCGGTGCGATCAGCGCCAGGCGCTCGGGTAAGCACGGCTCGGCAGCCAGCACCTGATACACCCGCCCGGTAAAACGCGGCAGTGGCTCGGCGGCATAGTCGCCCCAATTCAGCGCCAGGCAGTGATCGAAAAACACATCCAGCAAAATTCCGCTATAGCGCCGCCGCTCGGCAGCAAAGCGTGCCCGCGCCTGCAGTTGCAGCGGGTGGCTGTCGGTGAATACATCGATGCGCCGATGCAGACGGATCGCCGCTTCAATATCCGCCGGCCACTGTCCGGCCAACGGCCCTTTGACGAAATCGCCATACAGGCTGCCCAGCAGTTGTGCCGGCGCGTCGCCGCCGAGATGTAAATGCGCGAGGTAGTTCATGGCCTCAGCTTACACATCAGCACACGTGATGATGACTATTGCCACGAACGATCTGTATATCGCCAGCAACCGATATAAGGTTCGCCTCATCGCGATATGGCGTTACAGCGCACAGGGGATAACCCGTATGCAACTCGACATCGATGAAGTGATCAAGGCACTGGCCCATCCGGTGCGGCGCGACATCCTGCACTGGCTGAAGGACCCGCAGGCGTATTTCGCCGACCAGGACCATCCGCTGGAAATCGGCGTATGCGCCGGCAAGATTGACCAGCGCACTGGCCTGTCGCAATCCACGGTGTCCGCGCACCTGGCAACCCTGCAGCGCGCTGGCCTGGTAAGCAGTAAGAAGGTCGGCCAGTGGAACTTCTTCAAACGCAATGAAGAGACCATCCAGGCGTTCCTCAACCACATCAGCCAAGCGCTCTAAACCAACTTTTACATTCACTTTTTTCAGGAGCTGACGGCATGCCTGCAGCGCTTCTCGTCCTCGCTTTGTCCGCGTTTGCCATCGGCACCACGGAATTCGTCATCATGGGCCTGCTGCCAGAAGTGGCGGGCGACCTCGGTGTATCGATTCCCGGCGCCGGTTGGCTGGTCACCGGTTACGCCCTGGGCGTGGCCATCGGCGCACCTTTTATGGCCCTGGCCACCGCCAGTTGGCCGCGCAAAGCCTCACTGCTGACGCTGATGAGCATCTTTATCGCCGGCAATCTGTTCTGCGCTCTGGCCAGCGATTACCAGATGCTGATGCTCGCCCGGGTGATCACCGCCCTTTGCCATGGCGCGTTCTTCGGCATCGGCTCGGTGGTTGCCGCCAGCCTGGTGCCCGCCAATCGCCGCGCATCGGCCGTCGCGTTGATGTTCACCGGCCTGACCCTGGCCAACGTGCTTGGCGTACCGCTGGGCACCGCTCTCGGTCAGTACGCCGGCTGGCGCTCGACCTTCTGGGCTGTGACCCTGATTGGCGTGATTGCCCTGATTGGCCTGTGGCGCGTGCTACCCAGCAAGACCGATGAAACCAAGGCCGACTTCGCCAGCGAAGTGCGCGCCCTGCGCGGTGCCGGCCTGTGGTTGGCGCTGAGCACCACGGTGCTGTTCTCCGCCGCGATGTTTGCCCTGTTCACCTATATCGCCCCGCTGCTCGGTGAAGTCACCGGCGTATCGCCCAATGGCGTGACCTGGACCCTGCTGCTGATCGGCCTCGGCCTGACCCTCGGCAACGTGCTCGGTGGTCGTCTGGCCGACCGCAGCCTGAAGGCCACCCTGGTCGGCGTGTTCGTCGCCATGGCAGTGATCTCCACCCTGTTCAGCTGGACCAGCCAGTCGCTGATCCCTGCCGAAATCACCCTGTTCCTCTGGGCCACCGCCGCCTTCGCTGCGGTGCCGGCCTTGCAGGTCAATGTGGTGGCCTTTGGCAGCGGCGCACCGAACCTGGTGTCGACCCTGAATATTGGCGCCTTCAACCTCGGCAACGCTCTCGGCGCCTGGGTAGGCGGCCTGGTGATTGCCGAAGGTTTCGGCCTGACCCGCGTACCCCTGGCAGCAGCTGCTCTAGCCGTACTGGCGCTGCTTGCCACCCTGCTGACTTTTAGTACCCGTAGCCCTGAACCCGAACTTGCACTCAACGAATAACCTGAGAGGACCGTCCCATGACTACGCTTTTCGACCCGATCCAGATCGGCGACCTGCAACTCAACAACCGCATCATCATGGCACCGCTGACCCGCTGCCGCGCCGATGAAGGCCGCGTGCCCAACGCGCTGATGGCCGAGTACTACGTACAACGCGCCAGCGCCGGGCTGATCATCAGCGAAGCCACCGCCGTGACCCCGATGGGCGTTGGCTACCCCGACACTCCCGGCATCTGGTCGAATGATCAGGTGCGCGGCTGGAGCAATATCACCAAGGCCGTGCACGCCGCAGGCGGCAAGATCGTTCTGCAGCTGTGGCACGTTGGGCGTATCTCCGACCCGCTGTACCTGAACGGTCAACTGCCGGTCGCGCCAAGCGCCATCCAGCCAGCCGGGCACGTCAGCCTGGTGCGGCCGATGAAGGACTTCGTCACCCCACGTGCTCTGGAAACCGAAGAAATCGCCGATATCGTCGAGACCTACCGCCTGGGCGCAGAAAACGCCAAAGCGGCAGGCTTTGACGGTGTGGAAATCCACGGCGCCAACGGCTACCTGCTCGACCAGTTCCTGCAGAGCAGCACCAACCAGCGCACTGACCGCTACGGCGGCAACCTGGAAAACCGCGCCCGCCTGCTGTTGGAAGTCACCGATGCTGCAATTGAAGTCTGGGGCGCTGGCCGCGTTGGCGTGCACCTGTCGCCACGGGCTGACCTCCACGATATGGGCGACGCCAATCGCGCCGAGACCTTCACCTACGTGGCGCAGGAACTGGGCAAGCGCGGCATCGCCTTTATCTGCGCCCGTGAGCAGGAAGCCGACGACAGCCTGTCGCCAAGCCTGAAAGAAGCCTTCGGCGGCGTATTTATCGCCAACGAGCGTTTCACCAAGGACCAGGCCAATGCTTGGCTCGCCACCGGCAAGGCCGATGCGGTGGCCTTCGGCGTGCCGTTTATCGCCAACCCGGATCTGCCGGCACGCCTGGCACAGGATGCCGAGCTGAACACGCCGCACCCGGAAACCTTCTACAGCCAAGGCGCGGTCGGCTACCTCGACTACCCAACGCTGTAACGCAGTGGTTAAACCGACATAAAAAAGCCCGCCAATTGGCGGGCTTTTCGTTGCGGCAACTTTAGAACCTGTTTCGGATCTCGCGAGCTAGAGTCCTGCAAGGCGCTACGTTAGTAACAGCCTCCGGCTGGTCAAAGCGGCGAGATAAATGAGCATTACTCGTTTCACTCGCCCTTCGGGTCGCGCTAAAGCGCGTTGCCGCAAGCGGCTTGCCGAGCCGCTTTTTAACGCCGCAGGGCCGACGCGCAGCAGATCCGACGCTGGTTCTCAGCGTGCGTCGATCTGCTGCTGCAGATTCTGCACCTGCGCCTGCAGGGTGCTGATATTGCGGGTCATCTGCGCGCGGAAGGCATCGAACTCAGCCGTGCTGCTGCCGGCGGAACGGGTTTCCAGATCGCTTTTCAGCACCAGCAGGTCCTGCTCGACACGAGCGATGGCCTGGTTGGGGTTGCCCTGTTTCTTCAGCGCATCGATATCGCCGCTCAAGCTGGCAAGCTTCTCGTCAAGTTTGCTCTGCCCGTCCAGCGCGCTTTTCAGGGTGGCTTGCTCGCTTTTCAGCGCAGCCTGCTCGGCAGTGAGCTTCTTCAGAGTGGCTTCGAGCTTTTCGCCACCACCTTCCTGGCCTTTCAGCTGTACGGCCAGTTGTTCAAGGCGTTTACCCTGCTCG
>JBIHZW010000273.1:0-5098 GCA_044240245.1 Pseudomonas sp. | reverse complement strand
CGTGCCTGTCGGACGATTTCCTGACGCTGATCGTGGCCTTTATCAAGCGCTGCTTCGCCCGCGACCCGCACCGCTTCGACGAGAGCCTGGACAACGCCATTCTCGATTTCATCATGAGCGATGAGTTCGACGAGGTGCGCGTTGACGCCATGCTCAACGAGTACGAAAACCCGGCGAAGATCCTCGATACCAACTGGTACGCGATCAAGCCGATGTACGAGAAGAAGTACCGCGAGCTGATCCACGATCAGGACAAGTTCGTCTCGATCAACGACATCCGCCTGTCACGCGACAGCGTGAAGAAAGCCATCAAGTACCTGCGCGAGATCTACCGCCACCGCATCGGCAAGACCCGGGTTATCTCGCTTAACAAGTACGCCGAAGACAAGCCCGAGTAAGCCACTGCAACCTGCAACCCGAGGTCTATCGGGTTGCAGGTTGCAGCCTCAGGTCGCTCGCCATTCCTCAAGCCAGCCCAGGCTGGCCTGGGTGCCCGCCTCTCCAGATCGATACTCGGCCGCCAGCCAGCCCTGATAACCACTGTCACGCAAAGCCGTCAGCAGCGGCGCGAATTGCAGCTCGCCTGTGCCCGGCGCACCACGCCCTGGGTAATCGGCAAACTGCACGTGACCGATACGCTCTGCCAGCAAGGTGATACCGGCCTGCACGTCCAGACCCTGACGCGCCATATGGTAGAGGTCGTACTGCGCAGCCAGATTGGGATGGGCCACGGCTTTGAGCAGCGCATCCAGCTGCGCCGGGGTGTTGATCAGAAAGCCCGGCATATCCAGCGGATTGATCGCCTCCACCACCACGCCAATGCCCAATAACTGAAAGGCCTCGGCGGTCTTGCGCAGATTGCTAATCAAACAGGCCAGCGCCTGTTCAGGCTCCACACCCTTGGCCAAGCGCCCCGGCAGCACATTGACCAACGCCGGACGCACCATCGCGGCGTAGCTCAAGGCCTGCTGCAGCGCGGCATCAAACTCGGTCTGTCGCGCAGGCACAGCGGCCAAGCCGGGCCCGCCGCTCATCAGGTCACTGGCGGGCAGGTTGATCAGGCGCAGCGGCATGTCGGCAGCCTGTAACGCCTCTTTCAGGCGAACGGCCGGCAGCTCATAAGGAAACTGGATTTCCACGCCATCGAAGCCCGCAGCGGCGGCGGCCACTATTCGGTCGATCAACGACAACTCGGTAAACAGCAGCGACAGGTTGGCGGCGATCTTCATGGCTGCGACTCTCGATACTGTGGCTTGCGGTACAGCTGCACCAGAGTCGCCGGATCACGTTCCAGATTATCCTGGCTGCCGTGCTGACGCATCAGCTGTGCGGCCATACCACTGAGCGGCGTGGCCGAGCCGACTTGTTGCGACAGTTTGACCGCCGTATCCAGATCCTTGAGCAGGGTACGCACATGCCATTTGACCGGTTCGAACTGGCTCTCGGCCATCTGCGGCGCGAGAATCTGCAGCGGCTTGGAATCGGCGAAACCGCCGGCAAGTGCCGGAGCAATCAGGCTGGCATTAACCCCGGCCTGTTCCGCCAGGGCTACCACTTCGGCGATCACCAGAGCATTACAGGCAACGATCATCTGATTGCAGACCTTGGTCACCTGGCCCGCGCCGACATCGCCCATGCGCGTCAGGCGTTGCCCCAGATGCGCGAGAATCGGCCGCACCCGCTCGATATCCTCAACCCGGCCACCGGCCATGATCGCCAGCGTGCCGTTGGCCGCACCCGGTGTGCCGCCGGAAACCGGCGCATCGATCCAGTGCATGCCACAACGGGCGTTCAACTCGGCGGCCATTTCGCGGGTGGCCGCCGGTTCCAGGCTGGAGAAATCTACCAGCAGCTGGCCAGGCTGTGCCGTTTCTACAATGCCACCCGGGCCAAACACCACTTCGCGCACCACCTCGGTATTGGCCAGGCAAAGCATGACGATATCTGCCCGAGCACAGAGCTGCGCCGGACTGGCCACCGTTTGCGCGCCCAGCGCCTGCAGCGGTGCGCACTTATCAGGGGAACGATTCCACACGCTCAGCGGATAACCGGCGGCCAGCAGGCGCTGGGTCATGGGCAGCCCCATCAGGCCAATACCAGCAAATGCCAAAGCAGGAAGGGAGGTGGACATAGGCAGACTCCGACTCATTGATGGCCGCCATCTTAACCTAGTGGCACCGGAACCTGTCCCGCCAGTCAACGCCCGAGCAACGACCTAGAGACCGTCTTTTTCCAGATGATCGAGATTGACCGGCTCGCCGCTCTGGGCACCGAGCTTGGCGCGAATGTCTTCGAACATCAGATCGTACTCGGCGTGGCTGCGCATGATCAGACTGCTGTTGGTCGGCAGGCCATGCTTATGCGCCAGGCGCGTGGCCACGCTGGCGAAGTTGTAGGCGGTATCGCGGTGCAGCTCGAAGATCTCTTCAAACGCCTTGCCGTCCACCTGCCCCTGCATGCGCATATGCAACATCTGGCCTTCGGTCGGGTCCTGGCGTACTTCGTAATACAGGTCGACGCTAAAGAGCGGCGCCTCGGCCGTGGCCAAGGTATTGGCGCGATGCAAATGTCCGGGTTCAAACATGCTGGCAGCTCCTGCAATCAGTCCATGGTGCTGCCAGCATAGTTGCTCAGGATAAAGCGTGGTACGCGCGCCAGATCAGTGCAGCGGCACGCGTTCAATGCGTTCCTGCGCCAGCACCCAGGGCGCCACGACCACCGCCCACAGCTCTGGGTCGCGGGTTAGCAGGTCTTCGGCGCGGCTATCATCAGCCTTGCTCAAGGTACCTGCGGCCAGCCAGGCGGCAACTTTGGCCTGGTCGTTCTCTGCCACTGCCTGCGCCACTTCGATCAGATCCTGAGTGCCGTCGACCAGCAGCAAGGCGCCGCGGGCGAAGAAAGGTTGCAGCTCCTGCCAGGTAATAGCTGCAGTTTCACCAAGCAGCTTGGCATAGAGGGTGCTAGGTTGTTCTGTCATGGTTTGCCCTGTCATGGATGGCCGCTTTTTAAATCGACCGCCATGATAGCGTCGGCCAGCCCGCTGGCAAATTCGCAACGCTGTTCGCGACGTTGCCAACGGCGATCAAGACACGCCGTTTTTCTATACATTTATTGCGTTAAAGCGACACCCCAGGGTTTTGCCCCCAGTAAGCCGCTTTTCAAGCCGCAAAGCCGCGCTCTACACTGCAGCGGTACAGTTGCCGGGGGGATGGCCGGGGAAACAACCCGGTTCTGCAGCTTTGGCCGCCAGAACTACAACAATCAAAACCAATAAGAGTGGAGCACTATGAACAAGGCTACTAAGCAGATTTCCAAACTGTTTGCCGCCATGGCCATGGCTGGCGTTGCCAGCTACTCGGTAGCGGCTGACACCATCAAAATTGGCCTGGCAGGCCCAGTCACCGGCGCCGTCGCGCAATACGGTGAAATGCAGTTCATCGGTGCCAAAATGGCTATCGAGCAGATCAACAAGGCCGGCGGGGTGAACGGCGCAATGCTCGAAGGCGTGGTGTATGACGACGCCTGCGATCCGAAACAAGCCGTTGCCGTAGCCAACAAGATCGTTAACGACGAAGTTAAATTCGTGGTTGGCCATCTTTGCTCCAGCTCCACTCAGCCAGCGTCCGACATTTACGAAGACGAAGGCATCCTGATGGTTACCGCGGCTTCCACCAGCCCGGACATCACCGCTCGCGGTTACGAACTGGTGTTCCGCACCATCGGTCTGGACAGCCTGCAAGGCCCAACCGCCGGTAACTTCATCGCTGACCACGTCAAGCCGAAAGCTGTTGCCGTAATCCACGACAAGCAGCAGTACGGTGAAGGCATTGCTACCGCGGTCAAGCAGACCCTGGAAAGCAAAGGCACCAAAGTCGTTATGTTCGAAGGCATCAACGCCGGCGACAAAGACTTCTCCGCGATGATCGCCAAGCTCAAGCAAGCCGGCGTGGACTTCATCTACTACGGTGGCTACCACCCAGAGCTGGGCCTGCTGCTGCGTCAGTCGGCTGAGAAAGGTCTGAGCGCCAAGTTCATGGGCCCAGAAGGCGTAGGCAACAAGGAAATCTCGGCCATCGCTGGCCCAGCTTCCGAAGGCCTGCTGGTTACCCTGCCGAAGTCGTTCGACCAGGACCCACGCAACAAGGCTCTGGTTGATGCGTTCAAAGCCAAAAACGAAGACTCCAGCGGTCCGTTCGTGTTCCCGGCTTACGCCGCGGTACAAGTGATCGCCGAAGGCATCACCAAGGCTGGCGATACCGACACCGCTAAAGTGGCCGCAGCCCTGCGTGCCAACAGCTTCGACACCCCGACTGGCAACCTGGCCTTCGACGAGAAGGGCGACCTGAAAGACTTCAGCTTCGTGGTTTACGAATGGCACCAGGACGGTACCAAGACTGAAGCCAAGTAAGCTTCCCCGCCTGAACCCAAAACCCACTGCTTTGGCAGTGGGTTTTGTTTATTAGAAGAATTCCGGTTGCACGCTGCGCCATAAGCGCTGCATTGCGTGAAAACCCAGGAGTTAGGCAATGCCTGATCTTTATCACTACCTGCAACAGCTGGTTAACGGTCTGACCGTTGGCAGCACCTATGCCTTGATCGCCATCGGCTACACCATGGTTTACGGCATTATCGGCATGATCAACTTCGCCCATGGCGAGGTTTACATGATTGGCTCGTACGTAGCCTTCATTGTGGTCGCCGGCTTGGCCATGTATGGCCTGGACAGTTTACCCATCGTGATGATTGCGGCCTTCGCCGCCAGCATCATTGTCGCCAGTGCCTATGGCTACAGCATCGAACGGGTCGCCTACCGCCCTCTGCGCGGCGGCAACCGTCTGATTCCGCTGATTTCCGCCATCGGTATGTCGATATTCCTGCAAAACCAGGTACTCCTGGCCCAGGACTCCAAGGACAAATCGATTCCCAACCTGCTGCCGGGCAACTTCGTGTTCGGTGAAAGCACCATGAATGGCGTGGTGATTTCCTATATGCAGGTGCTGATTTTCGTCGTCACCTTCTTTGTCATGGTCGGGCTGACGCTGTTTATCTCCCGTTCACGCCTGGGCCGCGCCTGCCGCGCCTGCGCCGAAGACATCAA
>JBIHZW010000272.1:0-5111 GCA_044240245.1 Pseudomonas sp. | reverse complement strand
CGCTACCTGCTGGTGTCCAGCCACTACCGCAGCCCGATCAACTACTCCGAAGACAGCCTGCGCGAAGCCAAAGGCGCTCTGGAGCGTTTCTATAACGCGCTTAAGGGCCTGCCTGCAGCGGCTCCTGCTGGTGGCGAAGCATTTGTCGAGCGTTTTGCGGTGGCGATGGACGACGACTTCAACTCGCCGGAAGCCTGCGCTGCGCTGTTCGAGCTGGCGCGCGAGATCAACCGCCTGCGCGAAACCGATCTGCAGGCTGCTGCTGGTTTGGCGGCGCGCCTGAAAGAGCTGGCTGGAGTGCTCGGTGTGTTGCAACTGCAGCCGGACGACTTCCTCAAGGCCGGTGCCGAGGGCAAGGTTGATGCGGCCGAAGTGGATGCCTTGATCGCTGCGCGCCTGCAAGCGCGCGCCGAGAAGAACTGGGCTGAGTCTGACCGCATCCGCGACCAGATCACCGCCATGGGCGTGGTACTGGAAGACGGTAAGGGTGGCACCACCTGGCGTTTGGCTGAGTAAGGCAGGCGTTGGATTAAACAGGCCGCTTTCGAGCGGCTTGTTTATTTGCGGCTATAGAGACAGAAGAAGGCTCAATGCAAGTCAGTCGTCTATCGCGAACCTTGGTTACGTTTTTGCTCTGGGCGACGGCCTTGTATGTGGTGATTTGCGTTGCTTTGCTGGTGTTCCAGCGTTCGCTTATCTACTTCCCGCAGCCCCGCGCTATCGATAATCCCAACACGCTACTCAAGCTGCCCATAGAGGATGCCGAGGTGCTGGTCTCCACCCGGCCACTCGAGGGGCGCAATGCTCTGATCTATTTTGGCGGCAACGGCGAGGATATTTCCCTCAATCTGCCCGAATTTTCCCAGGCTTTCAGCGACCATGCGCTCTACCTGCTGCATTACCGAGGCTACGGCGGAAGCAGCGGCTCGCCCTCAGAAGAAGCTATTCAAGCCGATGCGCTCGCCCTGTTTGACCAGGTTTATGCCCAGCACCCCTGCACTGTGGTGGTGGGGCGCAGTTTGGGCTCGGGCGTGGCGGTGCGCCTTGCCAGCCAGCGGCCGGCAGCCCGTTTGATTCTGATTACGCCTTACAACAGCATCCAGGACCTGGCGCAGAGCCGGTTCCCGTATATCCCTGTGCAGTGGCTGCTTAAGGACAAATTCGAGTCCTGGAAGTACGCCCAGCAGATTCGTGTGCCAACGTTGTTGATCGCGGCGGAGCAGGATCAGGTCATTCCGCGCGCCAGCAGCGATGCGCTTTTCGGCCATTTCACCCAGGGTGTTGCTGCGCTCAAGGTTATTCCGGCGGCGGGACATAACTCGTTATCACAACGCCCGGAATACTTGGCGCTACTTAAAGGCGGGTTATGTAAGGGCTAACGGGTGCTCGCCTGCCTTGGCCTTGTTTGACTTACGCGCCTGAGATTGTGAACAGACTTATAGCGGTCACGTGTAACCGTTAGGCCGCAGGACTTAGTTCCACAGCCAGTTCCACAGCCCCGGCAGGCGGGCGTACTGAAGTGGGTCGCCGAGGGCGCGTCTTAGTGCGGCACGTTGCAGGACGTCGCGTTGGCCATAGAACGGCTGTTTATCCGTGGCCAGGCCAACATCTTCGGCCACATCCAGAAGAATCTGCAGATATTCCTGCATATGCCGTGCGGTGTAGGGGTTGAGGTCGTGGAAGGTCACCACGACCGGTATAACCCCATCGACAGCCGGTAAGGCACCAACGCTGATCTGCTGCGCAGCGCGGGCGAGCTGGTCACGCAGATTACTGCGTCGGCGCAAGCTGCCATTGATGCCCCAGGTCTTGCCATCGTTGGCGCTCAAATCGGTCAGCAGTAAGCGCAGGCCATGCGCCTGGTAGGCGGCGAATGTGCGCTCGTCATAGTTCCAGAAGGGTGGCCGAACCAGGCGCGGCGCCGTGCCGCTAATGGCGGTCAGGTCGGCTACGCCATCTTTCAGCGACTGATCCAGAGCGGCTGGGCTGAGAAAGCGGTGGTTGGCATGGCCTGGGGTGGCGGTGTGAAAGCCCAGCAGATGGCCCTCACGTTGCTGACGTTGCAGTAGTGCCTGGCCCTGAACGCTGCCGCCGGCTGCTGCGGCGCGAGTCTGCACAAAGAACAACGCCTTGATTCCTGGCTGAATAGGGTTGTCTGCCAGGGTGTCGAGGATCTGCTCGGTTGGATTATCGCCAGTGCTAGCGCTAGGACCGTCGTCGAAACTCAGAAGAAAGCGTATCGGCTCTATCTCGGGGTTTGCTTGTGGCGGCGCAAGGCTGCTGCAGGCGCTTAACAGCGCGATGGCCAGCACGGCGCAGCTCCATCGCAGTGGCTGCAGGATTCGCGAAAAAACGGTTATTGGAGTTGCGGGGTAACGCATTAGGCTTTGACTCGCGAAGGGACAAGGGGTAGCAGGGTGGAACGCGCAGGAGCTAGAGGGCGGGGCGCGGAGTCTATGCGGCTATGGCCGCAGTGGGAACCGATGATTGGCTATTAAGGGTTTCGACCCTATTTGGGCCGTATAGGTCCATCGTCAGGGAAAACGATAACGATCACAGGCGCTGCGGCGCGTTCTAGCGCGCCGTCAGGCCCGTTTCCCGTAGCCGCTTGTACAGCGTATTGCGGCTAACCCCGAGGCTGCGCGCCAGGTGCGAGATATTGCCGCCGCAGGCCTGGTACTGGCTGGCCAGATCATCCGCGCTGGTGCTGGCCAGAGGTTGTGGAGATGGCTGGGTGGAGGGCGTTTGCGCAGCTGCTGGCTGCAAATCGGCGAAGAAGTCATCCGGCAAGTGTTCCGCGCGGATCTGCTGGTCATCGGCCATGGCCAGGGCAATCTGCAGGACGCTGCTCAGTTGGCGCAGGTTGCCGGGCCACGGGTGGCGCTCGAACAGGCTCAGCACCTCCTGGCTTATCCCGGCCCATTGTTGCGGTTCGCGGTGGTAATCCCAGATGCGCTGGACCATGGCGGCCTTGTCGGTGCGTTCGCGCAGCGGCGGCAGTTCCAGGTTGAGGCCGCTGATGCGGTAGTAGAGGTCCTGGCGGAACAGCCCGCTTTCCACATCCTGGCGCAGTGGGCGGTTGGTGGCGGAAATCAGGCGGATATCCACTGGGTACAGCTCACTGCTGCCCAGCGGCTGCACGCAACGCTCTTGCAGCACCCGCAGCAGGCGGGCCTGCACGCGCAGCGGCATATCGCCGACTTCGTCGAGAAATAGCGTGCCTTTATGGGCTTTGCGAATCAGGCCGATGCTGCCTTTCTGGTTGGCCCCGGTAAACGCGCCTTTTTCATAGCCGAACAGCTCGGACTCCACCAGCTCGGCGGGAATAGCCGCGCAGTTGACCGCGATAAACGCCTGACTGGCGCGCGAGCTGGCGTGGTGCAGGGCTTTGACGAAGACTTCCTTACCGACTCCGGTTTCGCCATGTACCAGGATTGGAATGTCTTTTTCCAGCAGTCGCTCTGCCTGGCGTACCGCTTTGTCGACGCGCGGGTCGCCGAGGTTGAGCGAGGCCAGGGTGAAGTGGTTGCTAGTGGCGCTGGTTTGCGGTTGTTGGGCGGGGCGAAAGTCGCGGGCCTGGATTGGCGAAGGTTGCTGCGGGCGTTTGATCTGCGCGTGAAAGCGAAAGCGCCCGCTGGCGCGCAAGTTGAACGGCAGCGCCTCAGGCTGGTTGAGCAGTTGCTGCAGCGGTACGTCGAACAGGCTTTCGATATTCACCTGGGCCAGGCCCACGCCGAGCAGGCTGTCGGCACGGCGATTGGCGGAAACCACCTGGCCTTGCTCATCGAAAATCAGCAGCCCGGCCCAGGGGCTGCTGAGGTTATCCAGGCTGGTGTTGAAGCTCAGCTGGAAATACCGCTGCTGGAACAGGTTGAGTATCAGGCGGTTTTCCACCGACTGGCTCATCATCTTGACCATGCCCAGGGTGTGCGAGGGCGGCAGGTAGCTGTCGCTCGACACATCCAGCACCGCAATCATCTGCCGCTGTTCGTCAAAAATCGGCGAGGCCGAGCCGGTCATAAAGCGGTTGGCCTTGAGGAAATGCTCATCGTGCTGAATATGTACCGCCTGGCCGCAGCTCAGAGCAGTGCCGATGGCATTGGTACCGGTGTAGCGCTCCAGCCAGGTGGCTCCGGCGACAAAACCAGCGGCGCGACTGGGCTCAATAAAACGCTGATCACCCCAGGATTGCAGCACCTGGCCCTGGTGGTCTGCCAGCATGATCAGGCAGTTGGAGTTGGCCAGGATGGTGCCGTAGTAAGGCAGCACTTCCTTGTGGGTGGTGTGCACCAGGGCGTGCTGACTGTCGAGCAGGGCGCTGATTTCGCCGCGTTCGGGCTGGCTGAAGATTGGCGTGCTCTGGTGGGTCAGGCCGTAGTCACGGCAGCGTGTCCAGGAGTCCTGGATGATGGTCTCGTGGGGCAGGGCAGTGACAGCGTCAGCCATGACAGGTATCTCGCGCGGGTTCTTGTTGTTATGGGCCACGGTCTGCGCCGGGCCCCTGCAGTGTCGCCGAAGACTGTTCAATGTCAACGCTGTGACTGTTCAGTTGTTCACTGCGTATTGTTCAACAGTGTTCAGTAGCGTCTTCGTAGATTGACAGCGCGCAACTGCAGTTGTTCTAAATCAATGGCTTGCAGGCGCTACAACGGGTTGGCACGGAACTCGCCTTGTTACTGGGCAGATAACAAGAAAAAGGACGGCCCATGTCACTTACTCTGGAGCATGTCACGCGGATCGTTGATCACCAGCTGCATATCGACGATGCCTGCCTGAGCTTCGAACCTGGCTCCTTCAATGTGCTGCTGGGGCGCACGCTGTCTGGCAAGACCAGCCTGATGCGCCTGATGGCGGGCCTGGATAAACCCACCAGCGGACGCATCCTGATGAATGGCGCGGACATGACCAATGTCTCGGTGCGCCAGCGCAACGTGTCGATGGTCTATCAGCAGTTCATCAATTACCCGACCCTGACGGTGTTCGAGAACATCGCCTCGCCGCTGCGTCAGGCTGGGGTGAGCAAGGCCGAGATACTGGAAAAGGTCCACGCCACGGCGAAGATGCTGCGTATCGAGGCTTTGCTCCAGCGTCATCCGCTGGAACTGTCCGGC
>JBIHZW010000060.1:0-16675 GCA_044240245.1 Pseudomonas sp. | reverse complement strand
CTCAGCCATGCCCTGGCCAAGGTGTTGGGCTTAAGCTTTCAGCGCATTCAGTTCACCTCCGACCTGCTGCCCGGCGACATTCTCGGCACCTCGGTGTTCGACAAGGACACCGGGCAATTTATCTTCCACCCGGGGCCGATTTTCGCCGAGCTGGTGCTGGCCGATGAGATCAACCGCGCCACGCCGAAAAGCCAGAGTGCGTTGCTCGAAGCCATGGAAGAGGGCCAGGTAACCATCGAAGGCGCGACCCGGCCGCTGCCTGAGCCCTTCTTTGTAATCGCCACGCAGAACCCGGTCAGCCAGGGCGGCACCTTCGCCTTGCCCGAGTCGCAGCTGGATCGTTTTTTGATGCGTCTGTCGCTTGGTTACCCGGGCAAGGCGGCGGAGAAAGCCCTGCTGCTGGGCGACTCGCGGCGCTCGCTGTTGCCAACTCTGCCGGCACTGCTGGATCACACCGAGCTGGCGCTGGTGCAGGCGGAAATTCCCAAGGTGCGCGCCAGCGATGCGCTGATCGACTATGTGCTGCGCCTGGTCGATGCCACCCGCACCCAGCCGCAATTCGCCTGGGGCCTGTCGCCACGGGCCAGCCTGGCGCTGCTGGCGGCGGCGCGGGCCTGGGCCTTCCTCGCCGGGCGTGATTATGTGATTCCGGAGGACGTGCAGGCCGTGCTGCCTTCGGTGGTCGGCCACCGTCTGCGCGAGCGCGCAGATCCGGCCGGGCATGGTGCGGGCAGCCTGGTGCAGTGGTTGCTGCGTGAGGTGCCGGCGCTTTGATCGCCCAGCTCAGACCGCGCTGGAACCGCTGGCTGGCCCGGCGTATTCCGGCTGCCGCCAGCGTGCGGCTGAATCAGCGGCGGATCTTTATCATCCCTAGCCGGGTCGGCGCGGCTTTTATGGTGGCGCTGTTGTTGATGCTGCTGGCAGCGATCAATTACCAGAACAGCCTGGCCTATGGCCTGACCTTTCTGCTGGCCTCGGTGTTTGTCGTGGCCATTTTGCACACCTACCGCAACCTGGCCGGATTGATCCTCAAGGCGGGTAGCGCGCCGGCGGTGTTTGTCGGCGAACCGGCCGGCTTTCGCGTGCGCCTGGAAAGCAGTCAGCGGCCCCATCAGGCCGTCAGCCTGGGCTGGCCGCCGGCCGAGTTGCAGACGCTGGATGTGCCGGCCGAGGGCGTGAGCGAATGCCAGTTAAACTTGCCGGCGTTGCAGCGCGGCTGGCTGCGCCCCGGTCGCCTGCGCGTCGAGAGCCGTTTTCCGTTGGGCATTCTGGTGGCCTGGAGCTGGGTCGATCTGGATCAGCGCGTGCTGGTTTATCCACGGCCCTTGCCGGGTGATCTGCCGCTGTCCGCTGGTGCCAGCGAGGATCAGGACGAGGAGGGCAGCCGCCCCCACGGCCAGGGTGTGGACGATTATCAGGGGCTGAAGAACTACCAGCCCGGTGACTCCAAACGTCGCCTGCACTGGAAAGCCTATTCCCGTGGCCAGGGTCTGCTGGTCAAGGATTTTGCCTCGATCACTGGGCGTGATCTGTACCTGGATTTCGAGGCATTGGCCGGTGATGTCGAAACTCGCCTGTCGCTGCTCTGCCACTGGGTACTGCAGCTGTCCGAGCGTCAGCAGCCGTTTGCCCTGAGTCTGCCGGGCCAGGTGCTGGGCGCCGATAGCGGCGAACTGCACCGCGATGCCTGCCTGCGCGCCCTGGCGCTGTTCGGACGTGCGCCATGAGCCGTATTGCAGTGATCCCGCGGATCAGCCTGACCTGGTTGCTGGTGGCGCAGGTGCTGGTGATCATTCCCCACCTGACGCATTTACCGCTGTGGATCATCGGCCTGTGGCTGGGCAGTGCAGCCTGGCGTATTCAGATTTTCCGCATGCGTGCGCGCTACCCGAATGCCTGGGCCAAGGGCGGTTTGATGCTGGCGGCGGCGCTCGGGGTGTTCCTTTCCCGTGGCAGCCTGATCGGGCTGGATGCCGGGGTGGTGCTGCTGATTGCGGCGTTTGTGCTCAAGCTGCTGGAGATGCGTACGCGGCGTGATGCACTGGTGCTGATCTTTCTCGGCTTCTTTGTGGTGGTCACCGCCTACCTGTTCGATGACAGCATGCTGATGGCGTTCTACAGCCTGTTACCGGTCACCGCCTTGCTCGCCGCCCTGATTGGTTTGCAGCAGAGCAGCCTGGCCGCGCAGCCGTGGCCGACCGCGCGCCTGGCCGGCGGGCTGCTGCTACAGGCGCTGCCGGTGATGTTGCTGCTGTTTGTATTCTTCCCACGCATGGGACCGTTATGGTCGTTGCCGGTGCCAAATGACAAGGCGACTACGGGCCTGTCGGACAGCATGGCCCCGGCGGACATCGCCGATCTAAGTCGCTCCGCTGCCCTGGCGTTTCGCGCCAGCTTCAACGGCGAAACGCCGCCGCGCAGTGAGTTGTATTGGCGGGCGCTGACCCTCGATCGCTTCGACGGGCGGCGTTGGTCGCAATCCAATTACGCTGAATTTGGTCCCGGCGCGCAGTGGCAGAAGCGTGGCGAAGCGCTGAGTTACAGCATCGTGATGCAGCCCAGTACACAGCGCTGGTTGTTTGCCCTGGATGTGGCGGAAACCACACTGGAGCAGACCCGGCAGATGAGCGATTTCCGTTTGCAGCGCCGGCAGCCGGTGGATCGTTCGCTGATCTATCAGGCCACCTCCTGGCCGCAGGCGCTGCGTGAGCCGCAACTGCCCCGGGAAACCCTGCGCCGTGCCCTGCAATTGCCACAGCAAGGTGAGCCGCGCAGCCGTGCCTGGGCCGGACAACTTAAACGTGAGCACCCGCAGCCTGAACAACTGGTGCAGGCGCTGCTTAGCCACTTCAACCGTGAGCCCTTTGCCTACACCCTGCGACCGCCTGCGTTGGGGCAGAACAATATCGATGATTTTCTGTTTGAAACCCGCAGCGGCTTCTGCGCCCACTACGCCGGGGCTATGACCTATGTGCTGCGCGCTGCGGGCATCCCTGCACGAGTGGTGGCGGGTTATCAGGGTGGCGAGTACAACCCGTCCGGCAACTATGTGCAGGTGCGGCAGTTCGATGCCCATGCCTGGGTCGAGTACTGGCAAGAGGGGCAGGGTTGGGTTAGCGTCGACCCGACGTTCCAGGTGGCGCCCGAGCGCATCGATATGGGGCTGGAAGAGGCCCTGGCCGGTGAGCAGAGTTTTCTCGAAGACTCGCCTTTCTCCCCACTGCGCTATCGCAACCTCAGTTGGCTGAATGAGTTGCGCCTGGCCTGGGATAACGTCAATTACGGCTGGCAACGCTGGGTATTGGGCTACCAGAGTCAGCAGCAGCTGGAGTTTCTTCAGCGCTGGTTGGGTCGGGTGGATGCTCAGTCGCTGGTGATCGGCTTGGTCGGCGGCGGGGCGCTGCTGCTCAGTTTGCTTTCGCTCTGGCTATTCAAGCCCTGGCAGCGTGAACGAGATGTGCAGCAGCGGCTATTCCGCCGTTTCGAGGGTTTGCTGGCGCGCCATGGCGTGCCGCGCAAGCCCGGCGAAGGCCCGCGCGACTATGCGGCGCGGGCAGCTTTGCAGATGCCGGCTCAGGCGCAAGTGATTGGCGACTTTGCAGCCGCGTTCGAGGCGCAGCGTTATGCCGGGCAAACGCTTTCAGCGGCTCAGCTGCGTCAGCATCTGAAGGCGCTGCGGCGGGCATTGCCTTGGCGGCTTACCCGTTTGGACTCATAGCGACTATTGGCCACTTGTGGCCGATCCATAAGTACATAAGCTGGGGAGCGATTTCACAGGAGTGATGCGATGCAAGGCTTGATTGATGAGGTACAGCAGCACGTACTGCGCATACAGGTGCGTTTGTTTGCCTGCCGTGAACGGCTGCTGGCGGGCACCGACGATGAGGCTTTGCATGATCTGCGCATCGCCTTGCGTCAATTGCGTAGCCTGTTGCGGCCGCTGTCCTCGGTCGCGGCTTGTGCCGATCTGCAGCAACGCGCAGCCGAGCTGGGCCGCTTGACCGGCCCGCTGCGTGACCTTGAGGTGTTGCAGGGGCATCTGCTGCAGCAAGGGCTCGATAGCGCCGCACAATCACGTCAGCCACTGTTACTGCAGGGCTATAGCCAGCTGCTCGGCAGTGCACCGCTGGCCCAGTTGCTCCACGCTCTTGATACCTGGCCACAGGAGTGGCGAGACGCCGCTAGCAATGGACAACTGCGCGACCAGCAAAAGTTGATCAGGCAGCGCTTGCGCAAGGATCGCAAGCGTTTGGCGCAGGCGCTGCTTGACCCCGCCCATGACCGTCATCGCCTGCGCTTGTTGGTCAAGCGCCTGCGCTATGCCGCCGAAGCCTATCCGCAGTTGGCGAAAATGTCTGGGCACACGCGTATGCAGCTTAAGCAGGCGCAGTCGACGCTGGGTGATTGGCACGACCACTGGCAGTGGCTGCTGCGCGCCGAAGCCGAAACGGATTTACAGCCTTGCGTGCCGGCTTGGCGGGAAGCGATGCAGAGTGCCGAGCAGCAGGCCGATCTGGCCCTGCAGGCATTGACCGCAGGTTTTGCTCGCACTCAGTAACTGAGTTGGCTGAAAAGTCGTTATACCTTCGGCTTGTTTGGCCGAAATGTCGTGTCATTCATCGCTGCCTTTGCCCTAAGATCACCCGCATCTACAGCTTTCGAGGTGGTTATGGGCTTTTCCGAGTTACTTCAGGCCGTGCGCGACAACCCGCAGGCGGTGTTGATTCCTGCGCAGTGGGGGCAGGGCCGCGCCAGTTTTGGCGGGCTGGTGGCGGCGTTGGTATACGAGGCTATGCGTGCTCAAGTCCCTAGCGGGCGACCGCCGCGCTCTTTGGCTATTACCTTTGTCGGACCTGCCGCGCCGGATGTGCCGGTGCGCTTTGAAGTGGAAGTGCTACGCGAAGGTAAGGCCGTCAGCCAGGTGCTGGGCCGGGCGATACAGGACGGTCAGGTGGTAACCCTGGTGCAGGGCAGTTTCGGCGCCGGGCGTGAGTCGCGCATCGCCGTGCAGGCTGATCCCGCGCCGCAAGCCAAGGCGGTTGAGGATTGCCCGGAGCTACCGTATATCCCCAACGTCACCCCCGAATTTACCCGCTACCTGGCAATGCGCTGGGCATTTGGTGGTATGCCGTTTACCAATAATCCGTCGCGCGACATGGGCGGCTGGGTGCGCCTGCGTGATCAAGGCGTAGCCGAGCAGGCCAACGAAGCGCACCTGCTGGCTTTGGTGGATGCCTGGCCGCCAGCGGTATTGCCGCACCTGAGCGCTCCGGCGCCGGGCAGCTCGCTGACCTGGACCATCGAGTTTGTGCAGCCGATGAGCGAATTGAGCACCCTGGACTGGTGCCTGTACCGCGCGCAAATCGAACATGCCCGTGATGGCTACGGCCATGTTGCAGCAGCGCTGTGGTCGCCGGCCGGTGAACTACTTGCGATCAGCCGGCAGACCGTTGCGGTATTTGGCTAGAGCTTGAGCTGGCGAATCGCCTTGTTCAGCTCGCCAGCCAGGTTGGCCAGGTCGGCACTGGTAACGGCCGATTGACCGGTCTGGCCGACGGTCTGTTCGGTCACGTCGCGGATGCGGATCACCGCGCGGTTCATCTCTTCAGCCACCTGGCTCTGCTGCTCGGCCGCCACCGCAATCTGCGTATTGCTTTGACGCATATGCGCCACGGACTCGGTGATGGCGACCAGTGCCTGACCGGCTTCACCGGCCTGTTTGACGCACTCATCGGCCTTGATCGAGCTGTCCTGCATAAAGTCCACGGCGTCGCGGGTGCCGCTTTGCAGGGTATTGATCATCTGCGTGATGACATCGGTGGAGTCCTGCACGCGCTTGGCCAGGTTGCGCACTTCATCGGCCACCACGGCAAAGCCACGGCCCATTTCGCCGGCGCGGGCAGCCTCGATGGCAGCGTTCAGCGCCAGCAGGTTGGTTTGTTCGGCGATGCCGTGAATCTCACTGACCACGCCGCCGATCTTCTGGCTGTCGACTGCCAGCTGTTCGATCATCTGCGCGGTCTGCTGCACGCCGCTGGACAGCCCGGAAATCGACAGGGTTACGCGGTTAACCGCTTGTTGGCCGCTCTGCGCCAGATGCTCGGCGGTTTTTGACTGATCGCGGGTATCAGCCGTGTGCTCGGCAATATGGTGCACGGTGGCGGACATCTCATTGATCGCCGTGGCCGCCTGTTCGGTTTCACTTTGCTGCTCAAGCATGCCCTGGCGCACACCGCGCATATTGCCGGCCAGGCGTTCGGCGCCTTCATCCAGCTGCGCCGCCGACTTGGCGACAATGCCGACCACCCGCTGATAGCCAGCCTGCATGGCATTGAAAGCGCTGGCCATCTGGCCCACTTCATCCTTGCAGTCCAGCGGCACGCGGGCGCTGAGGTCGCCGCTTTTTTCCACCTGCAGCATCACGTCCTTAAGGGTGTTGAGGTGGCTGAGCAGAAAGCGAATCAGCAACTGCGAGGCCGCCAGCAACAGCAGCATCAACAGCGCGACGACCAGGGCATAGCTCGGTGCTCGGTCGAAAAACACTTCGGGCAGGCTCGGCGCCGAAGCGGTGATGGCCAGGCGCTTACCGTCCTCGCGGGCGATAACTTCGGCACCTATCAGCCCATCGCTACCGTTTAAATCGACCCAGCCGCGGGCGTTGGCCAGGGCGCTGCCCTGATTGTCCGGCAGGCGTGGCGTCTGGCCGCTGGCAAAACTCAGCAGGTTGCTCGCGCTTGGCAAGGCCTGATCCTGCGGCCATTGGCTTAACAGTCGGGCCTGCTGCTGCGCGGCCTGCTTGGCGGCGGCGTGATGTACCTGCTGCTCCAGCTGTAGCGCATAGAGCACCAACAGCAGCGTGGTAAAGAAGGCCACGGCATTTACAGCCCAGAATTTGTACTTCAGGGAAAGGTCGCTGATCCAATGGCCCATGCAGGTGTCTCTGTGTGAGGTGAAGGCTTGGCAAAGTGCCATTAGTGTCGCTCAGCCTCACAGTGGATCTATTGATCCTTATCAACAAGCCAGCCGGTACCGCGTTATTGGGCGACTAGCTGGCTGCGCCCTTGAATGCGGGCAGCTTGAAAAAGGCCTGGGCCGCAGCGCTGGTATCGGCCGCCACTACCTGCTCGGTTTCACCACGGTGCAGCGCCACTTCGCGCAATACCTCGACGAGAAAGGCTGGCTCGTTACGGCCGTTTTTCGGCTTCGGGCGCAGGCTGCGTGGCAGCAGGAAGGGTGCGTCACTTTCCAGCATCAGCCGGCCACGGGGGATTTCCTTGACCAGCGGATGCAGATGGCTGCCGCGGCGCTCGTCACAGATCCAGCCGGTGATGCCGATATGCAGGTCCATATCCAGGTAGTTGAATAGCGCGCGCTTTTCTCCGGTAAAGCAGTGCACCACGGCCGCCGGCAGCTGGTCGCGGAAATGCCGCAGGATCGCCAGCAGGCGCTCGTCGGCATCGCGCTCGTGCAGGAACACCGGCAGTTGCAGTTCTACTGCCAGGGCCAGCTGCTGCTCCAACACCAGTTCCTGTTGCGGCCTGGGCGAGAAGTCGCGATTGAAGTCCAGCCCGCATTCGCCCACGGCGCGCACTCTGGGGTCGCCCAGCAGGGCTTTGAGCTGCGCATGGCTGTCGCTGTTCCAGCTGCTGGCATCGTGGGGGTGAATGCCGGCAGTGCTGAACAAATGCTCGGCGCTGTCATCCAGCTGGCGGCACAGCTCCAGGGCGTGCTCACTTTCCGTCAGACTGGTGCCGGTCAGCAGCATTTGCTGGATACCCGCCGCATAAGCACGAGCGAGGAGTGCTTCGCGTTGTTCGGCAAAGCTTGGGTGAGTCAGATTGACGCCGATGTCGATGAGTTGCATGGTGCTACCTGCTGAATTGATTGAGCAGCATAACAGAGCTTTTTTAATAGATTAAAAGTTAACAAATACAGCTACTTAAAGCTTGAATGTGATGTTGTGTGTGATTGCTAGCTGGCATCCATGGGCGGGCTGTGCGAACCTCCGCGCCCCGAGCGAGGGGTCAGTTGTCCTGTATGCAGCCTGTTCAGACGAGCCGCTGCACTGATCTATCGGTCGATTCTGCCCTGGAGCCTTGATGTTGCGAGTGCTGCTCACCTGCTGCCTATTGCTGCTGTCTTGCACAGCGGTGGCGCGCGTGGCTGGCCCGCTGGAAGTCGAGCAACCCAAGGCCGCCCGTGATCTGGCGAGCATCCGCAACAGTGGTGAATTGCGCGTGCTGGTCAATCAGAGCCGTAATAGCTCAGGCGAGGTCAAGGGCCAGAGCATTGGCGTCGAGTACCAGCGCATGCGCGCCTTCGAGCAGTATCTCAATCGCAACTCGCGTGATGGCCGCACACTCAAACTGAAGATCATCCCCCGCGCCAAGGATCAGCTGCTGGCTGCCTTGCAGCGTGGTGAGGGCGATCTGGTCGCCCCCGGTGAGCTGCTGAATATGCCGCGCGGCAGCAAGCTCAGCGCCAGTGCGGCCATCCGCAGCAATGTGCCGATGATTATCGTCGCGAAACAGGGTAACCGGCGTTACCAGAACCTCGAACAGCTCTCCGGGCGTAGCCTGGCCTTGCCCGCAGGCAGTGTGGCCGGGGAAGCGGTGCGGGCGGTCAACCAGCGGCTGATCGACAGCAAGCGTTCGCCGATTATCGTCGAGTGGGTCGACCCCAGCCTGGCGGTTGAAGATGTGCTGGAAATGGTCCAGGCCGGCATTTTCAGTGTGACGGCGGTCGAGCAGCCGATTGCCGAGCGCTGGGCCAAGGTGATGCCCAAGCTGCGTCTGGATCGCCACCTGCAATTGACCAACGACGGTGATATGCGCTGGTACGTGCGCCGCGACACGCCAATGCTCGGCGCAAGCATCGACCGCTTTCTCAAGGGTTACCGAGACCCGGCGGATCAGGATGCGGCGTTCCAGCGTGTCTACCGGCGGTTGTACAAGGTGCATTACCCGCTGGGCCGCACCGAACGCCAGCGCCTGGAAAAAGTCCGCCCGGTGCTGCAGCGTTATGCCAGTCAGCATGATTTCGACTGGCTGGCCCTGGCTGCTGTGGCCTTCAAGGAGTCGACCCTTAACCCCGCCGCGCGCGGGGCCGGTGGCGCGACCGGGCTGATGCAGATCACCCCGGCGGCCGCACGAAGCGTTGGCGTGAGCAATATCAGCGTGCTGGATAACAATGTGCAGGCCAGCGCCAAGTACCTGGCAATGATTCGCCGCAACTACTTCAATAGTCCGCAGCTTAATGAGCGTGAACGCATGGCCTTTGTTCTGGCCGGTTACAACATGGGCCCGCAACGGGTGCAGAGCCTGCGGGCGGAAGCACGCAGGCGCGGCCTGAATCCCAATCAGTGGTTCTTTCAGGTGGAGCGGGTGGCGATGGAGCAGATGGGCATGGGCGTGGTCAGCTATGTGAATAGCGTGAATAAGTACTACCTTGCTTATGACCGCGAGCGCTATCTATTGGAGCCTTAGCGCGTAGGTTGAGAATGTCGATTTATTAATTTATTCGATATTTAAAGCGATTTTATCCGCTTTAAATATTGGCTAATTGGTTTAATCTTCACTCCATCAACTCCCCACTACAAGGACTGCTGCACATGAACGCTCTGATCAAATCTGTTGTTGCTACCCAAGCTGGCTACGGCCTGACCGTGCTGCGCATCATCGCCGGCATCACCTTTGCCGCCCACGGCGCGCAGAAGCTGTTTGGCTGGTTTGGCGGTTACGGCCTGGAAGGCGTAGGCCAGTGGATGGAAAGCATCGGCCTGGCGCCGGGCTACTTGTTGGCACTGATGGCCGGTAGCGCCGAGTTCTTTGGTGGCATTGCCTTGATCATCGGTCTGCTGGCGCGTCCAGCTGCAGCGGTGCTGGCGGTGACCATGGTGGTGGCGATTGCCACTGTGCACCTGGCTAACGGCTTCTTTATGAGCAACAACGGTTATGAGTTTGCTCTGGCCCTGCTGGCCATCAGCGTAGCGATTCTGATTGAAGGTGCTGGCAAGCTGTCGCTGGACAAGCGCATCGCCGGTTAAGCGTTAAACGAGTCGGCAGCAGCCCGCAAAAAGCCCACTTCGGTGGGCTTTTTTCGTTTCAGGATTCTGGTTTGTTCTTTGTCGCCAGCTGTTCGGCGGCTTCCAGGCGCAGTTGTTCGCGCTCGTCGAAGTTCTCCGCCGCCAGTTGGGCAATGGCAGCGCGTTTGTCGCCGGCGCTCATGCTTGGGTTGTTTTCGATGGCGGCTTTTTCAGTGCTGTATTGGGCTATGCGTTTTTTCCAGGTTTGCCGCTGCTGGTCGAGCACTTCGAGGCGCTGGGTGGCTTCGGCGCCGACCAGTTGCTGACGCAGCTGGCGGATCTGCTCCGGCTTGGCACCGGCAGCTTGCAGTTGCGCAGTCTGTTGGCGCAGCTCGTTCTGCAGTTGCGGCAGCACCGTGTCCTGCATCTCGGCGGGCAGGCTGTTGCGCAGTTGGTCAACGGCGGCGGCTTTGCCGGCATCGTCCAGCTGGCTGTTATGCAGAATCGCCAGGCGTTGCAGGGTGAACTGGTTGTAGGCCTCTTCGCGGGCGAAGAACGCCTGTTGGGTCTGGGCATCGAAGATGCGCGCGCGTAAGGCCTGTACAGCGGCCTCGCGCTGACGCAGGGCATCCAGGTTGGCCATCTGCGGCAGATCACGTTCGAGTAGCACCAGCTCGCGCTTGTAGTCGAGGTACTGGTTAAGCAGCGCCAGGGCCTGCTCTCGTGCCTGGGCTGGCAATTGCGCGGCGATATAGGCGCGCAGCCGTTCGACACTGGTACGCAGCGGTTCTTCACCTACTGCGGCAAGGAAATAATCGAAGATCCGCCGGATGTCTTCGCTGATCAGCAGGTTGCCATCGGCATCCAAGCGAAAGACGCCATCCACCTTGGTGCCGCCGAATGAGGCGGGCAGAGTTTTCAATGGATCAGCCGCGCTCTTCGGGTTTTGCTGGGTTTGATTGGCGGGCACTGAATACGAGCTTTCGACGGCAGGCGCCGACGTATCAGCGCCGAGCTGCGCGGGAATATCCACGGGTTGCAGGTACAGCGCGAGGGCCAGGCAGGCGGCGAATACTAGCGGGGACAACAACAGAAGTTTTTTCACAGGCACTCTTCAAGCGGGTTTGGCGAGGCGAGGCAGAAGAAACGCCAGGGGCTGTCACAGCCCCTGGCGATGGCGTTACAGGCCGTCGTTTTTCAGGCGATTGGCGTGCTGGCGATAGACCGTGACCGGGTCGGTCTCGAACAGGCTGGTCAGACCGAGGGTCTGGTTAACCTCGTCGAGGTGGTTCATCCGGTAGTTATCACGAATCACCTTGCCCATGCGCGAGCTGCAGCGGCCAACCAGGCCATCGTTGGCTTCGCCGTTGAAGGTCAGCGCGGTGGCGCCCAGCAGCAGGTCGCTCGGGTCGATGATATTGGTCACCGGGCTGGTGCCGCTCCAGGAGTAGTAGCGCACGCCGCCGACGCTATAGGTCCCTTCACCGCAGGCGCTGGTTGGAATGCCCTGCGGGAACTTGGCGTTGAAGCGCGCTGCGCCTTGGCTGTTAAGTGATTCTAGCGAGCCCAGCGCGTTCTGCGGGCTGGTGCTGGAGCTGCCGGAGAGGAAGTTGATCAGCGTTCCGAGGCCGTTGACGATGCCGGCCAGCAAGGTTTCCCCGGCCGAGCCTGGTGGTACCTGACGGATAAAGTCGGCAGTTGCCGAGCCTTTATGCGGCGCGCCGACGCTGGTGGCCGAAGCAATCAGGTTGGGGCTGACGGCGGCGACATAGCGAATGGTCGGCCCGCCATGGCTATGGCCGATCAGGTTGACCTTGGGCTTGCCGCTGATGGCGACGATGTCTTCCACCTGGGCCAGCAGTTCTTCGCCGCGGGCTTCCGAGGTGTTCAGCTGGCTGACTTCAGTGATGTACACACTGGCACCGTCGCGGCGTAACGCTGCGGGAATGCCATACCAGTAATCGACACCAAGGAGGCTGTCGAAGCCGAGCATACCGTGGGCCAGTACGACTGGGTATTTGGTCTGGGTGTAGCCGGAGGAGCCGAACCAGAAAGCATGGGTGTTGCCAGAGGCCAGCAAGCCGGCGCCCAGGCAGAGGGCGAGCAGAGTTTTATTGTTGTTCATTGGTGCTCTCGCTAGGGTTGATCGGGCAGTTCAAGGCGCTCCCTGCAGCCAAAACGCCCATCCCGTGGCGCGTACATCAGCTCAAGGGTAGTGGCAGAAAGCATGCCAGCCAGTCGCACCGGGCTTGAAAGGCTCTGCCACGGGCGCTGCGAGGCTGTCGTGCTTGGTTCGGCAATCGCGCACTGGCATGCGGTTGTTACAGGGTGAAACGACGCAGGCCTCGATACAGACCCCATATGAATGGTCGGCAGCCCGTATGCCAGCGGCAAAAAGCCAGTTTGGCCGGCCGAATAGTGGTGCCACCAGTCAAAGGTTGGGGTGGTTGGGGAGGGCCGCAGGATCGCGCCTTGACAGCTTTGCGCGGGCTTCTCTAGGATGCTGACCCATGCGCCGATTTAAACAGCTACTTGCGGGGCGCCGGGTTACCTGCTGATTGCAGCGCCCTGAGAAGCATTCTTCGGAGGCTTCGAAATTCCGCTAAAGCGCTGGTTCGGTGTCGCCTCTCACCGCTGCCCAGCGGACTCAATGAGGCGGAGACATATCGATGCACTGTCCCCAACCGCTTATTCGCCTGGCCCCGATCACTTCCGGGCTGGCCCTGCGCAATCCGAAAATTCTGCTTGGTGGTAGCCACCAGCCAACCTTGCTGCGTTACCTCGATGGCTGGCCCAAGCGTTGGCCGGGGCCGCGTACCTTTCTGATTAACTTTGTTCACGATGGTGAATCCCTGGCGCGATTTGCCAGCAATCACTTCGATATGGCGGTGATTGAAGCGCCGGCCGCCGCGCATCTGGAAGAAACCGTGCGCCAGCTGACGCGCGTGGCCAAGCAGGGATTGATCACTCGGCGCTGAGTGAATCGCACAACGGCTTGGCCACAGCCACTGCCGATCCGCTAGGCTCAAACGATATTGTCAGGGAGTTGGCTATGTTCGAATCCGCCGAGATCGGCCGCAGCATCGATAAAGAAACCTTTGATGCCGAAGCCCCCGCACTGCGCGAAGCGTTGTTGGAGGCGCAGTACGAGTTGCAGCAGCAAGGGCGTTTTGCCGTGCTTATCCTGATCGATGGCATCGAGGGCGCGGGCAAGGGCGAGACGGTCAAACTGCTCAACGAGTGGATGGATGCCCGGCTGATTCAGGTCAATACCTTCGACCAGCAGACCGATGAGGAACTGGCCCGTCCGCCGGCCTGGCGCTACTGGCGGCAATTGCCGCCCAAGGGGCGCATCGGCATCTTCTTCGGCAACTGGTACAGCCAGATGCTGCAGGGGCGGGTGCACGGGCGGATCAAGAATGCCGTACTCGATCAGGCCATCGACAGCACCCTGGGGCTGGAGCGCATGCTCTGCGATGAGGGCACGCTGATCTTCAAGTTCTGGTTTCATCTGTCCAAGCAGCAGATGAAGGCGCGCCTCAAGGCGCTGCAGGACGACCCGCTGCACAGTTGGCGGATCAGCCCGCTGGACTGGCAGCAGTCGAAAACCTACGACAAGTTCGTGCGGGTTGGTGAGCGCGTATTGCGCCGCACCAGTCGTGATTACGCGCCCTGGTATGTGGTGGAGGGCGTGGATGAGCATTACCGCAGCCTGACTGTCGGGCGCATCCTGCTCGATGGCCTGCAAGCGGCGCTGAAGGCGCAAAGCCAGCCGTTGCCACATCCGCACGCCGCACCGCTGACCTCCAGCCTGGATGAGCGTGGCTTGATCGACAGCCTGGACATGACCCAGGCATTGGACAAGGACAGCTACAACGAGCAACTGGTGGTCGAGCAGGCACGATTGTCCAGTCTGATGCGTGATAAGCGCATGCGTCGCCATTCGCTGATCGCGGTGTTCGAAGGCAATGATGCGGCGGGTAAGGGCGGGGCGATTCGCCGGGTGATCGGCGCGCTCGATCCGCGTCAGTACCGCATCGTACCGGTTGCCGCGCCAACCGAAGAAGAGCGCGCGCAGCCCTATCTATGGCGTTTCTGGCGGCATATCCCGCCGCGCGGCAAGTTCACCGTGTTTGATCGCTCCTGGTATGGCCGGGTGCTGGTGGAGCGGGTCGAGGGCTTTTGCAGCACCGGCGACTGGCTGCGCGCCTATGGCGAAATCAATGACTTCGAAGAGCAGCTCAGCGAAGCAGGTGTGGTGCTGGTGAAGTTCTGGCTGTCGATCGATCAGCAAACCCAGCTGGAGCGCTTCAAGGCGCGCGAGCAGATTCCCTTCAAGCGTTTCAAGATCACCGAAGAAGACTGGCGCAACCGCGACAAGTGGCCGCTGTACCGCGATGCGGTGGGCGATATGGTCGACCGCACCAGCACCGAAATTGCCCCGTGGACGTTGGTAGAAGCCAATGACAAACGCTTTGCCCGGATCAAGGTATTGCGCACCATCAATCAGGCGCTTGAGGCGGCCTTCGCCAAGAGCTGAGCGGCGGCTGCGTACGGGCACAGGATGGTCGCGCATACGGCTGATGAATGATCGTCGCCGAGTGAGATTGTCCGGCTTTATTCTTGTTGGCAACTCAACCCAATAACAATGAGGTGCGACATGCGTGAAGTGGTGATCGTTGACAGCGTACGGACTGGTTTGGCCAAGTCCTTCCGTGGCAAGTTCAATCTGACCCGTCCAGACGACATGGCGGCTCATTGCGTCAATGCACTGCTGGCGCGCACCGGTATCGATCCGGCGCTGGTGGATGACTGCATCGTCGGCGCTGGCTCCAATGAAGGCGCCCAGGGCATGAACATCGGTCGCAACGTGGCCGTGCTGTCCGGCCTGGGCACCAACGTGGCGGGCATGACCCTCAATCGTTTCTGCTCGTCGGGTCTGCAGGCCATTGCGATTGCCGCCAACCAGGTGGCGTCCGGCTGCAGCGATGTGATTGTGGCGGGCGGCGTCGAGTCGATCACCATGACCATGAAAAGCATGAACACGCAGAACCTGTTCAATCCGCTGCTGCAAAAAGACGTGCCGGGCATCTATTACCCGATGGGCCAGACTGCGGAGATCGTCGCCCGCCGTTACAACGTCAGCCGCGAAGCCCAGGACGCCTACGCCCTGCAGAGCCAGCAGCGCACTGCACAGGCTCAGGCAGAAGGCCTGTTCGACGATGAAATCGTGCCGATGCACGTCAAGTATCAGGTCGAAGACAAGGCCACCGGTGAGAAGAGCATCGTCGACGGCATTGTCGCTCACGACGACTGCAATCGCGCCGACACCACCCTGGAAAGCCTGGCCGCTCTAAAGCCAGTGTTTGCCGATGACGGTTCGGTAACCGCAGGCAATGCCTCGCAGCTGTCCGATGGCGCTTCGATGACCTTGGTGATGAGCCTGGAAAAAGCCATTGAACTGGGCCTTAAGCCGCTGGCGTTCTTCCGCGGCTTCGTTGCCGCTGGCTGCGAACCAGATGAAATGGGCATCGGTCCGGTATTCTCGGTGCCAAAACTGCTCAAGGCCAAGGGATTAAGCGTGGCCGATATCGATTTGTGGGAACTTAACGAGGCGTTTGCTTCGCAGTGCCTGTATGCCCGCGATCGTCTGGAAATCGACAACGCCAAGTACAACGTCAATGGCGGCTCGATCTCCATCGGTCACCCGTTCGGCATGACTGGCTCGCGCCAGGTCGGCCACCTGGTGCGTGAGCTGCAGCGGCGTAACCTGCGCTATGGCATCGTCACCATGTGCGTAGGCGGCGGCATGGGCGCGACCGGGCTGTTTGAAGCCGTGCGCTGATCAGCTGCGCCATAAGTGGCAGCCAATAAAAAACCGCGAGAAATCGCGGTTTTTTATTGGCTGGAGTTAGGTGTTTCAGAACGCGCGGCTCTCGCTGAGCGCTTTAGCTTGGATCATCCGGCGGATATAGAAGGCGATCTCGCGTTCGGCATCCGTTCGGTTGAAGTAGGGTCCTTCCAGCGTGCCCTCGCGGGTGGAAAAAAAGTATTGGCCGTTGACCGCGCTAACGCGTTCACTGCGGTAGTGGGTGCCGGGGTTATGGTCGATATGGCGTTGGCCGAACATAAATAAACCTCCCGCAAAATGAGCTGCTGAGGTCAGTCTAAACGGCGTTTTTCTGGCTGCATGAAATAACGACAAATGGTCATTTTTGCCGAAATTCGGCGTCTTTTTCCTGAATTTAATATTTTTTGACGCCAGAGCCGTGACTTTGTGTCGCCTGGCCATCAGTACAGTGCTTAGTGTTGCGGCGCTGAGCTGTGGCTGTGCCGGTTTTAACGTCGCAGATCGTAAGCAGGTTCTCAGGCACGCACACCCAGTGCTTCGGCGCGGCGGAGCCAGCTTTGGCGCTGCTCTTCGGATGAGGGACGCACCGGCGCGAATTCAGCCAGGCGGCGGGTTTTGATGCCGCTGAAGCCGAGGATGGTACGGGTCATCTGCCGATGTCCAGGCGCGCCGTAGATCCAGCGGAAGTACCAGGGCGGTGTATCCATGGTCACCAGCAGGTCGGCAGTGCGCCCAGTCAGCAGCTTGTCCCAGAGTTGCGAGCGGTTGCGGTACTTGAAGGCAAAACCGGGCAGAAAGGT
>JBIHZW010000271.1:0-5141 GCA_044240245.1 Pseudomonas sp. | reverse complement strand
AACAGCTCGGGGGCCTGTGGGCCGAAGGCCTGAACCAGCACGTGGTCAGTACCGAGACGGCCTTCCAGGGTGCGCTGCACGACCTTGGGCTGCTCGAAGATTTCCTTGAGCATAAAGTGGCGGTACTCGCCCTTGTCGGCGGCTTCCGCACCTTCGTGATACTGCACGCTCTCGCGCGTCACCGGCTGACCGTCGACGCTCCAGATCTGCACGCTTTCGCGCTGGATCTCGGCGATATCGCCTTCTTCCAGGTACATAAAGCGGTCGGTGACCTGACGCAGAGCCAGCTGGTCGGAGGCGAGGAAGTTCTCACCCAGGCCCAGGCCGATCACCAGCGGGCTGCCGCTGCGGGCGGCGAGCAGGCGATCCGGTTGCTTGGCGCTGATTACCGCCAGGCCGTAGGCGCCATGCAGTTCCTTGACCGCTTCTTTCAGTGCTGCGGTCAGGTCCGGCTGGGTTTTCAGCTTGTGGTCGAGAAGGTGCACGATCACTTCGGTGTCGGTATCGGAGCTGAACACGTAACCCAGGCCCTTGAGCTGGGCACGAAGTTCTTCGTGGTTCTCGATAATGCCGTTGTGCACCACCGCCAGATCATGGCTGGAGAAATGCGGGTGGGCGTTACGCTCGCTTGGCGCCCCGTGGGTGGCCCAGCGGGTGTGGGCGATGCCTAGACGGCCGGCCAGCGGCTCCTCGCTCAAGGCACTTTCCAGCTCGCTGACCTTGCCGACACGGCGGCGACGGTCGAGACCGTTATGATCCGTCAGCAACGCCACGCCGGCGCTGTCGTAACCGCGGTATTCCAGGCGCTTGAGGCCTTCAACCAGCACGGCGGTGATATTGCGTTCGGCAACTGCGCCTACGATTCCACACATAATCTTCTCCTTAAGCTTCAACAGCCGCGCAGATCAGCTTGATCCCACGCTCGGTCAATTGTTCACGAGCCTCAGGGCTGAGGCGTTCGTCGGTTATCAGGGTATGGATGCCGCTCCAGGGCAGCTCCAGGTTGGGAATCTTGCGGCCGATCTTGTCGCTCTCGACCATCACCACCACTTCGCGGGCCACATCCGCCATCACCCGGCTCAGCCCGAGCAATTCGTTGAAGGTAGTGGTGCCACGGTTCAGGTCGATGCCATCGGCGCCAATAAACAGCTGGTCGAAGTCGTAAGAGCGCAGCACCTGCTCGGCGACCTGGCCCTGGAAGGATTCCGAATGCGGGTCCCAGGTGCCGCCAGTCATCAGCAGCACGGGCTCATGCTCCAGCTCGCTGATGGCGCGGGCCACATTGAGCGAGTTGGTCATCACCACCAGGCCGGGCTTGTGGCCGAGTTGCGGGATCATCGCCGCGGTTGTGGTGCCACTGTCGATAATGATCCGCGCATGTTCACGAATACGCTCCACACCGGCACGGGCGATGGCCTGCTTGTACTGGGAGATCGGCTGGATATCGCTGATCAGCTCCTGCGGCATAGGCACCGCGCCGCCGTAACGGCGCAGCAGCAGGCCACTTTTTTCCAGTGCAGCAAGGTCTTTGCGAATGGTCACTTCGGAGGTGGCGAACGCTTTCGACAACTCATCCACACTCACCTCGCCTTGCTCGGCGAGCAGGGCAAGAATGGTGTGGCGACGTTGCGGAGTGTTGCGTTTCGACATGCTAAGTTTCGATTCGAAAGATAATGGCGCGAATCAAAACCTAATCGAAGTTTTCAGTCAAGCGAAAATCGACATCTGGCAGGTGTGCCCAGGCCAATTCAGCGCGTATTCAGAAACTGGTTGGGGTCCAGATAAAACATCTTCTTCCAGCCTTGGGTCGACTCGTCTGCCCGCCAAGGCAGCGGCAGCAGGCTGACAATCGAGTAATGCAGATGCGCCGGTTTGCCTTGCGCGTTACCTGTATCGCCAACCGTGCCCAGCAGGCTGCCGGCCAGCAGCGGTTGGCCTGGATAGGCGTCGATGGTTTGCAGATGGGCGTAATAATGAATGCGCCATTTCGGTCCCA
The DNA here is from genome assembly GCA_044240245.1 of Pseudomonas sp. Taxonomy (GTDB): domain Bacteria; phylum Pseudomonadota; class Gammaproteobacteria; order Pseudomonadales; family Pseudomonadaceae; genus Aquipseudomonas. The sequence goes on along the minus strand of JBIHZW010000271.1, from coordinate 3,145 downwards.
GGGCGACCACCACCTTGCCGCCCTGCGCGATCTCTCCGCGAAACAGCACCACCCCATAGCTGCTGGAACGCACCGGCGTGCCGAGTTTGGCGAAGATGTCGATGCCCTTGTGCACGCCAGAGCGGCCCCAGGGTTCAAACCAGAAGGTGCGCGGATTCCAGTCCCGGGCACTGGCGCCCTGCACCGGAATCTGTGGCCACTCAGGCAGCAAGGCCCAGATGAGAAACAGCGCCGGTATTATCCAACGTTTACGTAAAGGCATCCTTGCCAACTCCATCAGGTCTTCTTGGTCGGGCGCTTCCAGCCTTCGATATTGCGCTGCTTGGCGCGGCCGACGGCCAGGGTGTTATCCGGCACATCGCCGGTAATCACCGAGCCGGCGCCAGTGGTGGCGCGGTCGCCCAGAGTCACCGGGGCGACCAGGGCGCTGTTGGAGCCGATAAATACGTCCTCACCGAGTACGGTCTTGAACTTGTTGGCGCCATCGTAATTGCAGGTGATGGTGCCCGCGCCGATATTGCTGCGCGCGCCGATTTCGGCGTCGCCCAGGTAGCTCAGGTGGCCAGCCTTGGCACCTTCACCCAGCTTGGCGTTCTTCAGTTCGACGAAGTTACCCACATGGGCCTTGGCGCCCAGCACGGAACCCGGACGCAGGCGAGCGAACGGACCGCAATCGGCGCCCTCGCCGACTTCGGCACCTTCCAGATGGCTGTTGGCTTTGACGATGGCACCTTTGCGCAGGATCGAGTTCTTGATCACGCAGTTAGGACCAATCTGCACGTCGTCCTCGATCACCACCTTGCCTTCGAGAATCACGTTGATATCGATGGTGATGTCGCGGCCGACGCTGGCCTCACCGCGCACATCGAAGCGGTACGGGTCGATCAGGGTGACGCCTTGCGCCATCAGACGATGGGCAAAGCGCTGCTGATAGTGGCCCTCAAGCTGGGAGAGCTGGATACGGTCATTGGCGCCCAGCACTTCCATCTCGTCAGCCGCCTGCTCGGTGGCGACGACCAGTCCGTCGGCTACCGCCATGGCGATCACGTCGGTGAGGTAGTACTCGCCCTGGGCGTTGCTGTTGGACAGACGACCGAGCCAGTCGCCCAGCTTTTTCCCCGGTACTGCGAGGATGCCGGTATTGCCTTCGCTGATCAGCCGCTGCTCGATGCTGGCGTCCTTGTGCTCGACGATGGCCTTTACCACACCGCTGTCATCGCGAACGATGCGACCGTAACCGGTCGGGTCTTTCAGATTGACCGTCAATAATCCCAGCTGCTGCTCGCTGACCTGTTGTAGCAGACGCTGCAGGGTTTCCACTTCGATCAGCGGCACATCGCCGTAGAGAATCAGCACACGCTCGGCGCTCAATGCCGGCAGGGCCTGGGCTACGGCATGGCCGGTGCCGAGTTGCTCGCTCTGCAGCACGAAATTCAGGTCATCCGCCGCCAGCCGCTCGCGCACCAGTTCCGCGCCATGGCCGATTACCACATGAATGCCTTGCGGTTTAAGCAGGCGGGCGGTGTCTATCACATGGCCGAGCATGGCTTTGCCGGCAACCGGGTGCAGGACTTTCGGCAAGGCTGAACGCATGCGAGTGCCTTGGCCGGCGGCGAGGATAACGATATCGAGCGACATAAGAGCGGATTCCAGGCAGACGAAGGCGGGCTAAATCCCTAGCCCGGCCAACTGAAAAGGTAAAAACAGCAGGCAAAGAAAAAGGGTAGCCAAGGCTACCCTTTTACTCGTTTGCGATGAAGCGGCGGAATTAACCGCCGAACTTCTTGCGCAACTGCTGAACGGTACGCAGCTGAGCCGCGACCTCAGCCAGGTGAGCGGCTGCGGAACCGTAATCGAACTCCGCGCCCTTCTCATTCAAGGCATTCTCAGCAGCCCGAAGGGCTTCCTGAGCAGCAGCTTCATCGATATCGGCAGCACGCTGCACGGTATCGGCGAGAACTTTCACCACACTCGGCTGAACTTCGAGGAAGCCACCGGAGATGTAGAACACCTCGGTTTCGCCACCCAGCTTGACCAGACGAATCGGACCCGGTTTGAGGTCGGTGATCAGCGGCGCGTGGCCTGGAGCGATACCGATATCACCCAGGTTGCCGTGCGCAATCACCATCTCGACCAGACCGGAGAAGATCTCGCCTTCTGCGCTGACGATGTCGCAATGGACTGTCATAGCCATGTCTAACCTCACGTATCGATCTGCTTACACACTATTGCGGATAAACAGACCGTAAGCGCCCGTTGCCGGGCGCACGGGTGATTACAGTTTCTTCGCTTTCTCAACAGCTTCTTCGATGCTGCCAACCATGTAGAACGCCTGCTCTGGCAGGTGATCGTAGTCACCTTTCAGAATGCCGCTGAAGCCGGCAATGGTGTCCTTCAGGGAAACGTACTTGCCTGGCGAACCGGTGAAGACTTCGGCCACGAAGAACGGCTGGGACAGGAAGCGCTGGATCTTACGAGCACGGGATACCAGCTGCTTGTCTGCTTCGGACAGTTCGTCCATACCCAGAATCGCGATGATGTCCTTCAGCTCTTTGTAGCGCTGCAGTACGTACTGCACGCCGCGAGCGGTGTCGTAGTGCTCCTGGCCGATAACCATCGGGTCCAGCTGGCGCGACGTCGAGTCGAGTGGATCGACCGCTGGGTAGATACCCAGGGAGGCGATGTCACGGGACAGTACAACGGTGGCGTCCAAGTGGGCGAAGGTGGTCGCCGGGCTTGGGTCGGTCAGGTCGTCCGCAGGTACGTATACGGCCTGGATCGAGGTGATCGAACCGGTCTTGGTCGAAGTAATACGCTCTTGCAGAACGCCCATTTCTTCGGCCAGGGTCGGCTGATAACCCACTGCCGACGGCATACGGCCGAGCAGTGCGGATACTTCAGTACCGGCCAGGGTGTAACGGTAGATGTTGTCCACGAAGAACAGCACATCACGGCCTTCGTCACGGAACTTCTCGGCCATGGTCAGGCCGGTCAGTGCTACACGGAGACGGTTGCCTGGTGGCTCGTTCATCTGACCGTAAACCAGGGCTACCTTGTCGAGAACGTTGGAGTCCTTCATCTCGTGGTAGAAGTCGTTACCCTCACGAGTACGCTCACCCACACCGGCGAACACGGAATAACCGCT
>JBIHZW010000059.1:0-16708 GCA_044240245.1 Pseudomonas sp. | reverse complement strand
CAGCGCCAGACCCTGGGCATGGTTGCCGGCCGATGCTGTGACCACGCCACGCGCCTGCTCTTCAGCGGAGAGTTGCGCCAGCTTGTTGTAGGCGCCACGAATCTTGAAGGAGTACACCGGCTGCAGGTCTTCGCGCTTGAGCAGAATCTGGTTGCCCAGGCGCTCGGAAAGTTGGTTGGCAGCTTGCAGCGGGGTTTCCACCGCCACGTCATAGACGCGCGAGGTGAGGATCTTCTTGACGTACTGTTCGAGCATGGCGTGATCGCAGGCGGCTTTTCAGGGAGTCCGCGAGTCTACCCCAGCCCCGCGCCGAACGACCATACAAGGCACAGGGTTTTCCCGGCCGAAGGTCCGCTGGCTGCCCAGCCGCGCTATAATTCGCGCCTTTCCTCACTCCCACGCCAGGCCCCATGATGAACCAGGATCAACTCAAGCAAGCCGTCGCCCAGGCTGCTGTCGACTTTATTCTTCCCAAACTCGACGCCAAGAGTGTGATCGGAGTCGGCACCGGCTCCACCGCCAACTGCTTTATCGACGCCCTGGCCAAGCACAAGATGGAATTCGATGGCGCCGTCGCCAGTTCCGAAGCCACCGCCGCACGCCTCAAAGGCCATGGAATTCCGGTGTATGAGCTGAATACCGTCAGCGACCTGGAGTTCTATGTCGACGGCGCCGACGAGAGCGACGAGCACCTCAACCTGATAAAGGGCGGCGGCGCAGCCCTGACCCGCGAGAAAATTGTCGCCGCCGTGGCGCAGACCTTTATCTGCATCGCCGACGCCAGCAAGCTAGTGCCAGTGCTCGGCGCCTTCCCACTGCCAGTGGAAGTGATTCCGATGGCGCGCAGCCATGTGGCGCGCCAGCTGGTCAAGCTCGGCGGCGACCCGGTGTACCGCGAAGGCGTGGTGACCGATAACGGCAATATCATCCTCGACGTGTTCAACCTGTCGATCACCAACCCGGCCGAACTGGAAAGCCAGATCAACGCCATCGTCGGCGTGGTCACCAATGGCCTGTTCGCTGCCCGCCCGGCCGATCTGCTGCTGCTGGGCACAGCCGACGGAGTGAAGACGCTTAAACGCGCCTGACACCAAGAGAGGTAAGAGCTAGCGGCTGTGCAAAAATGGATCAAGTCGGCAGACAACCCATGTCCTTGGCGTCATGCTGCCGGCAGTGTTTAGTGTTCAGGATCGTCAGGGAATTCTATGTCCGCATTTGTCTCGTCCGCCCATGATCGCCAGCTTGACCTTGGCGACCTGCTGCGTGAGCTGGTCGCCCAAGGCCGAACCGACCAAGACAATGCCGAACAGTGCCTGGCGATCCGCCGCAGCGCCGTAAACAATAAGCAGCACCCGCTGGAATTTCTTGCCTCCCAGCAACTCGATGACCTGAAAAGTCCAGGAAAAAAGCTTGAGTTGGAGGGATTGACCAGCTGGCTGGCGGAGCAATGCGGCCAGCCCTTTCTGCGTATCGATCCACTGAAGATCAATGTCGCGGCCATCACCCCGCTAATGTCCTACGCCTTCGCCCAACGCCACAAGATTCTTGCCGTGGCGGTGGACAATGACAGCGTGACCATCGCCAGCAGCGAGCCTCTGGTAAACAGCTGGGAAGCCAACCTGACCCACGTACTCAAGCGCCCGATCAAGCGCGTGGTGGCCAGCCCTGCGGATATCCAACGCTTTACCGTGGAGTTCTACCGTCTGGCCAAGTCGGTCAGCGGCGCCTCGGCCGGCGACATGAAGATCAGCGGCGCGGGCAACTTCGAGCAACTGCTCAACCTCGGCGCCCAGGATCAGGAGCCCGACGCCAACGACGCGCATATCGTCAATATCGTCGACTGGTTGTTCCAATACGCCTTCACCCAGCGCGCCAGCGATATTCATATCGAGCCGCGCCGCGAGCAGGGCAGCGTGCGCTTTCGCATCGACGGCGTGCTGCACACCGTCTACCAATTCCCGCCCCAGGTAACCATGGCCATCGTCAGCCGTCTGAAAAGCCTGGGCCGGATGAATGTTGCAGAAAAGCGCAAACCCCAGGACGGCCGGGTCAAGACCAAGACCCCAGACGGCGGCGAAGTCGAACTGCGCCTGTCGACCCTGCCCACCGCGTTTGGCGAAAAGATGGTGATGCGGATTTTCGACCCGGAAGTGTTGCTGAAAAGCTTCGACCAACTGGGCTTCTCCAACGATGACCTGCGCCGCTGGGAATACATGACCAGTCAGCCCAACGGCATCATTCTGGTCACAGGCCCCACTGGTTCGGGGAAAACCACCACGCTCTACACCACACTGAAGAAGCTGGCGACCAGCGAGGTCAACCTGTGCACCATCGAAGATCCGATCGAGATGGTCGAGCCGGCCTTCAACCAGATGCAGGTGCAACACAATATCGACCTGACCTTCGCTAGCGGCGTACGCGCGCTGATGCGCCAGGACCCGGACATCATCATGGTCGGCGAAATTCGCGACCTGGAAACCGCCGAGATGGCAATTCAGGCGGCGCTGACAGGGCACCTGGTGCTGTCCACCCTGCACACTAACGATGCCCCCAGCGCTATCACCCGCCTGCTGGAACTTGGTGTGCCGCACTACCTGCTCAAGTCCACCCTGCTCGGGGTGATGGCCCAACGCCTGGTGCGCACCCTATGCCCGCACTGCAAAGCGCCGCAGACACTGGACGAAGACGGCTGGCAGAGCCTGACCAAACCCTGGAGTTCGCCGCTGCCGACTCAGGCCTGCAGCGCCGTCGGTTGCCTGGAGTGCCGCGACACCGGTTACCGCGGCCGCGCCGGGGTGTATGAAATCATGCTGATCAATGATGCGATGAAGCCGCTGATTACCGCCGACACCGATCTGGTTGCCCTGCGTCGACATGCCTTCAAGGAAGGTATGCGCAGCCTGCGTCTGTCCGGCGCGCAAAAGGTCGCCGCTGGCCTAACCACAATTGAGGAAGTGCTGCGGGTTACCCCGCAGAGCGAGCAGAAATAGCCTTAATGATCTGCTGCGCGTCGGCCCTACTGCGTTGAAAACAGGCTCGGAATGCTCATTTACATCAGTAAACTCCGCTTCCTCGCCTGTTTTCGCCTTGTATGGCTCTAGCTCGCGAGATCATGAGCAGGCTCTCAGCCTTCCCCGACACGACTCAGCGCCGCCACCCGCTGCGGCTTGCAATCCAAGTAGGCGGAGGCTTTCAACCAGCGTTGATTGGAATGCCAGGCAAAGAGAAACTGCCCGCCCTTGAGTTGATCAACCACCATCCGCGCCACTTCCGGGCGCACCGCCGGGCAACCCAGGCTGCGACCGATACGGCCATGTTTCTGCGCCCAGCGCGGATTCACATAGCCGGCACCGTGAATCACGATGGCACGCTCGCGGGCCAGATCGTTCAGCCCAGGCTCCAGGCCATCCATACGCAGGGAATAGCCATGCTTGCCGCGGTAGCTTTCCGCCGTGCGGAACAGGCCAAGACTGGATTGATGGCTACCCAGGCGATTGGAAAACACCTCAGCGAAGTTCTCCCCGGACTTGCGACCATGGGCGACGAAATCGCGCAATAGCAGACGCTTGCGCTGCAGATCGAATATCCACAAACGCCGCTCGGTGGAAGGCCGTGAATAATCGATCACCGCCAGGCGGCGAGCCGGATCAGCACCATCATTGACCGCGCACTGCATAGCCGCCAAAGCATGCTGCAGCGCCTGCTGATTGAGCCCAGGCGCAATCCGCGCCAGATCCCTGAGCAAGCCATCCTGCTCTGTCGCCGTCGCCGACAAGGGCATGCAAGAAAGCCAAAATCCGATCAGGCAGAACCTGCCAAGACGTCCAAACATTGCGCAAATACCTCTAGTACCTTCGGACGTCCTGTCACAAGATCGAACCACCACAGGCCTATACTGGCTGCGGCTAACCCGCTTTTCGGCCAAGGACTGGAGCAGTAGATTGTTCAAAAAACGCACACTCTACCTGAGCGCTGCCCTGCTCACCCTGCCATTGGTCGCCAATGCCACCGATGCGTCCTTTGCCACCAGCGCCGATCTGCGCCCATTGTTGGCTCAATTGACGCAGCGCTGCAGCGCATTACCGACAAGCCTAGACGAGAATGCTCAACGCCTGCTGCAGGCTTTTTATGCGCAACGCGACGGCCAACCCGTCTGGCAGAGCGGCGAACAACTGCTGCAATTGCGCGAGCAGCTGGCGCAATTGGCCGATGACGGTCTGCAGCCAAGCGACTATCTGTTGCCCAGCCTGGTTGCGGAAAGTTTTGTCGAGCAGCGTGACTGCGCGGAACTGCTGACCAGCCACAGCTACCTGCAGGCCCTGCTGCACCTGCGTCGCGGCCGCTTGCTGCAACAGCGCCTGGAACCGCTGTGGCAGGCGCCAGGGCAAACCAACCCGGACCCGCAACTGGCGACCCTCTCACTGGCCCTGCTGCATCTGCACACACCATCCCTGGCCTTTGCCAGCGCACGGCCGGCCACCGTGCAATACCAGCGGCTGCGCAGCGCCTATGCGCAACAACGTCTGCAGCCGCTACAGGAGTGGACGACGCTCGCCAGCGGCCCGCAGCTCAAGCCCGGCGGCAAAGATATGCGACTGCCCGAGTTGCGCGCACGCCTGATCGCTCAGGGCTACCTGGCTGTACCGCTAGAAGAACTGGGCAGCACTTATGATCTGGCCACACAAAGTGCCCTGGAGAATTTTCAGCGCGACCACGGCCTCAACCCGGATGGCATTCTCGGCCCCGCCAGCCTGACCGAGCTGAATATCAGCCCACAGATGCGCCGCGAGCAGCTGCGCGCCAATCTCGAACGCCTGCGCTGGCTGGCAGACTCTATGCGCGATGCCGAAGTACTGATCAATGTCGCAGCCGCCGAAATCCAGGTGCGGCGCCATAACCAGCTGCTTTGGCGCACCCGCACTCAGGTCGGCCGCGCCGAACGGCAAACGCCTCTGCTCGCCTCCAGCATTGTGCGGCTGACCCTCAACCCGACCTGGACCGTGCCGCCGACCATCTTGCGCGAAGACAAACTGCCGGCCATTCGCGACGACATCAGTTACCTGGAACGCCACCAGATGAGCGTGCTCGACCGCGACGGCAACCAGCTCGACCCACATAGCATCGACTGGGACAGCCCCGGCGCGATCCGCCTGCGGCAGTCGGCTGGCAGCCATAACCCGCTCGGCCGCGTAGCCGTACGCTTCGACAATCCATTTGCGGTCTATCTGCACGACACACCCAGCCAGCAGCTGTTCAGCAAGGCCCCGCGCGCGTTCAGCTCGGGCTGCGTGCGGGTCGAGGCGGTCGACACACTGCTCGCCTGGCTGCTCACCCCGGATGAGCTGAGCACCGTGCAAACGCGCATCGCCAGCGGCGAAACGCAGCAATACCGCCTGCAGAATCCGGCGCCGCTGCTGATTGCCTACTGGACGGTCGAGGCCAGCAAGAACGGGGCCCTGCGCTATTACCCGGACATCTACGCGCGCGACGCGCGCCTGGTCAAAGCCCTGGCGCCAAGCGTGCACTGATCGGCAGCCATGACCGTTGATCGGCGCACTCTGCAACGGCATCGACAGCAGCGCCAACGCCAACTGTGCTTAGATACTTGAACAGCTAATCCGCAGACTAAAAACCGCCAAGGAGCTACACCACATGGAAATCGGCAGCGTCATTTTTCTATTTGTCGGCCTCGCCGTCGCCATCGTCTTTATGGGCTTCAAGGTTGTGCCGCAGGGCTTCGAGTGGACAGTGGAGCGCTTCGGTCGCTACACCAACACCCTCAAGCCTGGCCTGAACATCATCGTGCCGGTGATGGACAAGATCGGCCGCAAGCTCAACGTGATGGAAAACGTGCTGGATATTCCGCCCCAGGAAGTGATCACCGCCGATAACGCCACGGTACAGATCGACGCCATCTGCTTCTTTCAGATCATCAACTCGGCCCAGGCGGCGTACGAGGTGAACAACCTTGAGCACGCCATCCGCAACCTGGTGATGACCAATATCCGTACCGTGCTCGGTTCGATGGAGCTGGACGCCATGCTCGGTCAGCGCGATGCGATCAACGAGAAGCTGCTGCGCACCGTCGATGAGGCCACCGCACCCTGGGGCATCAAGATCACCCGTATCGAGATCAAGGACATCAGCCCGCCCGCCGACCTGATGGCCGCCATGTCCGGGCAGATGAAAGCCGAACGGATCAAGCGCGCACAGATTCTCGAAGCCGAAGGCCTGCGCGCCGCCGCCATCCTCACCGCCGAAGGGCAGAAGCAGGGCGACATCCTCAAGGCCGAAGGCCAGCGCCAGGCCGCTTTCCTCGAAGCAGAAGCGCGCGAACGTGCCGCCCAGGCTGAAGCTGAGGCCACGCGTATGGTTTCCGAAGCCATCGCTCAGGGTAACGTGCAGGCGGTCAACTACTTCGTCGCGCAGAAATACATCGAAGCCCTCGGCCAACTGGCCAGCGCCAACAACAGCAAGGTCATCCTGATGCCGCTGGAAGCCAGCCAGGTGATTGGTGCAGTGGGCGGCATCAGCGAAATTGTCAAAGCCACCTTCGGCGAGAAGAAGGGTTAAACCATGTGGGACTTTTTACAGCACCTGTCGTACTGGAACTGGCTGGCATTCGGCACCCTGCTGCTGATCCTCGAAGTATTCGGTGCCGGTGGCTATCTGCTGTGGATCGGCCTGGCCGCCGCCAGCGTCGGCCTGCTGACCTTTATCTTCCCCGGCCTGCCGTGGGCTGCGCAGTTCATCCTGTTCGGCGTGCTCTCAGTGCTGACCGCAGTGTTCTGGTGGCAGCGCCAGCGCAGCGCCGCCAAACCCTCTGACCAGCCAGGGCTGAATCAGCGCGGCAGCGAATTCGTCGGTCGCACCTTTGTCCTGCACGAAGCGATCAATGGCGGACGCGGCAAAATCAAGGCCGGCGACAGCCTCTGGCTGGTAATCGGCAACGACCTGCCAGCCGGCACACCAGTACGAGTAGTCGGTCAGGATGGCGTGTTATTGCGAGTTGAGGCCGAACAAGCAAGTTAAGCCTTACGAGGTGGCCGGATGATCGGATCGCGTGTGCTACTGGCCACTGCGCTGCTGCTCAGCAGCGGCTGCAGCCTGCTCAAGCTGGATAAGGAAATGCAGCAGGCCCGCCAGGAACTGCTGCTGATCGCCGGCCAGCTGCAAGTCTCGGACTCGGGGCGCAGCGCGCTGGTCGCGCTGCTCGACTCGGACAGCAAACTGATCGCCTACCGTATCGCCGCTCCCGGCGAGACCTTTTACTTCACCGCCGCGCCGGCCGCTTACCAGTTGCTGGGCTTCGATGATCGCAACGGCAACTTTATCCTCGACAACGACGAACCCCGTCACTGGCTGAGCAAAGCCCAGAGCGCTCCCCTTAGCGTGCAACCAGAGCCGAATGAGCGGGCGCGTCTGAGCCAGCTCAACCCGCTACGCCTCACTGCCAGTGACCTGCAGCAAGCCCCTGCGCTGGATCTCAGCCTTGAAGTGCTCTACCACGAACAGCCGCGCATGCAGAGCAACTACCTGCAGCCCGTGAGTTTCGATGATGCGCGCTTCAACGATAAAAATGTGCGACTGGGTGCCTGGGAGCCGCTGACCTTTATGCGCGAGCTGGGCTACGGCCTGTACCTGCTCGCGCCCTGGGATGAGGACAAGGAACCGATCGTCCTGGTACACGGCATCAACTCCTCACCGCGCGTCTGGCAGGAACTGGCCGCCAGCCTCGACCTGCAGCGTTATCAGCTGGTCCTCTACCACTTCCCCAGCGGCCTGCCACTGAACAACAGCGCCTATATGCTCAGCGTCGCCATCCGTGACCTGCAACTGCGCCACGCGCCAGAGCGCCTGCATGTATTTGCCCACAGCATGGGCGGCCTGGTCGCACGACGGGCCGTGCAGCTGTTAAGCGAGGGTGACAGCCAGCGCCTCTGCCTGTTTATTACCCTGTCGACGCCCTGGGATGGCCACCCCTCGGCGGCCAGCGGGGCGCGCGACGTGCCGTTGGATATTCCAGTGTGGCGCGATATGGCACCGGGCAGCCGTTACCTGCAAAGCCTGTTCGCCACGCCGCTGCCGGCGCATATGCGTCAATGGTTGCTGGTCAGCTATGCCGGTAACACGCGCATGCTGCCCGAACCCAACGACGGCACGGTGCCACTGGCCAGCGAACTGCGCGCCGCCGCCCAGGATGAGGCCGAACGCCTGTACCTGCTCGACGAAACCCACACCAGCATCCTCAACAGCCCACGCAGCAATGCCCTGCTTGAGCGCGCGCTGAACAGCCTGCCCGCACAAGGCTGCAAGCCCGCAAGCGGCCACTAAGCCGCTGCCAAACCGGCGATGGGGGAAGCCCGGGTAAACCGTTGCTTGCGACCCGAGCACCACACCACACCACAGGAGAGCCACCATGTACTGCGTGTCCATCGCCTACCCACAAGCAGCGGGGGCCAGCTTCGACTTCAGCTATTACCTCGAACAGCACATGCCCATGGTCACCCGCCTGCTCGGCGACAACTGCCTGAAAAGCCAAGTGCGCAAGGGCATAACCGCGCCGGATGGCTCGCCGGCGGCGTTCGTCTGCCTGGCTACTATCTGGATAAATTCGATTAGCGAGTTTCAGGCAACCCTGGCGCAGCACGGCGCGACCATAATCGGTGATGTCACCAACTTCACAGATATCCAGCCGCTGCTGCAGATGGATGAAGTGCTCGCCTAGCGCTGCGCCCAGACGCCATAGCCAGACCCTCAACAACAAAAAGGCCGCCCGTAGGCGGCCTTTACACAACGCGAATGCGACCGTTACTGGGGCAGCGCGTAGACCTTGAACAGCATCTTCACCGAATCGCCGGGAGCCCCGAGGTGTTGGGTGTAGATCTTTTCCAGGTCACCGGAGCGGTACGCCTCGCTCAATGCAGTATCCACCAGCAGGCGGAAGTCTTCATCGCTGCGCTCCAGCGCCATGGCTACCGGAGCGAACTCGAAGATGCGCTCCAGCACCATCATCTCGCCGGCCTCTTTGTTCTTCGCCAGGTAGTTCTGCAGCAGGATGCGCTCGGAGAAGAAGGCATCGGCCTTACCCTCGGCCACCAGTTCCACGCCTTCTTCGTGGTTGTCGACCGTGACCAGAGTCGCGATCACGCCCAACAGACGCATCTTGTCGAGCACCCAGGCCTCGGTGGCACCACCCTTGGTCACCACATAGGTGTGATTGGCCAGGCCGCGGTTGATGGTTGCACGCCAGGTTGGACCACTATGGGCCACCTCGCCGTTGAGCACCCTGAGCAGGGTTTCATTGGCATCCTCACGCACCAGCGCCGCCAGGCCGGCGGTATAGATCGGTAGCGAAAAGCTGACCTGTTTACGTAGGGTCAGGGTTTCCGGGGCTGGCGTGCAGAGGATGTCGACCTTGCCGGAGCTGACCGCACTGATGCTCTCGGCCTCCTCAAGTGGCTGATAGCGCACTTGCAGATCGGCCAGGCCCAGCTCGGTTTTGACCTGCGCGGCCACCTTCAGGCACAGGTCGATGGCATAGCCGCCGGCCTTGTCGCCTTGCTGGCTGCTGAACGGCGCCATATCCGGCAGGTAGCCGAGGGTCAGGCTGTTGCTGGCGCGTACCCGCTCAAGGGTGACCGAGCTGGCGCTGGCCAGCACGGGTGACAACATGAGCAAAGCGGCGAGCAGCAGGCCTAGTGTTTTGCGTGGTTGTTCGTTCATATCCTGTTCCCCACATTCAGATGTCTTGGCAATCCTGAAGACACACCTAGGCCCGACCGGCCGCAGGCTGCTTATCGACAAAGTTCTTGGCGATAAAGCCGTAGAGCAGGTAGCCGACGGCCAGCACGATCATTGCGCCGAACACCGCGTCTTTGCCGGAGGCGTAGAGGGCGTAGAACGAATAGAGCATCGCCACCATCAGGGCCACCACATTGCGGGTGAAGATCGCCGGACTGACCTGGGCCTTGTACATGATTACCAGCAGGCCGGAGAGCGCCGTGACATAGGGAATCAGGTTGGTCACCACCGCCAGGTTGACCAGCTTGCTGAACTGCTCACTGGCATTCGGCGAGATGGTCGACATCGCCAGCAGAGTCTGCAGCACGCCGCAGACGATCATGCCGATGACCGGCGCATTCATAGCCGTGACCTTGCTGAACAGCCTAGGAAACAGCCCCTGGTCCGCAGTCATCTTGGCCGTCTGCGCCAAGGTGAACTGCCAGCCGAGTAGCGAACCGATACAGGCCATCACCGCCAGCGCCATGATGATGTTGCCGATAAAGGGGTTGAACATCTGCGCGTAGACGAAGGCGAACGGCGCGGTGGAATTGGCCAGTTCGGCGTTAGGCACGATGCCCTGAATCACGGTGGTCGACAGTACGTAGACCACTGCCGCACCGAGGGTGCCAAACAGACAGGCCAGCGGTACGTTGCGCTTGGGATCTTCGACCGCATCGGAGGCCTGCGCCGCCGATTCCATACCGAGGAAGGCCCACAGCGTCAGCGGGATACTCTGCGCGATAGCATCGCTGATCTTCAGGCTGTGCGGGTTCCAGGCATCCTTCAACACCGTCGGATCGAACCAGAACCAACCAATTATGCAGAGCCCCGCCACCGGGATAATCACACCCCAGACGGTAATCGCGCCAATCTTGCCGGTAATGCTCGGGCCACCGAAGTTGGCCACGGTGGTCAGCCAGAGCAACCCGACCGTGCCGACAAACAGCGGAATGGCGCCGCTGCCCAGCCAGGGGAAGAACGGCGTCAGGTAACCCACCGCCGAGATGCCGATGGCCACGTTGCCGATCGCCAGCGAGAGAAAATAGAGGAACGAACAGAGGAAGAACGCCGACTTGCCATGCGCTTCCTCGGTGTACGCAGACATGCCGCCCGTGCGCGGGCCATAGATGCCGCACTGCGCAAAGCAGTAGGCGATGGCCATGGAGCCGACTGCGGTAATGATCCATGACAGCAGGGATACGGCACCCAACTGGGCCATGTTCGCCGGTAACATGATGATGCCTGAGCCCATCATGTTGACCGACACCAGAGTAGTGAGCCCCATCAGGCTCATCTTCTTGCTTGACTCAGCCATCGACCTCTCCTTGCGCGGTTTAAACCATTACCTTGGTCTGGCGGCAGGCAACCTGCCGCAGAGCAGGGGCTGGCTAAGCGTTACTGTTTGACCACATACACCATGTAGGTGAGATTGCCGGCTGCATCCTGTTGATTTTCAACGCCATGGTTGTGGTGTCCGAAGCCCGGGAAACGGTTATCGAACACTTCCATCGCCAGCAGATAATCAATGATGGCCCGCTTGTCAGCGCCAGCCTTCTCACCTGGCATCATCAACGGGATACCTGGCGGATAGGGCACCACCTGAACGGCAACCGTGCGGTCCTGCATGTCGCGCACCGGGATCTGTTCGATATCGCCTTTTACCAGGCGGGCGAAGGTGTCCCGTGGCGAAGCGACCTGATCCGGCAAAACGGTAAAGGCAGCATCCATGTTCTGTAGCAGCTTCGAGCTGAGCATGTCCTTGTGCATCACCTCGGCCAGATCCTTGATGCCCATCCCGGCGTAACGCTCACCGTAGCTGGCGACCAAGTCGGGCATCACCAGCTCCAACGAAGCGTTGCTGTCGTAATACTTCTTGAACTCCATCAACCCGGCGACCAGCGAGCCCCATTTGCCCTTGGTCACGCCCAGGCTGAACAGCAGCAAGATGGAATAGGGCTCGGTCTTCTCCACCACGATGCCGCGGCTGGCGAGGAACGACGACACCAGCGGCGCCGGAATGCCACTGCTCTCCATCCGGCCTTCCAGAGTCTGCCCCGGCGTCAGCACGGTGACCTTGATCGGGTCGAGCATGCAGTAGTCGCTACCCAGGTCGCCGAAGCCGTGCCAGCTGGCGCTCGGTTTGAGCACCCAGGCGTCGCCATGCTGTAGCACCTTCGGGTCGAGGTCAGCAAAGGGCACACCGTTGACCTCGTCCGGCTGCCACACGCCGAACCACCAGTCCTGCGAATTACGCTGACGCACCTCGTTGCCGAGGCGAACCATGGCCTGACGGAAGGCAATGGCCTCACCAATAGACTCATCGGTGAGGTACTCGCCGGCATCGTCCATCATCTTCGCCGACACATCGGTGGAGGCGATGATGCTGTACTGCG
Source organism: Pseudomonas sp. (assembly GCA_044240245.1). Lineage (GTDB taxonomy): Bacteria > Pseudomonadota > Gammaproteobacteria > Pseudomonadales > Pseudomonadaceae > Aquipseudomonas. Next base: position 4,529 of record JBIHZW010000059.1, on the reverse strand, counting down.
GCGAGGTCGAGGTGTGCATCATAAAAGCTTCATTGAACAGCTCCGGTTTGACCGGCACCTTGCCCGAGCGGATATGAATCATCGATGCCTGCGACAGTGCCGCCAGCAGCTTGTGCGTGGAGTGAGTGACCGTCACCGTGGCGTCGTCGGCATGCCGCTCGCCGCGGTGCATGCCGTAACGCCCTTCATACAGAGGGTTGAACCGCGCGTAGGCATACCAGGCCTCGTCGTAGTGAATGCGATCAACACTCTGGCTCAGCACCCGCGTGGTGGTCTGCACGTTGTAGCAGAGACCGTCGTAGGTCGAGTTGGTCAGCACAGCCAGTGCCGGCTTGGACGATTTGTTCTTGGCCAGCGGGCTGTCGGCGAGTTTCTGCGCCACCGCCTCTGGCGTCAGCTCACTTTTCGGCACGGGACCAATCAGGCCGCGGGCGTTGCGCCGAGGGCGCAGATACAGCGGCGCTGCACCCGACATGTTCAGCGCGTAGTTCAGCGATTTGTGGCAATTGCGGTCGACCAGCACCGAGTCGCCATCGATTACCGCTGAATGCAGCACGATCTCGTTACTGGCCGAGCTGCCGCCGACCGAGAAGAAGGTGTAATCGGCACCAAATACCCGCGCCGCGTACTTTTCCGCCTCGCCAATGGGTCCTGAATGGTCATTCAGCGAGCCCAGTTGATCGACCGATACGCTGAGGTCGGAACGCAGCATCTGCTCGCCATAAAAATCAACAAAGCTGCGCCCTACTGCGGTTTTCATAAAGGCGGTGCCGCCCGTATGGCCAGGCGTGTGCCAGGAGTATTCGTGGGTGTCGGCGAAGTTGACCAGGGCGCCAAAGAACGGCGGCATGATGCTGTCCAGGTAACGCCGGGCGGCGGCTTCGATGCGTCCGGCGATAAATTCGGGGCTGTCTTCCGGTTGCCAGATAAAACCGTCGATATTTTCGACGAACTCCAACGGTACCCGACTCTGGTGTAAGTGGCTCATGCCCAACAGGATCGGCAGCTGCGCCGTGCGGCGGCGGATCAGCTGGAGCAGGTTCAACGCCAGCGCGAGATTATCCTCGCACAGTCCCCAGCCAAGAATCACGCAGCAATAGGACGGATCGGCGCGGAAGGCAATTTCGGCATCATCCAGTGAACTGACGCGCTGAATCTCCAGCCCATGCTGCTGCAAAGCCTGGCCGACAGCCTCGGCGCTGCGCAAAACGATGCTGTCCGGATTTTCCTGGGTATTGACCACGATCAGCACGGGGTAGCGCCGGGCCATGGCGGCTGGCAACGGCACTTTCGAGTAACTCATAGATTAACTCCTTGTCATAAGTCGGCCGAACGCTTGCCAGGCAGGGCCCACCCCGTCGGCAAGCCAATCCTTAGGGTTTGAGGCACCAGAAGTGGTAGTCGCCGTCCTTGTGCACGGTGCCCTCCACCTCCTTCTCGAAGCCGGGGAAGTTGTTGCCCCAGTCCTGCAGGGCCTGGATATAGCGAATCCACGGGCCATTCAGCGGGCCGAGGTTCTCGCCGGGCATGACGATTGGGATGCCCGGCGGATACGGCATGATGCCGACCCCGGTAACCCGGCCCGCCGCCTGCTTAAGCGGCAACAGCTCCACCGCGCCGGCTTGCAAAGCCTGGAAGGCCGCACGCGGAGGTTTCTCAATCAGCGGCAGGTTGCCGAAGGCCTCGGCCTGCAGCGCGTCCATGCGGCTGCTGCGCATGTACTCGAACATCTGCGTGCTCAAATCGCGCAGGCCCATGCCGCGATAACGCTCGGGGGCCTGGGCGACCAGGTCGGGCAGCACCCGTTCCAGCGAAGCATTGCTGTCGTAGTGGCGTTTGAAGGCCAGCAGCACATTGATCAGCGTGCCCCACTTGCCCTTGGTCACGCCGATGCTGAACAGGCACAGCACCATAAAGTCGGTAATACGCGACGGCACGATATTGTTGCGGTAGAGAAAGGCTCCGAGGATTGGCGCGGGGATGCCCTCCGCCAGCAGATGGCCGTCGGCGCCCATGCCCGGCACCATGATGCCGACCTTGATCGGATCAAGCATGCACCAGCCCTTCTCCAGACCAGCAAAGCCGTGCCATTCAGCACCTGGTTCCAGCTCCCAGCAGCTGGGATCGCTGGCCAGTTGTTCGGCATCGGCGTCGGCGAAGTCGACCGGCTTGCCGGTTTTGCCATCCTTAACCTGGGGCGCGTTCCACGGCTGGAAGAACCAGTCACCACGACTGGCAAATTCACGGTGGGTACGCGCCAGGGCCTGACGGAAATCCACCGCCTCGCGGATCGAATCCTGGGTCAGGTTGTAGCCACCCTTGCCGTCCATCATCGCCGCGCCCATCTCGTTGGAGGCAAACAGCGAATACAGCGGCGAGGTACTCGCCTGAATCACAAAGGACTCGTTGAAGCGGCTGTGCTCAATCGGGTTGCGGCCGTTACGGATATGGATAAACGAGGACTGCGACAGCGCCGCCAGCAGCTTGTGGGTCGAGTGGGTGGCGAATACCGTGGGCGCGTCGGCCTTGTGGCTGGACGGATCGCCGCGCATGGCGAAACGGCCCTGGTACAACGGATTGAAGCGCGCGTAGCCGTACCAGGCCTCATCGAAGTGAATGCGGTCGCTGTTCTGTGCCAGCAGGCCCTCGGCACGTTCCGCATGCAGGCACATGCCGTCATAGGTGCAGTTGGTGACGACGGCGTAGACCGCCTTGTTTCCCTTGGCCTGAGCCTTCAGCGGGTGGTTGGCGATAGCTGTGGCGACCCGCTGCGGATCGAACTGACTCGGCAATAGCGGGCCGATAATGCCGTAGCGGTTGCGCGTTGGCGTCATGTAAACCGGCAGGCCGCCGCTCAGCACCAGACCCTGCTCGATGGACTTGTGGCAGTTGCGGTCGCACAGGGCAAACTGGTTCTCGCCGACGCAGGCCATAAAGATCGCGCGATTAGAACCGGAGGTGCCATTAAGCACCGAGTAGGTCACATGGGAGCCGAAGATCCGCGCCACATAGGCCTCGGAATCGCCGACCGGGCCGCTGTGGTCGAGTACCGAGCCAAGGTTGCCGCGTTCGATACCGCTGTCGGTACGAAACAGGTTCTCGCCAAAGAAGTCGAAAAACACCCGGCCTACCGGCGACTTGGTAAAGGCAATGCCGCCCTGGTGCCCCGGCGCAGCCCAGGAGTGCTCGTCCTTCATGCTGTAGCGCAGCAGCGCATCGGTAAAAGGTGGCAACAACTGCTGCAGATAGCGCTCAACTGCCGCAATCACCCGCCCGGTAATAAAGGGCGCGGTATCTTCCAGCATCCAGACAAACTCATCGGCCAGCTCCATGGCTTCCACCGTAATGCTGCGCTTGGCATTACGGTCGGCCATCAGGAACACCGGCACGTTTTCATTGCGCTGGCGAATGCTGCGCAGCAATTTCAGGGCCTGGGCGTGGGAGCTGTCGTCGTTCTTGCCCAGGGTCCAATCGACGCAGATGCAATGCAGCGCCGCATCGGACATCACCGCAGCCAAGCCATCCTCATAGGAAGTGGCCTGGATCAGTTCGGCATTGCGCCCGGCAAATTCACCCACCAGTTCGTTAAGCACTCGCCCACGCATGCTGCCAGGGCTGCCGAGGTCATCATCGACCATCAGCACGCGCATCTTCATGGGTTTGTTGGTTCGTCCAATCATCAAACTGCCTCCATCATCCTTTAGCGGAAACGCAGTCGCACCACCCTTAGCGCATCTTGGAAAATCACCAAAAAATGCAGGTTCCTGTGCACAAAAACTGAAGCGCGCGGCCACAGCATGCCGTCCACTATGAACGCAGTGAAGAAACATCTTGTGACATGAATCAACAGATTAGACAGGGCGTTTAGCCGCGCAAATTTTCTGATCGGGCAAAACGCACGATTTGACGAACGGTCGTGCCAGAACTGAACAGGTTATTACGCGAGACAGGTAAGGCGCAGAAACAACAAAGCCCCGCAAGGCGGGGCTTTGTGTGCAGCTGAGCGAGAGGCTTAGGCGTCGCTATCAGCGGTGGCCTTGTAGGCGACCGCGTCGAGCAGCTTGTTCAACTCGCCAGCATCGCTCGGCTTGAGCTTGAAGAACCAGCTGCCGTACGGATCGCTGTTGACGCTTTCCGGGCTGTCGGCGAGGCCTTCGTTGATCGCGATCACTTCACCGGAAACCGGTGCATAGATGTCGGACGCGGCCTTGACCGACTCCACCACCCCAGCTTCCTGGCCGGCATTCAGGGTCTTGCCGACTTCTGGCAGCTCGATGAACACCACATCACCCAGGGCTTCCTGCGCGTGATCGGAAATGCCTACGGTAACGCTGCCATCGGCTTCCAGGCGCGCCCACTCGTGGCTGGCGGCGTAACGCAGATCGGCGGGGATATTGCTCATGTGTCGTTCCTCATCTGACATGACGGCGACCACGCCGTCATGGAAATTTAGCAGGCCTTGGCCATACCGAAAGAAAGTCTTTAAAAACCTAGCGAGCCGCTCCAAAACGGGCGCTCTCGACCATCCT
>JBIHZW010000270.1:0-5157 GCA_044240245.1 Pseudomonas sp. | reverse complement strand
AGCCTTGGCGTACAGCTCGCTCATTTCGTGGTGGGTGGCGCTGGTGGCGACACCGAGGAAACCTAGGCCTTCGGCGCGGATGTTGTCCATCAGCAGGCGCGCGGTGACGTAGCTGTAGTTCGGCTCACGCTCAACCAGGGTGCGCGCGGTCATCACCAGAGCGGTGCTGACGTCGCTTTGCGCTACGCCGTCGTAGAGGTTCTTCAGGGTTTCTTTCTGGATCAGCTCGCCATCGACTTCTGCAAGGCCTTCGCAGGCTTCGGTGACGATCGTGTTGAGGCGGCCCATGTCCAGCGGCGCAACGGTACCGTCGAGGTGGGTGACGCGAATGCTTGGGTGCGGCTCGGCAATGTCGGCGGCGCCAGTCTTGCGCGCTTGGCTGCGCGACTCACGGTAGATCACGTAGTCGCGGGCAACTTTCTGCTCGCCGGAACGCATCAGAGCCAGTTCGACCTGGTCTTGGATTTCTTCAATATGGATGGTGCCGCCGGACGGCATGCGGCGCTTGAAGGTGGCGCTGACCTGTTCGGTCAGACGCGCGACGGTTTCATGGATACGCGACGAGGCGGCTGCGGTGCCGCCTTCAACAGCGAGAAAGGCCTTGGTGATGGCAACGGTGATCTTGTCATCGGTGTACGGCACCACGGTGCCGTTACGCTTGATCACACGCAGTTGACCCGGCGCGGTGGCGCTCAGGCTCTGGTTGTCATCGGTGGCCTGCGGCGCATTGGCCTGCGGGTTCTCGCGGGAGGTGTCGGTGTGCATGAAAGTCTCCGTTTTTCTTGATTTTAGATGGGCGCTGAGCAGTTGATCAGGGCGCCGTACCTTGGTTCATTCCATTTCAACAACGTCGCGCGAACAGCATTGAGGCCGTTCGTGCGGGACTTGCAAGCAGGTCAGGTAAGGTACGACTAAATGCCTTCCTGGCTCTTCAAGTCTTGTACAGGCGCTTTGCCTGTACCACTAGATGTTGTGGCATGTCGCGTAATGCGGCCTGCTCTGACCAATGCGTCCTCGCTCTTCTGGCGGTTTAACTGCCTGATCTGGATCGGTAAAGCTCAAGCGCCCATCTAAGCTGTTTTTTGCACTTTTTTAGTCCGGTGTCTGGACTGTTTTGGGGCAAATGTGCTTGTGTGGTTCTGTGTGCTAAAACCCAATATGTAGGTGTTTATCGCGCTGGGGATACAAGATAGTGCGGTGTAGGGGTGAAGGCAAGTCGATAAATTATTCGCGCCTGTGGATAAGGCTGTGGGTTACTTTGGGGTAACTTTCGCAAGGCCCCGTAGTTACTGGTGTTGTCCCTGGTAAACCGTTCGTCGTCATGACTTTGGCTTTTTTAGCCACCCTTAAGGTGGTTTTTTAGTCAATCAGATAAACACAATATGTAGTCTTTTTGCTGGTGTGGTTGGCCCGCTCTATTGCGGCGTTTAAGCGAGTTTTCCGGCGTGGCAGCCTGGGCCGTAAACAGCGGTGTGAAGGCAGCGCTGTTCGGGCCGCGTTGCTACAATGCCGGCCGTTTTCGTGTTGTCTGGGAGTCCGTTGTGGAGCAGCAGTCGTGGCACATTCTTATTGTCGAAGACGACCAGCGCCTGGCCGAGTTGACCCGTGAGTACCTGCAGGGCAACGGCCTCAACGTGTCCCTCGAGATGGACGGCGCGCAGGCCGCCGCGCGGATTCTGCAGGAGCAGCCCGACCTGGTAATTCTCGACCTGATGCTGCCGGGTGAAGACGGCCTGTCGATCTGCCGCAAGGTGCGCGGGCAATACGACGGGCCGATTCTGATGCTCACCGCGCGTACCGACGACATGGACCAGGTGCTGGGCCTGGAAATGGGCGCGGACGACTATGTGTGCAAACCGGTGCGCCCGCGCGTGCTGCTGGCGCGCATCCGGGCGTTGCTGCGCCGCCATGAAGGCAGCGAGGCGCAGGTGCCCGGTGAGCGCCGGCGTCTGCAGTTCGGCCCGCTGGTTATCGACAGCGCCATGCGTGAAGCCTGGCTGGGCGAGCAGGGTATCGAGCTGACCAGTGCCGAGTTCGACCTGCTGTGGCTGCTGACCTCCAACGCCGGACGGATTCTCTCGCGCGAAGAAATCTTCAATGCCCTGCGCGGCATCGAATACGACGGCCAGGACCGTTCCATCGACGTGCGCATTTCGCGCATCCGCCCGAAAATCGGCGACGACCCGATGCACCCCCGGCTGATCAAGACCGTGCGTAGCAAGGGCTATCTGTTTGTTGCCGAAGCGGCTGAAGCGCTGACATGAATTCACTGCCATGAACTCGATCTTCCTGCGCATCTACGGCGGCATGCTCGCCGTGCTGGTGCTCGTTGCGCTGCTCGGCGTCGGCGCGCTGCAGCTGCTCAACGAAGTGCGGGTGGATCAATACCGTGAGCGTCTGGCTCAGGGCACCTTCCGCCTGATGGCCGATAACCTCTCGCCGATGGTGGATATCGAGCGGCGCCGCGCGGTTACGCTGTGGGGGCGCTTGCTCGGCATTCCAATGCGCGTCGACACGCTGGAAAGTGCCGGGCTGGACAGCGGCGCGCGCAATAGCCTGCGTCGCGGCCAGGTGCTGGTGCAGCAGACCGGCCCGCACGCAGCGCGCATCTTCAGCCAGCTGGACGAGCAGCCGCTGCTGCTGATTGCCGATGTGCAGCAGGTCAGCGAACAGCTGGCCCGCGCCACCAGCTTTCTGCTGATCGACGAGCTGGTGCGTTACCCCTGGGATGAGCAGCCGCGCCGACTGGCGGCGTTGAAGCAGGACAAACAGTTCGGTTTCGACCTGCGCCTGGTACGCCTCGATCAGGCCGACCTCGACCCCGATCAGCGTCGCCGCGTGGATGAAGGCGACACGGTGATGGCTTTGGGCCGGGGTGGCGACAGCATTCATGTGTTCTCCGGCATCGTTGACACGCCCTGGGTGCTGGAAATCGGCCCGCTGTATCAGATGAACCCGTACCCGGCGCAGTGGCTGGTGTTGATCGGCGCGCTGGGCCTGAGTCTGATTGGGCTGATGGTTTATCTGCTGGTACGCCCGCTGGAGCAGCGCCTGAGCGATCTGGAAGGCGCCGCCACGCATATTGCCAGCGGCCGCCTGGATGCCCGCGTGCCGACTCGTGGTAGCGATTCTGTGGGGCGTCTGGCTGCGGCCTTCAACGCCATGGCCGAGCACTTGCAGCGCTCCCTGAGTATTCAGCGTGAGATGGTCCGCGCCGTGTCCCATGAGCTGCGCACGCCGGTGGCGCGGCTGCGCTTTGGTCTGGAAATGATCGGCGACGCGGAAACTGACGCGGCGCGGCGCAAATATATGGAGGGCATGGACAGCGATATCCAGGACCTCGACAAGCTGGTCGACGAGATGCTCACCTACGCGCGCCTGGAGCAGGGCGCGCCGGCGCTGAACTTCCAGCAGGTCGACCTGGGTGAGCTGATCGATCAGGTGATCACCGAGCTGGCGCCACTGCGCGCCAGCGTACGAGTCGAACACGGCCCCTCACGCGATGCCCTGGATGGCAGCGGTGCCTGCGTTGAGGCCGAGTTGCGCTACCTGCACCGCGCCCTGCAGAACCTGGTGAGCAATGCCATGCGCCATGCCGAATCACGGGTACGCGTGAGTTATCAGGTAGGCCAGCAGCGTTGCCGCCTGGATGTTGAAGATGACGGTCCGGGTGTGCCGGAAGAGGCCTGGGAGCGGATATTCACGCCGTTCCTGCGCCTGGACGACAGCCGCACCCGCGCCTCGGGCGGGCATGGCCTGGGCCTGTCCATCGTGCGGCGCATCACCTACTGGCACGGCGGTCGCGCGCAGATCAGTCGCAGCGAAAGCCTGGGTGGGGCATGTTTTAGTCTGATCTGGCCGCGCAAGCAGGGCTAACGCGCGGCAGATCGTAAGCAGGTTCTTAGAACGGTGCCGGGCACTCGAAGCGCATCCGCTCGCCTGTCTGTGGTTGGGTCAGGCTCAGCATGCTGGCGTGCAGGCACAGGCGCGGGTAGGCGGCCAGGGCTTGTTCGTGGGCGTACAGGCCGTCACCCAGCAGCGGGTGGCCGATCGACAGCATATGCACGCGCAGCTGGTGCGAGCGGCCGGTGATCGGTGTCAGTTCAACGCGGCAATGTTCGGCGTGGCGTTCCAGCACTTTCCAGTAGGTCAGTGCGTGCTTGCCTTGTTCGTGGTCGACCACGTGGCGCGGTTTGGTTGGCGGGTCGTAGCGCAGTGGCAGGTCGATGCTGCCGCTGTCCAGCTCGGGTTGGCCCCAGCACAGCGCGGTGTAGGCCTTCTCGGTTTCGCGGTCGTGGAACTGCCGCGACAGCTCGCGGTGGCTGTCGGCGTCGCGGGCCAGGACGATAATCCCTGAAGTTTCCCAGTCCAGGCGATGGACGATGCGCGCTTCCGGGTAGCCGTTTTCCTGCAGGCGGGTCACCAGGCAGTCGCGGTTGTCCTCGGCGCGGCCGGGCACCGAGAGCAGCAGGGTGGGTTTGTTGATCACCAGCAGGGCGGCATCCTGGTGGAGAATTTCGACATTCGACAGCGGCATGGGTTTTCCACAAATAGAAACGGCGGCCTGGGCCGCCGTTGCATGCTCTCAACCAATTAACGGTCGGGGAGCGTGATGTTGAGTTCCAGAATGGAACAGCTGCCCTGGTTTTCCAGTGCAACCTGTACTTGATCCGAGTCGATATTCACGTACTTGCGGATCACCTCGACCAGTTCTTGCTGCAGGGCCGGCAGGTAGTCCGGCTGGCTGCGCTGGCCGCGCTCGTGGGCGACGATGATTTGCAGACGCTCTTTCGCAATGGACGCTGTGGTTTCTTTCTTGCGCTCACGAAAGAAGTCAAAAATGTTCATTCACGACCTCCAAACAGGCGTTGCATGAATCCCTTCTTCTGCACATCGAGGAACCGATGTGCCACTTCCTTGCCCAGCAGGCGGTCTACCGCGTCGCTGTAGGCCTGGCCCGCGTCGCTCTGGTCATCGAGGATCACCGGTACGCCCTGGTTCGAGGCCTTGAGTACGGCTTGCGACTCAGGGATCACGCCGAGCAGACGGATGGCGAGGATTTCCTCGACGTCTTCGACGCCAAGCATTTCGCCTTTTACCACGCGCTCAGGGTTGTAGCGGGTCAGCAGCAGGTGTTCCTTGATCGGCTCTTCGCCT
>JBIHZW010000268.1:0-5182 GCA_044240245.1 Pseudomonas sp. | reverse complement strand
AGCCGCCAGTGGTGTGCTGCACGCCTTTCGGCTTACCGGTGGAGCCCGAGGTGTAGAGGATAAACAGCGCTTCCTCGGCGCCCATTTCCTTCGGCGCGCAATGGCTGGAAGCCACGGCCATCAGGTCTTCGTACCAGATGTCGCGATGCTGGTTCCACTTGATCGGGCTACCGGTGCGCTTGCACACGATAACCTTCTGGATGCTCGCGGTTTCCGGGTTGGTCAGCGCGTCATCGACGTTGGCTTTCAGCGGGGTTTTCTTGCCGCCGCGCAGGCCTTCATCGGCGGTGATCACCACCTTGGACTGGCAATCGATAATCCGCCCGGCCAGCGCCTCGGGAGAGAAGCCACCGAACACCACCGAGTGGATCGCGCCGATACGGGTACAGGCCAGCATCGCCACCACCGCCTGCGGAATCATCGGCATATAGATGGTCACTACATCGCCGCGGTGCACGTCCTGGCCACGCAGGGCGTTAGCGAACTTGCAGACTTGTTCGTGCAACTGGCGGTAGGTGATTTCCTCGTGCTCAGACGGGTCATCGCCTTCCCAGATGATCGCCACCTGATCGCCACGCTCTTCCAGGTGACGGTCCAGGCAGTTGTAGGAAACGTTGAGGGTGCCGTCGGCGAACCACTTGATGTCGACGTGGTGATCGTCGAAGGAGGTCTGCTTGACCTTGGTGAACGGCTTGATCCAGTCCAGGCGCTGGGCCTGCTCGCGCCAGAAACCGTCAGGGTTGATCACCGACTGCTGGTACATGGCTTTATAGGTGGTCTCATCAGTCAGCGACTGGGCCGCCACCTCCGGGCGCACGGGATACAAGGACGCAGCACTCATCAGAAACACCTCGGTGGGTAGTTGTTGTTCTATGCGCCATTTTGTAGCTACAACCCCACCTTTGAGCCATTCGACCATGGTCTTAACGCTCTACGACCATGGTTGCAGACGTTTTTTCAGGCAAAAAAAAGGCGGTCATCTGACCGCCTACCCAAATCATTCCAGGGAGAGGAATGGAGAAACGCTTGCATCCAAACAACGCAGGATTGGAACGCCGCCACTTTCGCCCAACACCCTGCGCCGAGCTATTGCACCTTGGTCGTAGGCTGCGGCGTACTCGCCTGCCTGGCACTCAACGCAACAAACCAGGGTTCCAGCCGCCGGCCGAAGGCGACTTCGGCGCTAAACAGCTTCTGATAACCCGAGTAGTCGACGCCTGGCTGCTCAGCTTGCTGCGGCAGGCTGTCAAACGTTCCATGCCAGCGCTGCGGCAGATTCAGACTCTGTACCCCAGGGGTTTCGGCCGAGCCGCCGAGCTGCCAGGTCCAGCGCTGGTTATCCGGACGCGAGTCCTCACCCTCGCCCGTCCAGTCGGTCGCCACGCTGCTGGCCTGCACCGCGATAATGCTGCGCACAATGGCGTAGCGCGTGCGGTCCGGGTAACGCGCGCGCAACGCCTGCTGATCCATACCAACATCCACCACCAGTAAGCGGCTGGCGCGGTGTTGCTCGTAATCCAGCGCATTGGCTGCGTGCTGGGCCGCCTCGCGCAACTCCTTGCTATCCGGCACCGACTTCTGCAAACGCAGAGCCTCGGCATGCGCAGCAACCAGCAGCGCCACTTCACGCTGATAAGCCGGGCCATCGAGTTCCAACACCAGCAGCGCATCACGGTCCAGCTGACGACGGTAACGTCGCACGCTCTGCTCGTTCAGCTCAGTGGGCACCTGGAAGCCCAGCTCGGCCATCTTTTCGGCGCTGATCGACAGGTAGTAGTGGTCATCATCCAACCGGCTCGGCCAGCGGTAATCCAGGTGCAGTGCCAGGCTGCTGTTGTCCTTGCGCCAATAGGCGTAGGTCGCGCCCAGCTCGCGCTCGGACAGCTGCAGGCGGCTTTCCTCCGGTGGCTGACGATTCCAGGCTACGCCCGCCAGGACAATGGCGTTGACCAGCCCGATCAGCGCCAGGCCGGCAATCAGATAACGCGCACGGACGCCGCTCATTGCACATCTCCCAGCAAACCGTGACGACTACGCAGGCGCCGCAGCACCAACAGAATCAGCACCGCACTCAAGCCCAGCACCAGGAAGAACAGGTACTTGGGCATGCTCTCCCACCACCAGTCGAAGAGCTTGGTGTAGAGGAAAATCACAAAGAAGCTCAGCCCGGTGTTAACCACATCCGCCCATTCGCGGCGCACACCCAGCCAGATCACCAGGGCCGCGAGGATAAAGCCGCCAATCTGGTAGGCATTCTCGATGTACTCGGGCGGATAATCGAAGTAACTGCCCGCACCCCAATGCGACAACACCAGTACAGGCACAAACACCCCGAGCAGGCCAAATACCCGATAGATCACCGCAAAGCCGTCAAAACGGCGCTGATCAATCAGCAGCGGCAGCGCAAAAAACAGCAGCGCCGGCAGAATGAAGTTCTCCGGCCGCTGGGCAAAACCCAGCCAATAGATGCCATCCCAACTTCCAATCCGCGCCGCGACAAAAGCCAGCAGACAGCTCAGCCCGGCCGCCAGCAGCAGGCGCGCACCGCAGGCATAGGCCAGCAACAGCGCGTAGAGCGCCCAGGGCAGCAAGGCGTTGTTTGAGGGGGTGATATTGAAAATCTGCCCGAGCATGACGATGTTCAGCACAAAACAGGTAAAGGCCACCAACGCCGCCAGCTTGCTGAAGTAACCCGAGCTATCGAGGCGCTGCACCCACAGCGTCAAACCAAACGAAGCGATGCTCGCGGTCAGCAGAATCGCCACCTGGCTGAGGGTGCCGAACAAACCCCAGAACTGGTAGAACAGGAAAAACACACTGGCCGCCAATGCCAGCGCGCCGAGAAACGAAGCGATGCGCATACCCAGCGAGAGCTGCCGCGCCTGGATATCGTGATCGATATCGAAAGCCGCGAGGTAGCTGTTAAGCAATTGCTGCTGATAGCCGTGCAAATTGGCACGCTGACTGTCACTCAGGTTCAACACCTGCTCCGCCTCAAGGCGTGCCAGTTCACGGTTGAAAACACCGATGTCATCGGCACGTTGCTGGGCATCACTGCGGTTTATATTCGGCATGGCAATCCTTGCTGCGGGTCCATCAGGTCATAGGCTGATCAGCACACTCTAGCGCTAAATTTTCGGCGATGGGCTGACCCAGTAGAGGGTTCGTAACTGCGAGTAGCCCTTACGGCTAAAGGCCCGCTACTCCTTACCCAACCCGTGCTGACGCAGCTTGTTGGCAATCGTGGTGTGCGACACGCCAAGACGCTTGCCCATCTGACGGCTGCTTGGATGATCGTGAAACAGGCGCTCCAGCACGGCTTTCTCGAAGCGGCCGAGAATTTCATCCAGCCCGCCTTCCACTGAAAATTCGCCCAGCGGCTGCGGCGCACCGTAGTCCGGCAGGCGGATATGTTCGCCCTTGACCACGCCGCCATCGCACAGTGAAACGGCCTGGAACAGCACGTTCTCCAGTTGGCGCACGTTACCCGGCCAATGGTAGTGGTCGAGTTTATCCAGCACCTGCGGCGCCAGTTTGGGCAGCGGACAGCCGATCTGCCGGCTGGCCTGATCGAGAAAGTGCTCCACCAGCGGCGGCAGACCATCCAGGCATTCGCGCAGCGGCGGGATATGCAGGCTGAGCACGTTAAGGCGGTGATACAGGTCCTGACGGAATTCGCCCTTGGCGCACAGTTCAGACAGATCAACCTGGGTGGCGCAGATCACCCGCACATCCAGATACACCTCCTCGTCACTACCAACGCGGCGGAAGCAGCCGTCTTGCAGAAAGCGCAGCAGCTTGGCCTGCAGGCGCGGGCTCATTTCACCCACCCCATCGAGAAACAACGTGCCACCGGCCGTCAGCTCCAGCAGACCGAGCTTGCCTTCCGGCCGCGCGCCCTCGAAGGCACCGGGGCCGTAACCGAACAGCTCGGTTTCGGCCATGGATTCCGGCAAGCCGGCGCAGTTAAGCGCCATAAACGGCGACTGCCCACGCGGGCTGGCCAGGTGGCAGGCACGGGCCAGCAGCTCCTTGCCGGTGCCGGTTTCGCCCTCGATCAACAGCGGCGCATCCAGGGGTGCCATACGCCGCGCTTCGCGCACCACAGCGGCCATTACCTTGGAGCTCTGGAAGATCGAATCGAAGCCGCGCAGTTCCTGCTTGCGCACGTTGTAGATGCGTTCACCCACCCGATCCGCCCGGTGTAGGGTCAACACCGCGCCGGCCATGGCATCGCTCTCTTCATGCTCGGTTTGCAGCGGCGCGATATCGGCGAGAAACACATCGCCCTTCACTTTCACCCGCAGGCCGTTGATCCGCGACTTGTTGGCGCGCACAAGCTCGGGCAGGTCGAAATCCTCGGCGTAGCGCGACAGCGGAATGCCCGGCACCTCGTCCACCCGCACGCCGAGCAGCTGCGCGGCGCTGCGGTTGGCGGCGACTATGCTGCCGCCCATATCGATCGACAGCACCGGGAAATCCAGGGCGCCGAGCAAGGCATTGAGCTCCAGATGGCGACGCTCGCTGGGCATCAGGCCGACGCGTTTGACCCCGAACACCCCGGAAATCGCCTCGAACTTCGGCCGCAGCGACTGGAACTGCAGGTTAATCAGGTTCGGGCAGTGCAAATAGATGGCATTGCCCTGCTCGCCACCGACTTCGCCACGGGCGACGTTGATGCCGTATTCGACCAGCAGGTTGAGGATGTCGCGCAGGATGCCAATTCGGTTCTGGCAGTGGACTTTGATACGCATGGCAGGGCTCTTGTTGGTCTTGTTATAGGCCGCCAGCGGCGAGAAATCGGCGAGGGCGGCGGATTATTCGTCAAGAATATGTGACAGATTAGCGCAGCAGCAAGACGATACTTCGCCACGCCGGCGCATACGTAACCAATTCTTTACGAATTATCAGCACCTCTCACCTCTCTCAAACCCTGCCTAGGGCTGCATAACTGCAATGGCTGGCGTATTTCTAGCTCAAACACAACAACAAAAGCCCCAGCAGGAGGCAGCAGCATGACCCAGTACGTGGCTCGCGAACCGGATGACAGCGGCTTTATCGATTACCCGGAGGCTGAGCATCAGGTGTGGAATACCCTGATCACCCGCCAGCTCAAGGTGATTGAAGGTCGCGCCTGCCAGGAATACCTGGACGGGATAGAGCAGCTCGGCCTGCCCCATGA
>JBIHZW010000339.1:0-3672 GCA_044240245.1 Pseudomonas sp. | reverse complement strand
GCTTCGATCCGCACAACGATGACTACCTGATCCTGCTGGCCGAAGGCCGTCTGGTTAACCTGGGCAACGCCACTGGCCACCCAAGCCGGATCATGGATGGCTCGTTCGCCAACCAGGTGCTGGCGCAGATCTTCCTGTTCGGCCAGAGGTACGCCGACCTGTCGCCAGCCCAGAAAGCCGAGCGTCTGACCGTGGAAGTGCTGCCGAAGAAGCTCGACGAAGAAGTGGCCTTGGAAATGGTCAAAGGCTTCGGCGGCGTCGTCACTCAGCTGACCAAGACTCAAGCCGACTACATCGGCGTGACCGTCGAAGGTCCGTTCAAGCCACACGCTTACCGCTATTGATGCGTAGGGTGGGTTGGCCGCGCGGCCGACCCATCGAGAACCCTGGTGGGTTGGCCTGCGGCTGACCCACCCTACGGAATGTCCTTATGTCTCAAGAACGCCGTTACAGCTTCGAGTTCTTCCCCACCAAGACCGACGCCGGGCACGAAAAACTGATGAATGTGGCGCGCCAGCTGGCGGGCTATAACCCGGATTTCTTCTCCTGCACCTACGGTGCCGGTGGCTCCACCCGCGACCGTACGCTGAACACCGTGTTGCAACTCGATGGCGAGATCAAGGTACCGGCTGCGCCGCACCTGTCCTGCGTCGGTGACAGCAAGGCCGAGCTACGCGAGCTGCTGACCCTGTACAAAAATGCCGGGATCAAGCGCATTGTCGCCCTGCGCGGCGACCTGCCCTCGGGTATGGGCATGGCCAGTGGCGAGCTGCGCTACGCCAACGAGCTGGTCAGCTTTATCCGCGAAGAAACGGGCGACCATTTCCATATCGAAGTGGCCGCCTACCCGGAAATGCACCCGCAGGCACGCAACTTCGAAGACGATATCGCCAACTTCGTGCGCAAGGCCAAGGCCGGTGCCGACAGTGCGATCACCCAGTACTTCTTCAACGCCGACTGCTACTTCTACTTCGTCGAGCGCGTGCAAAAGCTGGGCGTGGATATTCCGGTGGTGCCGGGCATCATGCCGATCACCAACTACAGCAAGCTGGCGCGCTTCTCCGACGCCTGCGGTGCGGAAATCCCACGCTGGGTGCGCAAGCAACTGGAAGCTTACGGTGACGATACCGACAGCATCCAGGCGTATGGCGAGCAGGTCATCACTGAAATGTGCGAGCGCCTGCTGCAAGGCGGCGCTCCGGGCTTGCACTTCTACAGCATGAACCAGGCCGAACCGAGCCTGGCGATCTGGAACAACCTCAAGCTGCCACGCTAACGCTTCACGGCAGCCACCTCGGCACCTGCGCCCTGCAGGTGCCGATGGTTTTCCCGGCCATGCGCTATGGCCCACCTGGCTAAACACTGCAGCCTTTTCACCACTCGCCCAGCAAACCACGGTAGCCTTTTGCAACGCACTACCTGGCCAACCCATAGTCCAACGTACTCAGTCACGACCATACTTTCAGCAAGCGTCTAGCCATGTAGGGCTTACGCGGTATCACAACCATGGAGCGCCGCAATGGCCGCACGAAAAAAGACCAACGCCTCAGTCACCCCCAAAGGCAGCCTGGAAACCCTCTCGCAACGTGAAGTGCAGCAGCTGCGCGAAACCGGTTCCGGCAGCGTCTATGCGCTGTTCCGCCAGTGCGCCCTGGCCATCCTCAATACCGGCTCGCACAGCGACAACGCCAAGACCATCCTGGAAGCCTATCCAGACTTCGAGATCCGCATCCTGCAGCAGGACCGCGGCATCCGCCTGGAGCTGTTCAACGCCCCGGCCGACGCCTTCGTCGATGGTGAAATGATCGCCAGCACCCGCGAGATGCTGTTCAGCGCCCTGCGCGACATCGTCTACACCCAGAGCGAGCTGGAGAACAAGCGGGTCGACTTCGGCAGTTCCCAGGGCATCACCGATTACGTCTTCCACCTGCTGCGCAACGCCCACACCCTGCGCGCTGGTGTCGAACCGAAGATCGTGGTGTGCTGGGGCGGCCACTCGATCAGCACCGAAGAATACAAATACACCAAGAAAGTCGGCCACGAACTGGGCCTGCGCGGCCTGGATATCTGCACCGGCTGCGGCCCTGGCGTGATGAAGGGGCCGATGAAAGGCGCGACCATTTCCCACGCCAAACAGCGCAACGTGCATGGCCGCTACCTGGGTCTGACCGAGCCGGGGATCATCGCCGCCGAAGCGCCCAACCCGATCGTCAATGAGCTGGTGATTCTGCCGGATATCGAGAAGCGCCTGGAGGCCTTCGTCCGTGTCGGACACGGCATCATCATCTTCCCCGGGGGCGCGGGCACGGCCGAGGAGCTGCTGTATTTCCTCGGCATCCTGATGCACCCGGACAACCAGAACATCCCCTTCCCGCTGATCATGACCGGGCCACGCAGCGCCGCCGCCTACCTCGAGCAGCTGCATGAGTTTATCGGTGCGACCCTGGGTGAAGCGGCGCAGCAGCGCTACAGCATCATCATCAACGACCCCGAGCAGGTCGCCCGTGAAATGGCCGAAGGGATCAAGGCGGTCAAACAGTTCCGCCGTGAACATAACGACGCCTTCCACTTCAACTGGCTGCTGAAGATCGACGAAAGCTTCCAGCACCCGTTCGAGCCGACCCACGCCAACATGGCCAGCCTCAAGCTGACGCGCCAGCAACCGGTACATGAACTGGCGGCTCACCTGCGCCGGGCGTTTTCCGGGATTGTCTCGGGCAACGTCAAGGACAAAGGTATCCGCCTGATCGAGCAATACGGCCCTTACGAGATCACCGGCGACCGCGACATCATGCAGCAGCTCGATCAATTGCTGCAGGCCTTCGTCGATCAGCATCGGATGAAACTGCCGGGCAACAGCGCCTATGTGCCCTGCTACAAACTGACCCGCTAATCGGTACAACCCGCGTCGTTGCTGGCACGGCAACGGCGCGCAACCACCGAGCAGGCAGACGCTCGCACAGACCGGCCGCTCTGTTATACTCGGGCCTTCCCGCCAGGCTTGCGCCCGGATGCTAGCCCCCAGAGGCCAGTAGTACCGGACGGGATTGCGCCCCCCAAGCGCGATTCAAGCCAGGCAATACACCCCATAGGGCTGCGCCCTCACTAGACAGGATTACACATGTCCTTTGCTTCCCTCGGTCTCTCCGAGGCACTAGTCCGTGCGGTCGAATCCGCCGGCTACACCCAACCCACTCCGGTGCAACAGCGGGCCATCCCCGCCGCGTTGCAAGGTCGCGACCTGATGGTGGCGGCCCAGACGGGTACAGGTAAGACGGGCGGTTTTGCCCTGCCGATCCTCGAGCGACTGTTCCCCAACGGTCACCCGGATCGCGAACAGCGTCACGGCCCGAAACAACCGCGCGTCCTGGTATTGACCCCGACCCGCGAACTGGCCGCCCAGGTGCATGACAGCTTCAAGCTGTATGCCCGCGATTTGAAATTCGTCAGCGCCTGCATCTTTGGCGGCGTTGGCATGAACCCGCAGGTCCAGGCCCTGGCCAAAGGCGTCGACGTACTGGTGGCCTGCCCCGGTCGCCTGCTCGACCTGGCCAACCAGCGCGCCATTGACCTGTCGCACGTGGAAATCCTCGTCCTCGACGAAGCCGACCGCATGCTCGACATGGGCTTTATCCATGACGTGAAGAAGGTCCTCGCCAAGCTTCCAGCCAA
>JBIHZW010000058.1:0-16929 GCA_044240245.1 Pseudomonas sp. | reverse complement strand
GATTTTCCCCGAGGCCTTTATCAACGGCATGCTGGTAACGGCGCTGGTGGTGTTCTATCCAGACTGGCTGGAGACTTTCAACCGCACGCGTTATCTGGCCGCGCCCTGGAAGGATGATGATCTGCCGCGCTGATGGCGCGCCCTTCAGCGTTTCGATTGCGTTGCGCAGCTTGATTCAGATCAAGCTGCACGAACGGCTATGCGCGATCTTTTATCTATCAATAAGGAGGGCGTGACATGGGCGTGCATCAATGGGCAAGGCAGGCAATTGAGCAGAGCTTGCTGGGTGTCGAGGCGCAGGGTTTTGATCAAACCATGGCGCTGCGGGCTTTGCTCAGCGCAGTGGTCGAGCGTAGCCGGGCCGGGCGCAGCTCGGCGGATCTGGCCGCAGAGCTGCAGTTTCTTGCCGACAACCTGGATAGCGATCGCGACTACAGCTTTATGCGACCCTGAATATCAGTGCTCGCGAGGCGGTAGCTCGCCAGAGAACAGATCATCTTCCAGTGGGTTGCCGGCGATCGCGTGCTCTTCCGAGGCCCAAGCGCCGAGGTCAATCAGCTTGCAGCGTTCAGAACAGAATGGCCGACTCGGGCTTTGCGGGCCCCACTCGACGGGTGCGTTGCAGGTAGGGCAGGCGACTAGGGTTGGCGTACTCATGCTTGGCCTCCGCGTAGGTTCAGGTAAAAGGCGTGGAGTCGTTCCACTTCGGCTCGCAGCCAGGGCAAGTCTCGATCATTAAGCAGTACATCATGGGCATGTCGCAGGCGCTCTTCACGGCTGGCCTGGGCCTTGAGAATGGCGTGCACCTGCTCGTTTGAACTCTGGTCGCGAGCCATGGTGCGCTGCACTTGCAGCTGCTCGGGGGCGTCCACCACCAGTATGCGCTGGGTCAACTTGTGCTGGCCTGACTCAACCAGCAGCGGCGAAACCAGAATGGCATAGGGTGATTCTGCCCGCGCCAGGTACTGGATGATTTCCTGGCCGATCAGCGGATGGAGCAGCGCTTCAAGCCAGCGGCGCTCGTCGGCGTCGGAAAAAATCAGGCTGCGAAGCGCCGCGCGATCAAGCTGGCCGTCGGCCTGCAACACATCGCTGCCGAAGTGCTCGGCAATTTTTGCCAGCGCTGGCTTGCCGGGCTCAACCACCCAGCGCGCGGCATGATCGGCATCGACCAGGTGCACGCCCAGATCGATAAAATGCTGGGCCACAGCACTCTTGCCGCTGCCAATGCCGCCGGTAAGGCCAAGTATCCAGGGTTCTGTCGTCAAGGTGCGCGCTCGTGTCGGTCATCCAGGGGCGCGATTGTAGAGCAGCGGCTTGGCTGATGGCGAACCATAGAGGGCGGCTCTGTTCTTGAACCGCCGACGGTCCCTGCTGTGGCGCGCCAGCCCCGCTGTAGTCAGGGCTATGACGCTTTTTTAGAACCCTGCAATCTGCAGGTAGCTGGAAGTGATTTGCTCACCCCAGAGCAAGGCAATCCAGCCGGCAATAGCCAGATAAGGACCAAAGGGGATAGGCGTGCTGGTTTCCGCATTTCGCAGGCGCAGCATGATCAAGCCCAGCACCGCGCCAACCAGCGATGACATCAATATCGTCAGCGGCAATACCTGCCAGCCACCCCATGCGCCGAGCATCGCCAGCAGCTTGAAGTCACCGTAACCCATGCCTTCCTTACCCGTTACCAGCTTGAACAGCCAGTACACCGACCACAGGCTCAGATAGCCAGCAATCGCGCCCCAGAGCGCATCTTCCAGGCTGGTAAACAACCCAAAGCTATTGGTAATCAAGCCAAGCCACAGCAACGGTAGCACCAGCGAGTCTGGAAGCAGCTGATGATCAACATCGATCAGGCTCATCGCCAGTAAGCCCCAGGTCAGCAGCAACATCGCTCCCGCCTGCCAGGTAAAACCGAAGTGCCAGGCGATAAAGGCCGACAACAAGCCGCAAGCCAGCTCAACCAGTGGGTAGCGCATGCTTATAGATGCTTTGCAATTTGAGCACTTGCCGCGCAGAAACAGGTAGCTGATAACCGGAATGTTTTCCCGTGGCTTTATTTCATGGGCGCAGTGCGGGCAGCTTGAGTTGGGCAATACCAGGTTGAACGTTTGCGCCTGGGGCTCAGCAGGCAGCTCTAATATCTCTCGGGCCTGCTCGCGCCAGCCGCGTTGCATCATGATTGGTAAGCGATGAACCACCACGTTGAGAAAGCTGCCAATTAAAAGACCGAGCAGCAGGCCTACGCAAACAAAGGCCGGCAAATTGCCGGCCAGAAAGTCGAGCGTCATAAATTAACCAACCACTGCGCCAAGCTGGAAGATCGGCAGGTACATTGCGATGATTAGACCGCCGACCAGTACCCCAAGCACCGACATAATCAGCGGTTCCATCAAGGTCGTAAGGTTGTCTACAGCGTTATCCACTTCAGCCTCGTAATACTCCGCAGTCTTGTCCAGCATTTCATCCAGAGAACCGGACTCTTCACCGATTGCCGTCATCTGTATAGCCATGCTGGGGAATACGCCGGTAGTGCGCATGGAGAAATTGAGCTGGGTGCCGGAAGATACATCGTTGCGGATTTTGGCCACTGCTTGCCGGAAAACGACGTTGCCGGCAGCCCCTTCAACTGATTGCAGGCCTTCCACTAGAGGAACACCCGCCGAAAATGTAGTGGACAGAGTACGAGCAAAGCGTGCCACCACGGATTTGTAGAGAATGTCGCCAATAATGGGGGCTTTGAGTAGGGTGCGATCTAAAAAATCACGGAATTTTTCAGAACGCTTATGCGCTTCTTTGAAAGTAAAGCCGATTACAAAGAAGGCAAATATGAAGAGATACCACCACTCTTGCAAACCGCGTGACATATTTACCACTACTTGGGTAAATGCCGGGAGCTCGGCGCCAAAACCAGCAAACACACTTTCGAACTGCGGAACCACCTTGATCAAAAGAATTGCCGTGACGATGACTGCTACTACCAGTACCGAAATGGGGTAGGTCATGGCCTTTTTGATCTTGGCTTTCAGTGCCTCAGTTTTTTCCTTGTAGGTGGCGATGCGATCTAGCAGGGTTTCCAGGGCGCCCGATTGCTCGCCGGAATCCACGAGGTTGCAATACAGGTCATCAAAATATTGCGGCCGGGTGCGCAGCGAGGCAGCAAAGCTATTGCCCGCCGCCACTTCCTGTTTAACGTCATTAATCAGTGTGCGCATTTTCGGGTTATCGAAGCCCTCGCCGATAATATCGAAAGACTGCAACAGCGGAACGCCGGCCTTCATCATGGTCGCCATCTGTCGGGTAAACAGGGCGATGTCCATGGGTTTGATCTTCTTGCCAGCACTGAATAGCGGCTTGGGTTTCTTCTTGACCTTAAGCGGGTTTATGCCTTGCTTACGCAGCTGAGCTTTAACCAAGGCCGGGTTCTGGCCGTTGATTTCACCCTTAATTTTTGCGCCCTTTTTATCGGTGCCTTCCCACGCAAAAGTGCTGATGCTTGGAGCTTTGGCCGCCATGGCTTAATCCTTGGTCACTCGGTTGACTTCTTCAAGGCTGGTAATGCCCTGCATTGCTTTCAGTAAAGCGGAGGTGCGCAAGTCGTAGAAGCCGTCTTTGCGCATTTGTACGGAAATATCGATGGAGTTGCCTTCCTCCATGATAATCCGCTGCAGGGCAGGCGTATTTTTAACCACTTCATATATTCCGACACGGCCTTTATAACCGCTGTTGCAGTTTTCACAACCTACAGGGCCATAAAGCTTGAGCGTGTCGACCTTATCTGGCGGAAAGCCCTCTTCGAGAAGCGCTTCTCGGGGGATTTTCACTTCTTTCTTGCAGTGGCTGCAGAGTTTGCGTGCCAAGCGCTGAGCGATGATCAAGTTGACCGAGGTCGCAATGTTGAATGAAGGCACGCCCATATTGCGCAAACGGGTCAGGGTTTCTGCGGCGCTATTGGTGTGCAGGGTCGACATCACCATGTGGCCGGTTTGCGCAGCCTTTACCGCGATGGAGGCGGTATCCAGGTCGCGGATCTCACCGACCATGATGATATCCGGGTCCTGACGCAGGAAGGATTTTAGCGCGGCGGTAAAGTCCATGCCCTGCTTGGGGTTGACGTTAACCTGATTGATACCTTCCAGGTTAATTTCAACTGGGTCTTCGGCGGTGGAGATATTGACGTCAACGGTATTAAGGATGTTTAGGCCGGTGTATAGCGATACGGTTTTGCCGGAGCCGGTTGGGCCGGTAACTAGAATCATGCCCTGAGGCTGCTTGAGGGCCGTCATATACAGCTCTTTCTGCGACTCCTCATAGCCTAGAGCGTCGATGCCCATCTGCGCGCTGGCCGAGTCAAGAATTCGCATCACAATCTTCTCGCCCCACAGGGTCGGGCAGGTGCTCATGCGAAAATCGATCGATTTGTTTTTGGAAATGCGCATCTTGATGCGCCCATCCTGCGGCTTGCGGCGCTCGGAAATATCCAGTCCAGCCATTACTTTTAGTCTGGCGGAGATTCGCGGCGCCAGCTGGATCGGTGGGCGAGCAATTTCCTGCAAAATGCCGTCGGTACGGAAGCGGACACGGTAGGTTTTTTCATAAGGCTCGAAGTGCAGGTCGGATGAGCCCTTCTTGATCGCGTCGAGTAGCATTTTGTGCACAAAACGTACAACGGGCGCGTCGTCTGCAGAGTTACCGTCGTTAGCGTCCTGCTTGTCATCGTCAACGGTCTCGATATCAACGCCGTCGAGATCTACATCGCCGAGTTCTTCCATGCCGCTATTGGCGGTGTCGAAGAATTTCTCGATGGCTTCGGTCAGCTTGTCGTCTTCAACCAGCAAGGGTTCGGTGGTTAGGCCGGTAGAAAACTGTACATCGGTAACGGCCTGGTGATTGGTAGGGTCGGATACGCCGACAAATAGCTTATTGCCTCGGCGAAAAAGCGGAATGACTCGATGTTGACGCATCAACTTTTCGCTGATCAGGTCGCGCGGTTGGCTCTCTTTCTCAATGGCACTTAAGTCGCAAAAGGGTACGCCAAACTGCTCTGCGGCAACTTCAGCAACCGCTTTGCTGGTGGTGAGCTTGTTCTGCACAAGATAGGAGACCAGCGGGATTTTATTGCGCAGTGCCTGAGCTTGTGCCTGAGAGGCTGCGCTTTCACTAAGCAGTTGGGCATTGACCAGTTGCCGGGCCAGGCCAGTCAGGTTGGGGGCTTCGCTCATGATTTGTAGGATGCTTCTTACCGGATGGAGTCGTTGTCTTATAGCTCAAATTAAGCAGTAGCCCAAGCTAGGTTGTATGGGGTGACAAAAAACGGCAGATGGTGCCCTCTTCAAGGATGCGTTTGTTGCTGTTGTTGGGGCTGAATGGTTAAAACGAGTGCTTTCGAGTGTTGGCATGACCTGTGCTAGGGTTTTTGCAGGTCTTTGACCTTAACCACAACAGGAGCTTATCCATGAAGTCTCTCAAGAAACAAAAAGGTTTTACCCTGATTGAGCTGATGATCGTAATTGCAATTATCGGTATTTTGGCTGCCATCGCTATTCCGCAGTTTAACGAGTATCGCCAGCGT
This sequence comes from Pseudomonas sp., assembly GCA_044240245.1. GTDB lineage: Bacteria > Pseudomonadota > Gammaproteobacteria > Pseudomonadales > Pseudomonadaceae > Aquipseudomonas. The sequence continues at coordinate 11,363 of JBIHZW010000058.1, read as the reverse complement.
GCGAACGATACATCGGCTGTAGCGGATGTTAAAAACGCTACAACTTCCATCATCGCATCCTTGCGCTAATCGAATTACTGAGGATACCGTTATGAAAAAGCTTTATATTGTAATTGCCGGCCTGATGTTTTCCGGTGCGGCGTCTGCTGTCCAGTTTGGTGCGACCGGTACTCTCAACCGGGTGGATTGCCAGAACCTGAATGAAGATGTCAGAATCAACCTGACTGCAGGCGTGGTTGCTGGTGCAAACTGCCGCTTTGGTAGTACTAACCCTGCTCAGCCAGATAGGGTTGCGATCGCCGCTTGTCACAGTGCAGGTATGCAAAAGTCTCGCTCAATAACCCAGAAAACAATTGCTGCAGTACCTCCGGCCACGCAGCCAACTATAGTAACAGGCTGTACTGTGGGCACCTCAGATCCAACCTGTGCTGTGGTCCAGGCAACAGGTGCTGCGGTTCCAAGCGCAACTACCCTGGCTGGAACAGTGAACATTGAGTATCCAGGGAGTGGTGCATGTACTGCAGGTGTCGCTGAGACAGTTGCTGGCACCCTCTAATATTTCACACTGCTCCGCCTAAGGGGGTAGGTTTTTACTACCCCCTTTTTATTTTGAAGAACGATTGGGTAGGGCGATTTATTTATTGCGAGTTAGATTTAATGAGGGCTTTCTTTTAAATAGAAGTGACTCAAGCTCTCCATGTTGTCTGGCGTTCAGTTTCCTTAGAATGGGTGCTTGCTTTTTTGTATTCTCTTTGTTCGCCGTGAGGTTTGTATTTAAATCGGTCGGACAGTTAATCTGGTAACTGTGTTTTCTAATTCGGGTTTTCTGGTAAATGTCAATTCTTCGTCATTTTCTGACAGCTCTGAACCTGGCATTTAAAGCCAAATATCTCTGGATGGCGTGCGGCATTTTGCTGGTTTCTGCTCTGGCCATCTTTTTGGCGGCCTATTTCGGTGGTCGACAATCGGTCACTGTAGGTCTTGATGTCGGTTTTTCTAGTATGCGCTTGTTGCTGCCGCTTTTGATTGTGCTGTTGGTGCAGGAGTTGCTATCGCGCGAGTTCGACAAGCGTTATTACCTAGCCTCTCTGACTTATCCCAAGGCACGTAGCAGTCTGCTGCTTGGGCGCTTTGCTGCGGTGTTCGTGCTAGTAATTGTCCTGTTGCTGGCTTTGACCTTGTTGCAGGTTGGTGTTGTGAGCGCTATTGCCGATAATTACCCGCAAGCTACTCCGGTAGCGCTTGGGCAGTCGCTTTTGATTGTCATGGGTTTTTTTGCCCTAGATCTGCTGGTGCTTACAACGCTGGCTGTGTTCCTGGCGGTTGTTGCTTCCGCACCCAGCTTTGTGCTGATCGGCACTTTCGGCTTTATGCTGATCGCCCGTTCCTATGGCGCTATCGTCGAGTTGCTGGGAAGCGCTCCCGAGTTAGTCAACCATGCCGAGGACTATCGTAGCAGTCTGGGTACATTGAGTTACCTGCTTCCCGACCTGGGTGCGCTCGACGTACGCATGCTGGCGCTCTACGGCAAGCCAGATTTTCTTCCGTCCGACTGGCCTTGGCTGCTGATGGGTAGCCTGGGTTATGCCATGGCGCTACTGGCGTTGGCCATCTGGTTGTTGCAACGCAAGCGATTTGTCTGATCATGGGCAGTATTCGCCATTGGTCGTTGTGTTTTGTTGTTCTGGGTTTTGCCCTGTTTTCCTATGTGACTCATTGGCGCCTGGTTATGTCGCCTACTCCAGCCCCCTTGGTTGAAGGTCGGGTAGTCATCGCTGCGCCTGTGCTGTTGGTGCTATTTGGTGGTGATCGTTTCCTTGCTGCCAATCTGGAAGCCATGCGCTTGGCCGCGACCGGGGTCGATGGCGGGCTGGCTGATACGGACTACTTGGTGCGTGCGCACAAGGAGGTGGCGCGACTCAACCCCTGCCACGAAGACAACTACTACCTCGCCAATGCCTTGCTCACTTGGGGGGGGGCGGTTTACGAGGGTGAGGCAGCGTTGCTTGCCGCTATTGACTGCCGCTTCTGGGATGAATGGCCGCCGTTCTTTTACGGGTTCAACCGCTTCTTTTTTTCGCGCGATGTTCCAGGTGCGGTACCGGCGCTGGAGGAGGCGGCCAATCGAGCAAGCGACAATGCCGCAGGCTTTCGCAAGCTCGCAGTTATGATTCAGGCTGAACAGATTGCCGATGAGCAGTTGGCGCTGGAATTCTTGAGTAACGAGTTGAGCCGTGCGCGTGAGCCAAAACTGAAAGGTATGCTCGCCAAGCGCGTTAAGCGCTTACAGGGGTTGGTAATGTTGCGGGATGCTCAGCGTCGTTATGAGGCGCTTACAGGCAAGCCGTTGGGCGACCCGGGGCAGTTAATTGAGTATGGTTTGCTGGCTGCATTTCCCGAGGACCCATTAAATTTGGGTTATGAATTTATTGATGGGCGCATTGTGCTGAAAAAGCTAAAGGTCGCCGGTGCGGAGGATCGGTAGTGTCAGCAGTTCTAGAATTTAAAGGCGTCAGCCATACCTTCCGCGGTAAAGGCAAAGAAGTTCAGGCTCTGCGCGATGTCAGTTTTAGCCTGGTCGAAGGCGAAGTCTTCGGCTTTGTCGGCCCAAACGGCGCTGGTAAGTCCACCACCATCAAGGTGATGCTGGACATCATCAATGACTATCAGGGGCAAGTGCGTATCTACGGTGTGGATGCACGGCGTGCCGAGGCGCGCCAGCCCTTGGCTTTTGTACCGGAAGCTCCGGCGCTGTATGAGCAATTCACCCCGCTGGAAATTCTGCGTATGGGTCTGTCCATGTACGGCATCAAGCGTAAAGATGCTGACGCCTGGTGCATGCAGTGGTTGGAGCGCTTTTCTGTGGCACAGAACGCCAAGCGGCGTATTCGTGAACTGTCCAAGGGCAATGTTCAGCGTGTAGCGCTGGCCCATGCCATGGTGGTGCAGCCTAAATTGCTAGTGCTCGACGAACCGCTGTCCGGTCTCGATCCGGTAGGGCGCAAGGATGTGGTGAATATCCTTACTGAGTTTAAGCAGCAGGGCGGGGCAATTTTCTTTACCTCCCATGTGTTGCATGACGTTGAGCGTATTGCTGACCGTTTTGGCTTTATCAATAAGGGTGAGCTGCTGACCGTTCGTTCGCCGCGCGAGTTGGCGGCTGAGCGGGTTGATCAGATGCTGGTGCGCTTTAATGCTGAGCAGCCGCTGTTGGAGGGTTGTAAGCAGTTGCGCGAAATGGAATTTGAGTGCGAATTGTCGCAGGCGGATCTGCCGGCGTTTATTGCGCAGCTTAATAACGTGGGTGGTCATCTGCTGACTATTAAGCCGGCTGTATCGCTGGAAACCGTGTTCTTCAAGATTCTTGAGCAGGCCGCACGTTAATCATTCGTAGGATGGGCCGGGCCGCGTTGGTTGAGCGTAGTTATACCCATCCTGCAGGCAACAGCCCCCAGCATGGGTATCGCGTTGTTCAGCCCATCCTACTGCGTCGGGTGGCTATAGGCTGAACCGCATCGACAAATCCACCGCCTTAACATCCTTGGTCAGCGCACCAATCGACACATAGTCCACCCCTGTCTCGGCAATCGCGCGCAAGGTGCTTTCGTTTACCCCGCCCGATGCTTCCAGTTTGGCTTGGCCTTGGGTGAGGGCTACAGCTTCACGCATTTCATCCAGGCTCAGCTCATCGAGCATAATGATGTCAGCTCCTGCACCTAACGCCTGGTGCAGCTCTTCCAGACTCTCCACTTCCACTTCCACCGGCTTGCCGGGGGCGATCTTGTGCGCGGCTGCTACGGCTTGGGCGATACCGCCGCAGGCGGCGATATGGTTTTCCTTAATAAGGAAGGCGTCATACAGGCCAACACGGTGGTTGTGGCAGCCGCCTTGGGTGACGGCGTATTTCTGTGCCAGGCGCAGGCCGGGTAGCGTTTTGCGGGTGTCGAGCAGTTTGACGGCGGTACCTTGGACCAGGTTGGTATAGTGCTGGCAGCGGGTAGCTACGGCGGAGAGGGTTTGCAGAAAGTTCAGGGCGCTGCGCTCCCCGCTGAGCAGGGCGCGGGCGGGGCCTTCCAGTTCAAACAGCACCTGGTTGGGCTCGGCGTGTTGGCCGTCCTGGATATGCCAGTGTACGGCGACCCGCGGGTCGAGTTGGCGAAATACCGCATCGACCCAGGCAGTGCCGCAGATTACTGCGGACTCGCGAGTGATGACCTTGGCATGCGCCAGGCGTTCGGCGGGGATCAACTGTGCGGTGATATCGCCGCTGCCAATATCCTCTGCCAGTGCGCGGCGCACATTGGCCTCGATTTCGTGGGCGAGGTCGGCGAGGATAAGGTTAGGCATGATGGGCTCCAGTCGGCAGAATGCGCCGATTATAGGGATTGATGGCTGTTTGCGCAGTGTTTGCGGCTGTTCTCTGGCGGCTGTGGGGCTATGCTGATGGAGGTTCTTCGTTAGCTGCGTGCAGTCGCTACGCATTGAGTGTTGCGTTGGTCGTATGCAGGTAACCGTTGGGAAGCTGTGGCGCTGCATCTGTGACGCGGGTCATGTCTGGAAGAAAAGTCAGCTTGGTATGCGCGCGTGCATCCCTATAATGGCTTTACTTTTTAGAATTGTTGACGCCAGGCCTTTGACGTTACGGATGACGCTCAGTTGATCGCTGTGCAGATCGGTTAGCCCAAGAGGGGCAGTCTGCAGGAGACTCGCAATGAAGACTGATGCGAATGTGGTTCACCTGAGCAAGGTGGCCTCTGAGCAATCGCCCACCTCGCCGGTAGGAAGACTGCCTGTGGCGCTGACAAATGTGCGTGACAAAGCGGCGCAACAGCTGAAGACGGCTTTGCAGGCGCTGTTCGACAATGCGGACGATACGCTGTTCGAGATGGCTGACCGTGCCACCAGCAATGCCGAGCAGAATGCGTTCTTCGAGGCGATGCGCGATCTGCGCTTGAAGCGCAAGAATATCGAGCGGGGCTTCCTGCAGAAGGTCTTCGAAGCCTTTGCCACCCTTAATCAGTATGAAATTGGCAAGCCTGCGCCTTTGGATGCGGTGTCGTTTGACACCCTGTCGCTGGTGCAGAACGACGCGTTGGAAGAGTCGGTCGCTCTGGACTCCATGGTGGCAAAGGTCATTAGTCGCGACGGAGCGGCGCTCAGCCACCTGACCACGCGCATCAACGCCATGGTCAGCAAGAAGCTGGACGACAAGAGCAACCCTGTCGGTCCGACCAGTCTGTGTGAGTTTTTCCTTGATGCTTGCAGCAGCCTAGGCGTCGAGATCCGGGTCAAGCTGATCATTCTTAAACTGTTCGAAAAGTACGTGCTCAGCGACCTTGATCAGCTGTATGCCGAAGCCAACCAGGCATTAATCGCCGCCGGTGTATTGCCGGAACTCAAATCTGCACCTGCGCGGCGGAATCCTTCGCGTGCCAGTACAACAGCTGGCGGTGTTCGTCAGGACGCATCGCCGGAACTCTCGGCTGAATTTGCCGATGAGGGCGTGCAGGAAGTCTTCGGCGCACTGCAGGAGCTGCTTTCCCAAGCCCGCGGCACAGTAATTCCGCGGCGTAATCGCCCGGCTGACGCCATGCCGATCTCCAGCAATGATCTGATGCGCCTGCTCTCGCATATGCAGCAGCGTGCGCCAGCGCAGGTCAGCGACGATTTTGATCTGCGTGAGCAGTTGGAAGGTTTGCTGACCCGTGCCAGCGCCAAGGCGGGCAAGGCGCGGGTGGTCGGTGAGGTTGATGAGGACGTTATCAACCTGGTGTCGATGCTTTTCGAATTTATTCTCGACGATCGCACCTTGCCGGACTCACTCAAGGCGCTGATTGGCCGCCTGCAGATTCCGATGCTGAAAGTGGCGGTGATCGACAAGACCTTCTTCAGTCGCGGCAGTCACCCCGCGCGCCGGCTGCTCAATGAAATTGCCTCTGCCGCCCTGGGTTGGGGTGAGCAGGACGATGCGCAGCGTGACAGTCTGTATCAGAAGATCGAGCAGGTGGTGCAACGCCTGCTCAATGACTTTGTCGATGATCCGGTGATCTTCTCCGAGCTGCTGGCGGAGTTTCTGGCCTTCACCGGCGACGAGCGCCGCCGCAGCGAGCTACTTGAGCAGCGTACCCGCGATGCCGAAGAAGGCAGTGCCAAGGCCGCATTGGCGCGCCGTGAAGTCGAACAGGCGCTAAATGAGCGCTTGCTGGGCAAGACTCTGCCAGAAGTGGTGGTGCGCCTGTTGCAGGAAGCCTGGAGCAAGGTGCTGATGCTGACCTGCCTGAAGCACGGCGTTGAGTCGGCGGAATGGCAGGCGGCGCTGGCGACCATGGATGATCTGGTCTGGAGTGTTGCGCTGCACGAAGAGCCGGAAGCGCGCATGCGTCTGCTGGAGATGGTGCCGGGGCTACTCAAGGCACTGCGTGAAGGCATGGCCAGTGCGGCTTTTGATCCGTTCTCCACCGGTGAATTCTTCAGCCAGCTGGAAGCTTTGCATGTGCAGGCTTTCCAGCGCTTCAAGCGCAGCTTGCCGGAAGAAAATCCGCAAAGTGACGTACCCGCGCTTGCTGAAATCGATGACGAGCAGCGCGCTGCTTTGGCCGAAGCCGGCATCGAGTTGCCATTGCTGGAGCTGCCTGCTGTGGAAGCGGTTGAAGAGCCGGCGATGGTCGAGGTGATCGAAGAGATCATCCTGCTGGCGCCTGGCGAACTGCGTGCCGCCGAGCCGGAAGCCAGCCTGCCGGATGACGATGAGTCGCTGCTGCAGGTCGATAACCTGCGGGTCGGCAGCTGGGTCGAGTTTCAGGAAGATGAAGAGCACAAGCTGCGTTGCAAGCTGGCAGCGGTGATCAAGCCAACCGGCAAGTACATCTTCGTCAACCGTACCGGTATGAAGGTGCTGGAAAAAACCCGTATGGGCCTGGCCGTGGAGTTCCGCCGCGGCGCGATTCGCCTGCTTGATGATGCGCTGCTGTTTGATCGGGCGCTGGAGTCGGTGATCGGCAACCTGCGCAAGCTCAAGGGCGCCTGATCGTCTGTAATTGATGCGTCACCACAACGCCGCCGGGGTAATCCTAGGCGGCGTTTTTGCATCTGCGTGTTTGCTCGGGTATTCGCTCTTGGCCTTGAGCAAGTGCTGCACTAGAGTGGTGGCTCGTTCAAGGAGTCTTTATGCAGCTGGACCCTTCCAGTGGCTGGTGCGATGGCATCCAGCGCTGCCCATCGCCGAACTTCAATCAGCGTCCGCGGGGTGAAGTTTCTCTGTTGGTGATCCATAACATCAGCCTGCCGCCTGGGCAGTTCGGCACGGGCAAAGTGCAGGCGTTTTTTCAGAATCGTCTGGATGCCGATGAACATTCTTATTTCTCCAGCATCGCCAGCATGCAGGTGTCCGCGCATTTCTTTATTGAGCGTGATGGCGCCGTCACGCAGTTCGTCTCCTGTAATGAGCGCGCCTGGCATGCCGGGGTGTCGCGGTTTGCCGAACGAGAAAACTGTAATGATTTTTCCTTAGGCATTGAACTTGAAGGCACGGATGATCTGCCGTTCACGGCACCGCAGTATGCGGCGCTGATCGCACTGATTCAGCAGCTGCAAGCGGCTTACCCGGCGATCACCCTGGAACGTATCTGTGGCCATAGCGATATTGCACCAGGCCGCAAGACTGATCCGGGCCCGGCATTCGACTGGCAGCGCGTGCGCATGGCATTGCAGCAAGACAAGGAGCTGACATGAGTTTTCTGGTGCTACTGCTGGTGCTGTGGGTCGAGAAGTTCTCGGCCTGGCGTAAGCCTATTCAACACGATGGCCCGTGGCTGCGCTTGCTGGCTGCGACTGAGAGCAAGCCGCAGTGGGCTGAGCGGCCCTGGCTGGCGTTGGCCGTGCTGGTGCTGCTGCCGTCGTTCGCTCTGGGCCTGATTCTGCTGGTGCTGGAGCCCGTTGCGTACGGCTGGTTGGCGTTGCCGGTGCATCTGTTGGTGGTGATTTACAGCCTGGGTCGCGGTGATTTGCTGGCGGCACTGGGGCCGTTTCGCGACAGCTGGCGCCGTGAGGATGCCGAGGCAGCGTATCTGGTAGCGCGGCGTGATCTGGCGCTGGAGGCGGACGAAGAGGGCGAGTTACTACAGCGCGTACAGGGTCACCTGGTATGGCAGGCCTACCAGAGCTTCTTCGCGGTGATCTTCTGGTATGCGCTGCTGGGCCCATTGGCGGCGCTGGCGTATCGGCTGGTTGCCCTGGCCAGCGAACATGCCACTCTGCCGGCCTTGCGTGAGGCTGCCGTACAGGTGCGCCACGGTTTCGACTGGTTGCCTGTGCGGGTATTGGCTGCCAGCTTCGCCTTGGTGGGTAACTTTGCCGGGGTAAGCCGGGCGTTGCTGCATGAGCTGCTCAGTTGGGATATCAGCGCGGCGCAGTTGGCGATCATTACTGCGCGGGCAGCTGGCGAAACGCCGGAGCCGGTGATTGGCGAGGTCGGTGTCAGCAGCCTGGATGGGCTATGGCAGCTGTTGGTGCGTGCGGCGGTGTTCTGGTACGCGGTGTTTGCTGTTTGGACCCTGCTTATCTGAGGCAGCTTATTCGTTCCACAGCCAGGCGGCGCCGCGCACACCGCTGGAGTCGCCGTGCTTGGCCTGTAACAGGCGCGTGTTGACCTGATCGGAGAACACGTAGCGCGGCAGCAGTGGCACCACCTTGGAGTAGAGCGCGGCACTGTTGGACATGCCGCCGCCCAGCACGATCGCATGCGGATCAATCAGGTTGATCACCGATGCCAGGCCGCGTGCCAGTTGGTCGCAGTAGCGGGCAAAAGCCTGTTGCGCGGCGGGATTACCTGCTTCTGCGGCGCTCACCAGGGCGCTTGCGTCCAGACCTAGATTGCTGCGGGCTGACCAGCCCGGACCACTTAGAAAGGTTTCAAGGCAGTCATCCTGGCCGCAATAACAACGCCTACTCGGGCCGTCCTCGTGGCGCCGCCAGGGTAAGGGATTGTGGCCCCATTCTCCGGCAATGGCATTCGGCCCGCTAAGCAGTTGCTGGCGCACGACCAGGCCGCCACCGACGCCGGTGCCGAGAATTACCCCGAAAACACTCACGGCACCTTTGCCTGCGCCATCGCAGGCTTCTGACAGGGCAAAGCAGTCGGCGTCATTGGCCAGGCGCACCGGGCGCTGCAAACGCTGCTCAAGGTCGGCCTGCAGATCCTCGCCGATCAGACACTGCGAGTTGGCATTCTTGATCCGCCCATGGTCGGGGGAGCGGGAGCCGGGTATGCCGACACCGACGCTGCCGCGGCTGCCCAGTTCGCGCTCGCAATCTTCAACTAAGCTGGCAATCAGGGTGACGGTTTTCTGGTAATCGCCCTGCGGTGTTGGGGCGCGGCGGCGCAAGACTTGCTGACCGTTTTCCAGTGCGATTATTTCGACTTTGGTGCCACCCAGATCAATGCCGAGCTTCAGTGGTGTGCGCATCATTAACCTTAAGTTACAGAGGTTGGGGTCGATAAGAGGTATACATGGCGCCATGCTCGACCGTTATTTTGTGACATTTATCACATTAATCTGCCCGTATTTACCCCGTTGATGCAAATGCCACAGGTCGAGCAGCAAGGGACATACAAGCCGCCGTTTGAGATTCTGCACGGCCGTTTTGTAACCTTACACGACAATAATTAGAACTGGAGACGTCCTGTGAAGACCGTGTTGTATCCGGCCATCGCGCTAATGAATCGCCTCAGCTTCGGCATGAAGTTCAGTCTGATCAGTGTTCTGTTCTTTCTGCCCATGCTGGTCACCAACTTCTATCTGGTGCGTGACTCCTACCGGCAGTTCGTCAGTACCCAGGCGGCTCTCGAGAGCATTGATCTGCTCGGTGAAAGCCTCACACTGCGGCGTAATCTCGAAGACTTCGTCGACCTTATCGAGGTTAACGCGATGATCGGTCAGTCCGGTCAGGCGGGTGATCTTGAAGCGCGTCTGGTCAAGCTGCAAGGCAGCATCGGCGAAGCGTTGCAGGGCATGGCGGCGGTAGTGCGCGAGCCTGAGCAAATTGAAGAGTTCAACAGCAAGCGCGATCAGTTGATTGCCGAGCTGGGCGCTGTGCAGGCCGAGACCTCACTGCAGGGCAAGATCGCCCTGGCGGAAAAGCTGCTGGGCAGCTCTCAAGTGTTTATCAAACTGGTCGCCGCTCAAGCCGGCTTGAGCCAGGACCGTCAGGGCGCCGTGCGACAGATGATCGAACTGGTCACCGTGGACACGCCCAAGGTTACTGCGGCGCTTAGCGAAGGCCGTGCAGTAGGCGCCTATTCCCTGGCCCAGGGCTTTCTCAACTCATCGGCCAGTACCGCCTTCGATGAACTGCTGCTGGAGCTGGAAAAGCTGCATGGCGAGTACGGTCTGAACCTGCAGGCATCGCTCAACAGCAGCGCGCAGGCGCGTGCGGAGTTGGCCACTCAGGCCGCGAGCAGCCTGGAAACCCTGAAAACCACTGCAGTGCTGTTTGAAGACAAAGTGGTTATCGCCGACTCTCTGGATACGCCCTGGGCGCAGTTCTACGCGGATATCAGCGGTGCCATGGAGCAGACCTATCAGCTCAATGATGCAGTGTTGGTATTCCTCGACAAGCAGCTGCAGGTGCGCCTGGAGGAAAACCGTACACAGATGGTGTTGCTGGTCGCGGCTCTGCTGGTGGTATTCCTGCTGATCGTCTACCTGTACGGCGGCTTCTATGTGTCGATCCGCACCACCCTGAAAAAGCTCGGCCAGGTGATGAATCAGGTGGCAGCCGGTGATATGACCGTCAGCTTCAAGGCGCAGAGCCAGGATGAGCTGGGCGAGCTGGGCCAGGTGTTCAATGAGACGGTGAGCAAGATCCACCAGCTGATCGAGCGCGTGGGCCAGACCGTGGTTGAGGTTGAGCGCCAGGCGGACCGCGTGCAGCAGGTCTCCGGCGAAAGTAACCAGGCGGTTGCCGGCCAGCGTGGGCAGATCGACCTGATCGCCACCGCAATGAATCAGATGTCAGCCACTGCCCAGGAAGTGGCGCACAGCGCTGCCGCGGCGGTGAGCAGCGCACAGAGCGTGAATGATGAAACGGTTAGCGGCCGTGCGCTGGTCGAGTCCCAGGTTGGCAGCATTCAGCGCCTGGCTGGGGAAATCGACCAGTCGGTGGCGGTGATCAACAAACTGGCCAGTGACAGCGCCTCGATCAGCCAGGTGCTGGACGTGATCAAGGGCATTGCCGAACAGACCAACCTGCTGGCGCTCAACGCTGCCATCGAGGCCGCGCGTGCCGGCGAGCAGGGTCGCGGTTTTGCCGTGGTGGCCGACGAGGTGCGCAACCTGGCCAAGCGCACTCAGCAGTCCACCGAG
>JBIHZW010000267.1:0-5232 GCA_044240245.1 Pseudomonas sp. | reverse complement strand
CGATGCCTGCCTGTCGCAGCTGGGCAACGACGGCACCCCGCTGATGAAGCAGGGCCAGGAAATCATGATCGCGCCGCTGCCGCTCTACCATATCTATGCTTTCACCGCGAACTGCATGTGCATGATGGTCAACGGCAACCACAACGTGCTGATCACCAACCCGCGCGACATTCCAGGCTTCGTCAAGGAGCTGGGCAAGTGGCAGTTCTCTGCGCTGCTGGGCCTCAACACGCTGTTCGTGGCATTGATGGATAACCCCGAGTTCCAGAAGCTGGATTTCTCCAAGCTCAAGGTCACCAACTCCGGCGGCACCGCCCTGGTCAAGGCTACGGCCGAGCGTTGGCAGGCGATGACCGGCTGTACCGTGGTCGAAGGCTATGGCCTGACCGAAACCTCGCCGGTGGCCAGTACCAACCCTTATGGTGATAAAGCGCGGCTGGGCACTGTGGGCATTCCGGTGCCGGGCACAGCGTTCAAGGTCATTGATGATGATGGCGTCGAGCAGCCGCTGGGCGAGCGTGGCGAGCTGTGCATCAAGGGCCCGCAAGTGATGAAGGGCTACTGGAACCGCGAAGAAGCCACCGCCGAGGTGCTGGACGCCGAGGGCTGGTTCAAGAGCGGTGATGTGGCAGTGATCGACCCGGATGGCTTCGTGCGCATCGTCGACCGCAAGAAGGACATGATCATCGTCTCGGGCTTTAACGTGTACCCCAACGAGATCGAGGATGTGGTCATGGCCCACCCGAAAGTCGCCAGTTGCGCGGCCATTGGTGTGCCGGACGAAAGGTCCGGGGAAGCGGTCAAGCTGTTCGTTGTGGCCCGCGACAGCAGCCTAAATGCCGATGAGCTAAAGGCCTACTGCAAGGAAAACTTCACCGGCTACAAGGTGCCCAAGCAGATTGTCTTCCGTGATTCGCTGCCAATGACGCCGGTGGGCAAGATACTTCGTCGCGAGCTGCGCGATATCGCCTGATCGATTGAGGACAGCGACGGCTTCAGCGCATACCGTAGCCTTGACTGCGGGTGCGCTGAAATTCCATCTGGTGTTGCGCAACGCCTATAGCTCGGCACTTTCAGCGACATTACGAAGGTGACCGAAATATGATGCTTGGTCACTTTTATGACCGCTGCGGCGCTTATTGGTGCTAGTCGCTGTTTGGCAAAGCTGCTACTCTCGGGCGGCTTTTTTGTGATCCGCCATCCATGGCGACCACCCTTTCTGGGCCGTCGCTGTGCGACGTCAAAAATTGCTCCCGGCAATTTTTTTGCCGTTCAAATCGCAGAAAACACGCAAATCTACAATAAACAACCGTCTACGCGCGGTGAAGATCAAGCTGTTGCTGAGGAGTGGGCTTCCATGACCGAAAACTTTTGGAAGGATAAGTATCCCGTTGGGATTGCTGCCGAAATCAATCCTGACCAGTACCCGAACATCCAGGCGGTACTGAAAGAGTCCTGCCAACGCTTCGCCGACAAGCCAGCTTTCAGCAATATGGGTAAAACCATTACCTATGGTGAGCTGTACGAGTTGTCCGGCATCTTTGCCGCCTACTTGCAGCAGAACACCGACCTGCAGCCCGGCGACCGTATAGCCGTGCAACTGCCCAACGTGCTGCAGTATCCGGTTGTGGTCTTCGGTGCCCTGCGCGCCGGCCTGGTGGTGGTCAACACCAACCCGCTGTACACCGCGCGGGAAATGGAACACCAATTCAACGATTCCGGCGCCAAGGCCCTGGTCAGCCTGGCCAACATGGCCCATCTGGCCGAGCAGGTTCTGCCGAAAACCGGGATCAAGACCGTGATCATCACCGAAGTCGGTGACATGCTCTCGCCGCTTAAGCGCCTGCTGGTCAATAGCGTGGTCAAGCACGTGAAGAAGATGGTGCCGGCCTACAACCTGCCGCAAGCCGTCAAGTTCACCGCTGCCATGGCCAAAGGCCGTGGCCAGGCTGCCAAGGATGCTGCGCCGAGCAATGGCGATATCGCCGTGCTGCAATACACCGGCGGCACCACGGGCGTGGCCAAGGGCGCGATGCTGACCCACCGCAACCTGATCGCCAACATGCTGCAGGTCAAGGCGCTGATGGGCTCGGAAATGAGCGAAGGCAGCGAAGTGCTGATCGCGCCATTGCCGCTGTACCACATCTACGCCTTCACCTTCCATTGCATGGCAATGATGCTGATTGGTGGGCACAACGTGCTGATCACCAACCCGCGTGATTTGCCGGCGATGACCAAGGACCTGGCCAAGTACAAGTTCACCGGTTTTGTCGGCCTCAACACTCTGTTCGTTGCCCTGTGCAACAACGAGGACTTCCGCAAGCTGGACTTCTCCACCCTGAAGGCCACCTTCTCCGGCGGTATGGCGCTGCAACTGGCGACCGCCGAGCGTTGGAAGCAGGTAACTGGTTGCTCGATCTGCGAAGGCTTCGGCATGACCGAAACCAGCCCGGTGGCCTCGGTCAACCCGTTCAGCAATATCCAGATCGGCACCATCGGTATTCCGGTGCCGTCGACAGTGTGCAAGGTGATCGACGATGAAGGCGTCGAGCAGCCACTGGGTTCGATTGGCGAGCTGTGCGTCAAAGGTCCGCAGGTGATGAAGGGCTACTGGCAGCGCCAGGAAGCCACCGACGAAATCCTCGACGCCGAAGGCTGGTTGAAGACCGGCGATATCGCGGTGATCCAGGAAGACGGTTACATGCGTATCGTCGACCGCAAGAAGGACATGATTCTGGTGTCCGGCTTCAACGTCTACCCGAACGAGCTGGAAGACGTGCTCGCTACGCTGCCGGGCGTGCTGCAATGCGCGGCTATCGGTGTGCCGGATGAGAAGTCGGGCGAAGCGATCAAGATCTTCGTGGTGGTCAAGCCGGGTGAAACCCTGACCAAAGAGCAGGTCATGGAACACATGCGCGCCAACGTCACCGGCTACAAGGTGCCCAAGGCTGTCGAGTTCCGCGACGTACTGCCAACCACCAACGTCGGCAAGATCCTGCGCCGCGAACTGCGTGACGAAGAACTGAAGAAACTGGGCAAGAAGTAAACGCCCGGTTAAACAAAACCCCGCCTAGGCGGGGTTTTTTATGCTCGTCTATAAACCGGTCGTTGAAAACGTAGCGAGCGATGGCTAGGCAAGGCCGAAGTAGCCGAAAAAGCGGAGTGTACGTCTGTACATGAGCATTTGATTCGCTGCGCTCACCCTTTTGGGTCGTGCTAAAGCACGTTCAGCCTTCGGCTGTGAGGCTGCTTCCAACGCTGAATAGCCGAGTGCAGTAGTTTTCAGCGGTCGGTTAAGCAGTGCGCCAGGTGATTTCCTCTACCCCATCGGCGCTGATGCGCATCCAGCGGTCGGCTTGCTCGTCGCTTTCCTCTTCCAGCCAGCCGCCCGGTGCACAGCGTACTTCGACATTCAGCGCGGCGAAGGCGGCCTGGGCGCAGGCCAGGTCGTCGGCCCAGGGTGTGGCGTCGCTTTCCAGGAACAGGCTGTTCCATTTGCCGACGGCCTTGGGCAGCCAGGTGACGGGCACTTCGCCGGCCATGCATTTGTAGGTCTGGCCTTTCTGCTGCCAGGGTGTGCAGCTGCCCAGTGCGCTGTTCAGCCACTCGCCGATGGCGATGTGGTCGGCGTCTTTCAGGTATATCTCGATATCCGGTTGGCGTATGGTCATAGTCTCTCTATCCAGTCGTAGCGGATGGCAACAGTCACGTCGCAGGGTTCGGCAATCACTGCCGCGCGCTTCTCGGCGCTGGCGCGCCAGCCGTGCGGGGTCATGGCCAGCAGGTCGGCGCGCGCCTCGCTGCTTTGCAGGTGCAGATTAAAGGTCAGGGTTTCGCTGTGGGCCAGGCGCATGCCATCGGGGATCAGCTCCAGGTGCTTCTGATCATCGTAGTCGCGCACTTCGTCATACAGCTTTTGCCGCAACTCCATCAGATGCTCACTGGTCGGCCCCATACGCAGCAGGCCACCACCGGGGGCGAGCAGGCGTTTGGCCTCCTGCCAGTCGAGCGGGCTGAAGACACTGGCGAGCAGTTGGCAGCTGGCGTCACTCAGCGGCACGCGGGCCATGCTCGCCACCAGCCAATTGAGCTGGGGCGCGCGTTTGCAGCCGCGCTTGATCGCTTCGCGGGAGATGTCCAGGGCATAGCCGTCGGCTTGCGGCAGGGCGTCGGTGATCTGCGCGGTGTAGTAACCCTCGCCGCAACCGATATCCAGCCAGCGTGCCGGGTTATAACCGGCTGCCAGCTCGGCCAGGCGCTTGGCTAATGGCGCGTAATGACCACCATCGAGAAAGCGCCGCCGCGCCTCGACCATGGCGGCGTTGTCGCCCGGGTCGCGGCTGTTCTTATGCTGCACCGGCAGGAGGTTCAGGTAGCCCTGGCGCGCACGGTCAAAGCGGTGGTTGGCCGGGCAGGTGACGCCGTTATCGAACGTTTGCAGCGGCGCCTGGCAGATGGGGCAGATCAGCATGCGAAAAATCCATTAACAGGCCGTCGCGAGCGCCCCGAGAGCAAGGCGGACGGAACGCAGCGACGAGACATATCAAATAGATAGGCGAGGAGCGAGTACCGCCCAACGCAGCTATCGGGGTGCGTAGCAGGCTTGTTCATGGATTTTCATGCGAGCAGATTGACCAGGGTTCGGTAGTAGATTTCAGTCAGCACATCCAGATCACTGGCCAGCACGCGCTCGTCGACCTGGTGGATGGTAGAGTTGACCGGGCCAAGCTCGACCACTTGGGTGCCGAGGGTGGCGATAAAGCGCCCGTCGGAGGTGCCGCCGCTGGTCGAGGGTTTGGTGTCGCGACCGGTGACTGCCTTGATGCTAGCGGCCACGGCGTCGAGCAGTGCGCCCGGTTCGGTGAGGAACGGCAGGCCGGAGAGGGCCCAGTCCAGGTGATAGTCCAGGCCGTGCTTGGCGAGGATCGCCTCGACGCGCTGCTGCAGGCCTTCGACCGTCGATTCGGTGGAGAAGCGGAAGTTGAACACCGCCGTCAGCTCGCCAGGAATCACGTTGGTCGCGCCGGTGCCTGCGTTGAGGTTGGAAATCTGGAAGCTGGTGGGCGGGAAGAAGGCGTTGCCGTCATCCCAGTGCTCGGCAGCCAGTTCGGCCAGGGCCGGCGCGGCCAGGTGAATCGGGTTGCGCGCCAGGTGCGGGTAGGCCACGTGGCCTTGCTTGCCGCGTACGCTGAGGGTGCAGCCGAGCGAGCCACGGCGACCGTTCTTCACCAC
>JBIHZW010000266.1:0-5250 GCA_044240245.1 Pseudomonas sp. | reverse complement strand
GCGGCACCCAGTTCCACGCCGGTTACGGCGTTGGCATGGGTAAAGATCACACCCTCTTCGCGAAAATCGAAGGCGTGATCAAGTTTGAAGTAAAAGGCGCGTTCAACCGCCGTTACGTGAGCGTCGTTGCGGCTTAATTGCGCGACTGCTGGGAAAGCCCCGTCCTTGCGACGGGGCTTTTTTGTTTCTGTATTCTTGGGGTTCTTGCCAAACTGTCCTGGGCGTAAGCGTTCGATTTGAATGCAGGTCAATTTTGCAAGAACCTGGTTTTCTCGTTTTAGATAACCCGCCTAGTTGCGGGAGGCGTACCCATGAAATTCGTCGATGAAGTATCGATTTTTGTAAAAGCCGGCGACGGCGGTAACGGCATGATGGCTTTTCGTCGTGAAAAGTTCATCGAAAAAGGCGGCCCCAACGGTGGTGATGGCGGTGACGGCGGCTCGGTGTATATCGAGGCGGTCGAGAACTTCAATACCCTGGTGGACTACCGCTATACCCGCCGTTTCCAGGCGCAGAATGGTGAGAAGGGTGGCAGCACTGACTGTACCGGCGCCAAGGGCGAGGACCTGATCCTGCCGGTGCCGATTGGTACCACGGTCATCGATGCTGGTACCCAGGAAGTGATTGGCGACCTGACCCGTGCCGGCCAGCGGTTGATGGTGGCGCAGGGCGGTTGGCATGGTCTGGGTAATACCCGCTTCAAGTCCAGTACCAACCGTGCGCCGCGCCAAACCACGCCGGGCAAACCGGGCGAGTCGCGCGATCTCAAGCTGGAATTGAAGGTGTTGGCCGATGTTGGTTTGCTGGGGTTGCCGAATGCCGGCAAGAGCACCTTCATTCGCTCCGTGTCGGCCGCCAAGCCGAAAGTCGCTGACTATCCCTTCACTACCCTGGTGCCAAACCTGGGTGTGGTCAGTGTCGATCGCTACAAAAACTTCGTGGTTGCCGATATTCCGGGGCTGATCGAGGGTGCTTCCCACGGTGCGGGTTTGGGTATCCGCTTCCTCAAGCATTTGTCGCGTACCCGTCTGTTGCTGCATCTCGTCGATATGGCGCCGCTGGATCTGACTGATCCGGCCGAGTCGGCAGCCACTATTATTGATGAGCTGACCAAGTTCAGTCCGTCGCTGGCTGAGCGTGAGCGCTGGCTGGTGCTGAACAAGGCTGATCAGATGCTCGATGAAGAGCAGGAAGCGCGGATTGCTGAAATCGTCGCGCGGATCGAGTGGGATGGTCCGGTGTATGTGATTTCTGCCCTGGCGCGCCAGGGTACTGAGAAGCTCTGTTATGACATCATGGACTTCCTTGAGGCGCGCGCTGAGCGCATTCAGGAAAACCCAGAGTACGCGGCCGAGCTGGCTGAGCTGGATACGCGCATCGAAGACGAAGCGCGCGCTCAGCTGCAGGCGCTGGACGACAAGCGTGCGCTGCGTCGTTCCGGGGTCAAGGCAGTTGGTGATGTCGATGAAGACGACAGCTTCTGGGATGAAGAAGACGAAGACGATGGCCCGGAAATCATTTACGTCCGGGATTAAGCAACTACAAAACGCCGCTTAATTGCGGCGTTTTTGTAATCACAGGTCGCGGCTAAGGTTGGAAGATCATGCGTGACAAGGTAACCGGTGCGCAGCGCTGGGTAGTGAAGATTGGCAGTGCGTTGCTGACCGCTGATGGTCGTGGTCTGGATCGTGCGGCTATGGCGGTTTGGGTCAAGCAGATGGTCGCGCTGCGTGAGCAGGGCGTGGAGCTGGTGCTGGTGTCCTCCGGCGCGGTGGCGGCGGGCATGAGCAAGCTGGGTTGGGTTGCGCGACCGAGCGCCATGCATGAGTTGCAGGCGGCTGCGGCGATTGGTCAGATGGTGCTGATTCAGGCGTGGGAGTCGAGCTTTGCCGAGCATGGCCGGCGCACGGCGCAGATTCTGCTGACCCATGACGATCTGTCCGATCGCAAGCGCTACCTGAATGCGCGCAGCACGCTGCGCACGCTGGTGGATCTGGATGTGGTGCCGGTTATCAATGAAAACGACACCGTGGTCACCGATGAGATCCGCTTTGGTGATAACGACACCCTGGCGGCGCTGGTAGCCAATCTGGTCGAGGCGGATCTGTTGGTGATCCTCACCGATCGCGACGGCATGTATAACGCCGATCCACGGCATAATCCCGATGCCGAGCTGATTTTCGAGGCGCGCGCCGATGATCCGGCGCTGGATGCTGTGGCGGGCGGTGTCGGTGGTGCGCTCGGGCGTGGCGGCATGCAGACCAAGCTGCGTGCCGCGCGTCTGGCGGCGCGCTCCGGGGCGCATACGGTGATTGTCGGTGGTGCTATCGAACAGGTGCTGGCGCGGCTCAAGGCGGGCGAGCGCCTAGGTACTCTGCTGGCGCCTGAGCGCGGCATGCTGGCCGCGCGTAAGCAGTGGCTGGCGGGGCATCTGCAGACTCGCGGCACGCTGGTGCTGGATGATGGTGCGGTCAAGGCGCTGGCGACCGGTACCAAAAGCTTGCTGCCGGTTGGTGTCAAGGCGGTTCAGGGTAGTTTCCGTCGCGGCGAGATGGTGGTGTGCGTCAGTGCGGACGGTCTTGAGATTGCTCGTGGGCTGGCCAACTACAGTGCGCTTGAGGCGCAAAAGATCATCGGTCAGTCGTCGGATGCCATCGAGAGGCTGCTGGGTTATGTTGATGAGCCCGAGTTGGTGCATCGGGATAATTTGATCCTGATTTGAGGGAAGGCTGATGCGAGTGGTAAAGGGATTGCTGGGTGCGCTTGTGCTGTTGCCTGGGTTGGCGGCGGCCGAGCAGATCGGAGCAGTGTCGACGGTTTTCAAATTTATGGGGCCGAACGACAAGATCGTCGTCGAGGCGTTTGATGACCCTAAGGTGGAAGGCGTGACCTGCTACCTGTCGCGGGCCAAGACTGGCGGCGTCAAGGGTGGTCTTGGGTTGGCTGAGGATCGTGCCGAGGCGTCGATTGCCTGTCGCCAGGTTGGTCCGATCAGCTTTCTCGAGAAGCTCAAGGAGGGCGAAGAGGTCTTTCGTGAGCGTACTTCGCTGGTATTCAAAACCATGCAGGTGGTGCGGTTCTTCGATCAGAAGCGCAATACCCTAGTTTATCTGGTCTACAGCGATCGGGTAATCGAGGGTAGTCCGCAGAATGCGGTGACGGCCATTCCGATTCTGCCCTGGCCGCAAAAGCCCTGAGTCAAAAAAAGCCCGAAGCGATTCGGGCTTTTTTGTGGTTGTGGGCGTTGCAGGCTGCGCCGGCAATTATTGCGGGCAATAAAAAACCGGCGGTTAAGCCGGTTTTTCAAGAACTAGTAGCGTGTCGCAAGCAGCTTAGGCAGCTGCAGCAGCGCTCAGGGCCTTGATGTGGCCATTGAGGCGGCTCTTATGGCGAGCGGCTTTGTTCTTGTGGATGATGCCTTTATCGGCCATACGGTCGATTACCGGCACGGCCAGAGTGTAAGCAGTAGCTGCAAGAGCAGCGTCTTTGGCTTCGATAGCCTTGACGACGTTCTTGATGTAAGTACGAACCATCGAGCGCTGGCTGGCGTTATGGCTACGACGCTTCTCAGCCTGTTTTGCGCGTTTTTTGGCAGAAGGTGTATTGGCCACCGTCAAGCTCCTCGAAGAAAAATTCTGGGGGTTACAAACAAATAAGGCCGCGAATCATGCCGATATGAGGGAGTGCTGTCAAGCCTGTTGGCTTTTCCCTGTGCTGGCCTGACCAGTGGCAGACCGCTACACTCGTCGCCTTTGCGCGCCAGTGCTTGTTTGCGGAGTCGGAATACTACATGAATTTGCTCAAGTCGTTGGCCGCCGTCAGCTCCATGACCATGCTTTCGCGTGTATTGGGCTTTGTGCGCGACACCATCATCGCCCGCACCTTCGGCGCGGGCGTGGCCTCGGACGCCTTTGTGGTAGCGTTCAAGCTGCCCAATCTACTGCGGCGGATTTTTGCCGAGGGCGCGTTCTCTCAAGCCTTTGTGCCGATTCTGGCCGAATATAAAACCCAGCAAGGCGATGAGGCGGCGCGCACGTTTCTCGCTTACGTGACAGGCCTGCTGACTCTGGTGCTGGCGCTGGTCACCTTTATTGGCATTCTCGCGGCGCCATGGATTGTCTGGGCGTCCGCGCCAGGTTTCGCCGATGAGGCGGAGCGCTTTGAGCTGACCACTGATCTGCTGCGGGTTACCTTTCCTTATATCTTGTTGATCTCCCTGTCCTCTCTGGCGGGGGCGGTGCTCAATACCTGGAACCGGTTCTCGGTGCCGGCCTTTGTGCCGACCCTGCTGAACATCAGCATGATCGTCTTCGCTCTGTTTCTGACCCCCTATTTCGATCCGCCAATCATGGCGCTGGGCTGGGCAGTGCTGGTGGGGGGCTTGGCGCAGCTGCTGTTCCAGCTGCCGCATCTGCACAAGATCGGCATGCTGGTGCTGCCGCGGCTGAATCTCAAAGACACCGGCGTGTGGCGCGTGATGAAGCAGATGGGGCCGGCAATCTTCGGTGTGTCGGTCAGTCAGATTTCGCTGATCATCAACACCATCTTTGCCTCCTTTCTGGTCGCGGGGTCGGTGTCCTGGATGTATTACGCCGATCGCTTGATGGAGTTGCCGGCCGGTGTGCTCGGCGTGGCGCTGGGCACCATTCTGTTGCCGGCCTTGTCGAAAACCCACTCAGGCGCCAATCGCGAGGACTACTCCAAACTGCTCGACTGGGGCTTGCGTCTGTGCCTGGTGTTGGCGCTGCCCAGTGCGGTGGCGTTGGCGATTATCTCCGAGCCGCTGATTGCCTCGCTGTTCCAGTACGGCAAGTTCACCGCTGACGATACCTTGATGACCCAGCGCGCCTTGATTGCGTACTCGCTGGGTTTGGTTGGCATCATTCTGGTGAAAATTCTTGCTCCGGCCTTTTACGCCCAGCAGAACATTAAAACGCCTGTGCGTATTGGTCTGGTAACGCTGCTAGCGACCCAGGCGATGAATGTGCTGTTTATCTTTGTGATCCCCTTGGCTCACGCCGGTCTGGCGCTGGCTATCGGTCTGGCCGCCTGTCTGAATGCTGGGCTGTTGTACTGGCAGCTACGCAAGCGCGATATGTTTCAACCGCAGCCGGGCTGGCCGTTGTTCCTCGGCAAGCTGTTGCTGGCGTTACTAGCGATGGTGGCTGTGCTGCTGCTGACGATGCAGCAGCTGCCCGCTTGGGCGGACAGCACTATGCTCTGGCGTTTGCTGCGCCTGGGTGGGCTGGT
>JBIHZW010000066.1:0-15913 GCA_044240245.1 Pseudomonas sp. | reverse complement strand
CTACTACGCGGCCAAGCTGGGCCGTGGCGTGGATGACCTCGATCTGAACCTGGAAGACTTCGTGCAGAAGGTCAACTCGGACCTGGTCGGCAAGGTGGTCAACATCGCCAGCCGCTGCGCCGGCTTTATCCACAAAGGCAACAACGGTCTGCTGGTGGCTGGCAATGCCGCACCCGAGCTAACTGAAGCCTTCCAGGCTGCCGCACCGAGCATCGCCGAAGCCTACGAGGCCCGCGATTTCGCTCGCGCCATGCGCGAGGTCATGGCCCTGGCCGACCGCGCCAACGCCTGGATCGCCGACAAAGCGCCCTGGTCCCTGGCCAAACAAGACGGCAAGCAAGACGAAGTGCAGGCCATCTGCGCCCTGGGCGTAAACCTGTTCCGCCAGTTGGTGATCTTCCTGAAACCAGTGCTACCGCAACTGGCCAGCGACGCCGAAGCCTTCCTGAATGTTGCTCCGTTGACCTGGGACGATCACCAGACGCTGCTGGCCAACCACCAGTTGAACCCGTTCAGCGCCCTGCTGACCCGTATCGAGCCTGCGAAAATCGACGCCATGATCGAAGCCTCTAAAGAAGACCTGGCCGCCAGCGAAGCCGCACCTGCCACACCAGGCAACGGCGAGCTGACTAAAGACCCATTGGCCGCCGAAATCGCCTTCGACGCCTTTGCAGCAGTGGATCTGCGTATCGCCCTGATCGAGAAGTGCGAATTCGTCGAAGGTGCAGACAAGCTGCTGCGCCTGACCCTGGATATCGGCGACGCCAAGCGCAACGTGTTCAGCGGCATCAAGAGCGCTTACCCGGACCCAAGCAAGCTGGAAGGCCGCCTGACCCTGTACGTGGCCAACCTGGCGGCGCGCAAGATGAAGTTCGGCGTATCCGAAGGCATGGTCCTGGCAGCCGGCCCTGGCGGCGAAGAAATTTACCTGCTCAGCCCGGACAGCGGTGCCAAACCAGGCCAGCGGGTCAAGTAGAGAGGTACCGCGTCGTCACTGGCTGCAGTGGCGACGCAAGTAAGCGCACTGCTGGCCTAGGAGCACGTGCCGGTGTTGGTTTTACTGACGCGGGTACGTCCCATGGTGGAGACTGTCACTACCCGCTCCTGATGCCCCACCTCAGGTGTAGCTCGACAGACTGTAAGAGACATGCTTGGCCCCAGCCCATTAGCTGCAAAGGTCAAACTGGTTACAGCTGAAGTCAGCAGATAACCAGAGTTAGTGGCTGCCCAGGAGCGCACGACCACATCATCACTGGAACTCCCCAAATTGGGACCAAGGCTGATCACCAACCAACCCTGCTCCCAGCTACCAGAAGTTGTGCAGACCAGCCCATCGGCAGACATACACAGCTGTACTTGACCATTGCGCTTTTTCGCCTCGCTACGCGCTAAGCGAGCCGCCGCCGCAAAGTCATTGGAGTAGGTACGCAAGCGATTCCCCAAGATAAAGTTGTCGAACGCCGGCAAAGCAATCGTTGCTAATACACCAAAGATTGCGATCACGATCATCATCTCTACCAGGGTAAAGCCACTTCTGCGTCGCCGAGAGAACCAGATACTCATCTGCATGCTCCTAGCGCTCAATGTTCCAGTAAACGCGTGACGTCGGTTGAGTCAAAGACGGCGGAGTGACCGGCGGACTGCCTTCCAGCGGCGAATCCGGATTGGCACCAATCACGAAGGGCACTGTTGTCCCATCATCCAGAGTCACCATGCCTGCCACTGGTGAAGGCGGCAGCCCATCACCAGCCAGGTCTTCGAAACGAATACCAGCTGGCCCCTCGGCATCCTCGTAACCTATATTGTAAACACGTGCCTCGCCCAGACTTGAGCAAAGCCCCGGAGTCGCCACTGCCGGCTGATGGGTGCTGAAGGTCACCAAACCGAATACGGTAATAGCTGAAGTCACCACCTGCTCGGTGGACGCCATGCCCAAATACCACCCTTTCTTGCTGGCCAGATCCGAGGTAGAAGGCGTGGCATCCGTCAGTATCGGGAGGAGAGAATCTCGGCAGATAACTGCACTACCACAGGTGCCGCTTTCCGAGCTCAGCCAGGTAGCGTCATTGGGGTTGTCTTTCACCATGAAAAAATAATTACTTACGCTGGCAGCCCCGGTATAGCTGAGTAGAGGCTTCTCACGATCACCACTACCCATCAACACCAGGTAACCGCCGGCATCCGCCACCACATCTGGAGCAAACATGAACTTGCGATTATTCGTGCAGCTGGCTGTAGTGTCACAGCCTAGGGATGCCAGTTTGGTCATCGTCCAGGAGGCCGGAGCCAGGTTACCAATCGTAATGCGATAAAGATTGCCGCCCAAGTCTACCGCATAGGCGTAAATGGCCTTTCCAGAGCTGTCAGGTAACACAGTGATATCGGCAATCACGCTGCGTTCGGTATTGAATGTCTGCAACAGAGCACCGGTATCGGCGTCCAGCACGTAAATCTTGTTGCCCTTGCTAGACACCGTGCATGTATTCGGATCACCGTCCTCACAGGTGTCATAGCCACCACCCATAATCAGCATGTTACTGGCCCCTGCCGCATAGCCTGCTGACTTGAACACTTTGGGCGACGACCAGGTCTGGCCAATACTGCTAAATCCCGTCGTGCAGTCGGTATCGCTGACAGTTCCGGTAGTTGGGAAATTATTCGGGCAGCCTTTCTTCCACTTCAGGCTCGGCGCAGCCGGATTGGTCACATCGAAGGCATACAGTGCGCGGCCGCCACGACGCATGGTGGCGTAGAGCCAGGCACTACTACCCTCCCTGATCGCCGTTACCGGGCCATCAACCCCATAAGGTTTGGGTTGCGGCGCCGGAGTGGTCACCGTGGTTCCCGGGTAGCTGATGCTGACTGAATTATCGTAGTTACGTTTGATGCTGCCGTAGAACTCAGGAGCCATAAACGACCAAATCTCGCGCCCTGCCGCGAAGCCACCAAAACTGCCATCCCGATCACCGTTGACCGCACGCAGCATGCCGTCATTGCCGCCATAGAAAACCACCACATCCGGGCTGGAATCGGTACCGTAGTTGATGGCCACTGGGCGTGAATGCACCACGTCGCCATGGACAGAAGCACGCGTGTCCGCGGTATTGGGGCTCCCCGAGAGTAGATCACCGTTCTCGTTCTGGAGGTCCTGGCCAACTGCCCAGCTGATCAGACTGGTGCGCTCAGCAGCACTCGAGGCCCCCAGCAGCCCCTGGGTGATAGCCGTATTGCCATCGTTAAAATTGGTCAGGGCCGTGCAGGATGCAAAGGTTGGCGAGCAGGTTTTCACAGTGCGCCCAGCATCGTTACGTAAGCGATAAGCCTGCGCGCCCTTTTCAACGATATTGCCATCGGGGGAGTTGGAGTTTCCTGAGTCCGTGACGGTCAGGCACTCCCCGCGTGGAGCAAACCCCCAGTAATTATCGGCTGTGCTAGGCGTCCAAAAACTACGGGCACACTCGGTGATGAAACCGGAACTGGCATTGATCGCACTGGTGTCATCGGCATCCAGCAAACGCAAGTCCGTATTTATCAAGCCCAATTTGTATTGCTTGAGGTTACCCATCCAGCGTGGCAGGCCATCAGCATCTGGGCGGAACATACCGACATACACCTGATTTAAGTATGTGCCCTGAGTATTGACGCTGACCGGCAAGCTCACCGAAGCGAATACGCTGTTGACCGACTGGATTTCGGAAAGAATCGAATTCAAAGCGTTAACAATTTCGGATGCGTTGCTGGATACGGAGAAGTACTTGCCGCTGCTGACTCTGGATACACTCTGCAGCAGCGCCGTCATGTTCGGTCCCTGCCCGGTAGTACCGCGATCAATTTCCACTGTATAGGTGGTGACGCCCAATGCACTCTTTTTCATAAAGCGCGACCACTCGTCTGCTGGGTTATCCTGCAGACCGCTGGGTGAAATAGCGATGGCCGTAGTTGATCCCCCAGCAGCCGCTAGAGCGTTGCTAGCTTGGGTCTTGTCACTGTTGTTGTCGGTTGCCGGGCCATTGCTGATGTAGATGATGAAATTCTTGGCGCAACCAGTAACGATGGGATTGTTGTACTGAGCACCGGCCTTGGAATTCAAGGCATTGGTAGTAAGTGCATAGACCGCCTGCGAAGCGGCAGTACCGCTAGTGTTGCCTAGATAGTCGGTCTTGACTTTGTTATTGCCGGAATGCGGCACGCCTGCGGAAAAGTACAGATAACTCTCTTCCATCGCCTTAGCCAACTTGGCACCGTTACCCTTGTCATCCAGCTTGTCCAAGCTATTGACCAAGTTCTGATAAATCGCCTTGTTCGTCGTATCCATGGTGCGGATAGCCGCTCGCACGTAGGCACCGTCATTGCCCGAGTTGCCCCCCCCCGTCTCGGTAAACATCAATAAACCGACACGAAATGCGTTGACCGGCATACTGCTTATTACAGATGCCAGAGCAGCCTTTTCATTGGCGTAGGCCTGGCTCCAGTTAGCCGTGGTATCCAGCACAATCAGCACATTGGGTGCTTCCGCACCAGTCGGTGGATTGGATACGAACAAATCAATGTCTTCTGCAAGTACTACCGTACTCATACCCATGCTTGCGGTGAGCAACACCCAACTGAATATGGACTTCATGGCCAATACTCCTCACCACATGAGTTAAGGACACAACAATTGTTTTTTGGCATCGTTCAACAACACCCGAACACCTGAGCGCACCTGCACTACGGCCCCGGTAACCGGGTCATTCACGCTGGCTTGCATGGCAAATACCGTATTCCAAGTGGTGTTGGAAATACCGGGCAACGTCACACTACTGGGCGCAGCGCTAGCAGCCTGGGTCACGCGCTCACAAACTGGTTCAGTCACAGCAACCTGATATTCGCTGGCATTGTCTTGGTTGATATCGATAGGAATCGTCTGCGCCTGAGGCGATGTCGTGAAAGCCGAACC
The DNA here is from genome assembly GCA_044240245.1 of Pseudomonas sp. GTDB lineage: Bacteria > Pseudomonadota > Gammaproteobacteria > Pseudomonadales > Pseudomonadaceae > Aquipseudomonas. The sequence goes on along the minus strand of JBIHZW010000066.1, from coordinate 10,974 downwards.
AATTACCTGTTCCAGAGCCGCATCGGCAGCAGCAATCGCCTCACTGCGCCATTGCTGATTGCTGACCGCATCCAGGCTGCCTGAGCTCAGGGTGAAAGCACTGGCCACCAATAAAGTAACCAGTAACAACATCACCAGCCCGACAATCAGAACCACGCCCTGTTGCTTACGCTGCAAGGTCTTCATGGCGTTTCCCTCCGACCGGAGACATTGGTCAGGCGCACACTGGTTGCATAAACATGGCGCTTGAAGCCATCACTGAAAGGCCCGAACTCGGCATCACTGTCGCTTGGATCACCAACGAAATAGATCTTGTCCGAGGTATAACCCTGAGACTCATCCAACGCTCTGACCAGCAGGTAGGCCTTGACCATAACTGTATTGACCTGATCAGCCAGGGAGCATGGCGTAGCTGCGCGACACAAGGCATCTGCCGCACCATCGCCACGGTTGGTCGGAGAAGTACGTACCTCCGGATTGCTCCACACTACGGCCGAGGTTAAATCCACTGCCAGGCCTGCATCGCTAACTTGGTCCACACCCAACTCGAAACGCATGGCTTCTACGCCTTCGATCAAGACCTCCGCCGGCTGCTGAATGCCTGCAGAGAAACTGGAGCGCATCAACGTGGGGATGCCATCTCCAGGCGTAGTCGAATAAGTACGCAGGTAGTAAATGTTGTTCACCCACTGCCGGCGCTCAGCGAGAGTGCTGCAGTTACGCTGAGTCAGCGTGCCGCCTCCCAATTCGATGGAGTAACGGGTTGCATTACCGTTGCATTGAGATGCTTGGAAGTAGGCCTCTGCAACATTGTGCGACGCACAGTTGGCAGCACCCGGCACACAGGTTTGCGCATAGCGCACCACCAGAACATCACTGCCCGCAACGTGGTCAGGTAATTGCGCTGCGCAACCAGTCGGTACATCTTCAAAGAGCTGTATGGCCATGCCCAAGCGAGTGGCTTTCCCGCTTGCAGTCCAACTAGAAAATTCCAGACAAGGATCTGGCACCGCAGTTGGGTAGTCAGTCGGAACACCGGAATAGGTAAAGTCATCGAACTCAGGCACGTAGCCATTCCAGAATCCGGCGTGGAGCAAGTCCTCACGCAGCACCTCGATAGCCATGCCACCTGTTTCTATCTGCTGGTTAACCCGCGCCATTTCCTGATTACTGCGACTAAGATCAAGGTACAGCTTCAAGGTCGCCCCCATCATCAACAAACCGATAGTCATAGCGACCAGCAATTCGATCAGACCAAACCCCCTAAATTGCGGCCTGACTACCCGAATCAACTTGTTCATAGCGCTGCCACTCGCACTACGGTGGTTACTACGCGCCGGCACAGATCCCCGGTACATTCACTACCAGCCAAGTTGTAACTGTTGGCGGCACAGGCGGCACCACTCGGTGGCATCGACAGAGCGCCAAGCCCCTGCCAAGCCACCGTTATCAGGTATTGCCCGGAGCCCAGCGACTCGACGCAACCCCTACCACCGAGCATGGCACCGACATTGCCTGTAGCATCCGTTTCGGCAGCCCCCTGCAGCGCATTGCACCACTCCGCTCGGTCGCGCTCCAACGGGGTGGTCCCCACAACCGGGCAGGTCATTCCAGCACCTAGAGGGCTGCTCGGGCCGGTTACATAACTGGCCGCCTGATTACGGTTTGCCGCAAGCCGACTGGCCATGTCCTGCAACAGAATCAACGCTTGGGTACGTTGATAGACCTCTGCTTCTGACTGCTGTAACCGCGCTTGCATGCCCATGATGCCCAGCATACCTACAGCCAGAATGACCAACGTTACGAGAACCTCGATCAAGCTGACGCCGCGCTCTTTACACCTAATAGTCGCCATACCTGTCACCATTTATCAGCAGGAGCCTTAACGCCACCGCTGGTCAACGTGAGGTCACCATCGGCCGCCTGCGAGCCAATGGCCGTAAATGTAATAACAAAGGTCGGTAGAGTGCTGCTGCCAACTGTTATGGCATAGCTGTAGCGAGAGCTAAGATCGGCAGGCAACGCGTACCCAGACGACTCCAGGTCGGTCTTGCTGACATAGGCACGGTTAGCGATGAGAAACTGCTTCTGCCGATTGGCAATATCCATCATTTCGGCCTGAGCGGCCGTGCGATTGCTGCGCAGAATGTACTGTTGGTAATTGGGAAGGGCTATAGCCGCCAAGATGCCGATGATCACGATGACGATCATCAACTCAATCAGAGTAAAACCACGTGCCTGCTGATACGCCACAGCAATACTCCTCCACCGGACAACAGCACCTAAAGCGCTGATTCATCACCGTCCGCTGGCAGGAAAACTTCCCACTTACTCCGTTGCGTTATCTGAGATTAGTCACAGTGGCGCAGTGCCATACTAGAAAAACGATGAGCGGCTAACTTGTAGGACAAAATCACTATTACAGATACTGAGCGGTACCAGCGTTTACTGATTTGCAGCAATCCTGCGAGTTCTTGATAATAAGCCCCGTTTTCTCCAGCCTTGATCCGCCCTCCACGGAACCCAGTAATGACCGAACTCGCCTTGATCATGGTCAGCGCCATCCTGGTCAACAACTTCGTGTTGGTCCAGTTCCTTGGCCTGTGTCCCTTCATGGGCGTCTCGAAGAAGATCGAGACGGCTATCGGCCTGTCGCTGGCCACCACCTTCGTGCTGACCCTGGCCGCCATGTGCAGCTACCTGGTGCAACAGTACGTGCTAAAACCGCTGGATATCGAATACCTGCGCACCATCAGTTTTATTCTGGTGATTGCCGTGGTGGTGCAGTTCACCGAAATGGTGGTGAACAAGACCAGCCCGCTGCTGTACCGCGTACTCGGCATCTTCCTGCCGCTGATCACCACCAACTGCATCGTTCTGGGCGTGGCCCTGCTCAACGCCAACAAGGCCGAATTCACCTTTATCACCGCCACTGCCAACGGCTTTGCCGCCGGCCTCGGCTTCTCCCTGGTGCTGGTGCTGTTCGCCGCCATGCGTGAACGCATCGCCATTGCCGACGTGCCGAAATCCTTCCAGGGCGCGGCCATCGGCATGATCACCGCCGGGCTGATGTCTCTGGCGTTTATGGGCTTTACCGGGCTGATCAAACTATGAGTCTGGTACTGATCGCCGTTCTCGCCCTGCTCGCCCTGTGCCTGGTAGCCGGCGCCATCCTCGGTTTCGCGGCTGTGCGCTTCAAGGTAGAAGGCAACCCGATTGCCGAACAGATCAATGCCCTGCTGCCGCAAACCCAGTGCGGCCAGTGCGGTTATCCGGGCTGCAAGCCCTACGCCGAGGCGATTGCCGGCGGCGACAAGATCAACAAATGCCCACCCGGCGGCGAAGCGACCATCCAGGCCCTGGCTGACCTGCTCGACGTTGAAGCCGAGCCCCTGGACGCCGTGGAAGGCGAAAAACCGCAGATGGTCGCCTATATCCGCGAAGCCGAGTGCATCGGCTGCACCAAATGCATTCAGGCGTGCCCGGTGGACGCCATCGTCGGCGCGGCTAAACAGATGCACACGGTGATCGTCAGCGAATGCACCGGTTGCGATTTGTGCGTCGAACCCTGCCCAGTGGACTGCATCGACATGCTGGAAGTCGGCAGCACCGTACAAAGCTGGAAATGGGAAAAACCCCTGCTGCCCGGCCAACTGATTGCCAGCGACCGGGAGCAAGCGGCATGAGCGCACTGCACAAGGCGGAAGCACTGATCTGGGATATCCCCGGCGGCATTCACCCGGCCGAGCGCAAGGAGTTGTCCAATCGCACGCCGATCCAGCCGGCGCCGCTGCCCAAGCGCCTGACGCTGCCGCTTAACCAGCATATCGGCGCGCCCGCAGAACCTGTGGTCGCCGTGGGTGAGCGCGTGCTGAAAGGCCAGCTGATCGCCGCCGCCACCGGATTTGTCAGCGTACCCGTGCACGCGCCGACCTCCGGCACCGTGAGCTTTATCGGCCCGCAGCCTTACCCGCACGTATCCGGCATGCTCGCTCCGGCCATCGTGATCGACAGCGATGGGGTGGAGGAATGGATCGAGCTGACTCCACAGCCTGACTATCGCCATTTGGACAACAGCGCCCTGGTTGAGCTGATTCGCCAGGCGGGCATTAGCGGCCTCGGCGGTGCGGGCTTTCCCACGGCGGTGAAACTCAACGCGCGGCCGACGCAGAAGATCCACACGCTGATCATCAACGGCACCGAGTGCGAGCCCTATATCAGCGCCGATGATCTGTTGATGCGCGAGCGCGCCAACGAGCTGATCAGCGGCATCGATATTCTGGTGCAGCTAATCCACCCAGATCAGGTGCTGATCGGCATCGAGGACAACAAGCCCGAAGCCATCGCTGCCGTGCGCAGCGCGCTGAACGAGCGTAGCTATCAGCTCAAAGTATTCCCCACCAAGTACCCATCCGGCGGCGAAAAGCAGCTGATCCAGATTCTTACTGGCGTGGAAGTGCCCAGCGGCGGCCTGCCGGCGGATATCGGCATGCTTTGCCAGAACGTTGGCACCTGCGTGGCCATCCATGACGCGGTGATCCACGGCAAACCCCTGATCTCGCGCATCACCACCCTCACCGGCGAAGCCCTGGCGCAGCCGATGAACGTCGAGGTGCTGCTCGGCACCCCGGTGGGTGAATTGCTGGCGTTTGCTGGCCTCGACCGCGGCAAGCTGAACCGCCTGATCATGGGCGGCCCGATGATGGGCTTTACCCTGCCCGACTTCGCCGTACCTGTGATCAAGACCACCAACTGCCTGCTGGCCTCGACCACCGCCGAACTGCCTCCACCGCCGCCGGCTATGCCGTGCATCCGTTGCGGCGAATGCGCCGAAGCCTGCCCGGCCAGCCTGTTACCGCAACAGCTGCACTTCTTCGCCATCGGCCAGGAGCACGAGCAGCTCAAGGCGCATAACCTGTTCGACTGCATCGAATGCGGCGCCTGCGCCTATGTCTGCCCGTCGAGCATTCCTCTGGTGCAGTACTACCGCGCTGCCAAGGGCGAGATTCGCGACCTGGAGCAGAAGCAGCTCAAGGCCGAACAGTCGAAGCAGCGCTTCGAACTGCGTCAGGAACGCCTGCGCCGCGCCGAAGAACAAAAGGAAGCCGAACGCCAGGCCCGCGCTGCCAAAGCAGCCCAAGCCAAGGCCGCGCAAGCACAAGCCACACCAGCGGTGGCCAGCAGTGATACAGCAGCGACCAAGCCGACCGGGCTGAGCGATGAACAGAAGAAGCTAAAGATCGAAGCCAGCATGGCCCAGGTCGCCCTGAAGAAAGCCGAAAAGCAGCTGGCAACCCACGCCAGCCCCGAGCTGCAGGCCCAGGTCGACGAACTGCGCAGCGCTGCAGCCATCGCCCAGCAAGCGCTCGACAGCGCCATGGCCGCCAACCCGCCTGCTCCGGCTGCTGCCCCAGCTGTCGACGATGGCGCATTGAAGAAAGCCAAAATCGACGCCGCCATGCTCCGCGCCCAAGTGCGCAAGCTGGAAAAACTTGAAGCGCCAAGCGACGAGCAGCAAAGCGAATTGCAGCAACTGCGTAATCAGCTGGAAGCCGCAGGAAAACTGCTGGCCAACCTGGAAGCCCAAGCGCCAGCACCAATCGCCAAACCGGCTGCCGACGATGGCGCATTGAAAAAGGCCAAGATCGACGCCGCCATGCTGCGCGCCCAGGTGCGCAAACTGGAAAAGCTCGAATCGCCAAGCGACGAGCAACAAAGCGAACTGCAGCAACTGCGCAGCCAACTGGAAGCCGCAGAAAAACTGCTGGCCAACCTGGAAGACCAGCCGCCGGCACCTGCCGCCAAACCGGCTGCCGACGATGGCGCATTGAAAAAGGCCAAGATCGACGCCGCCATGCTGCGCGCCCAGGTGCGCAAGCTGGAAAAGCTCGAAGCGCCAAGCGATGAGCAGCAAAGCGAATTGCAGCAACTGCGCAGCCAACTGGAAGCCGCCGAAAAGCTGCTGACCAGCCTGGAGGCCCAGGCACCGGCCGCCCCCGCAAAAGCGCTTGATGCAGAAGCCCCCGACCCGCTGAAAAAAGCCAAGATCGAACTGGCGATGAAACGCGCCGAACTGAAAAAAGCCGAGAAAGCCGGCAGCGATGAGGTCGCGCTTAGCAGCCTACGTGAAGCATTGGCGGCCGCCGAGCAGGCGCTGCACCAGGCCGAGGATGCATCTGGCAAGCCCGCGCCAGAGCTGGTACGCACCGACAAGAAGCCAATCGACGAAACCACCCGCGCCTTGAAAACCGAAGTGGCCTTTGCCCGCGCGGATCTGCGCAAACTCGAACGCGACACCGACAGCCCAGCCGACGCCCTGGCAGCCGCACGCCAGCGCCTGGCGGATGCTGAAAGCCAATTACAGGAACACGCAGCCAGCTGATAACAGCCCTGCGTAGCCAACCCAAGCAACAACCGGAGCGCCAATGGCCCTGCCCCGCATCACATCGCCCCATGCCAAGGGCAGCAACCGCACCCAGCAAGTGATGCTGCAGGTGCTGCTGGCTACGGTGCCGGGCATTCTCGCCCTGACCTGGCTGTTTGGTGCCGGCACCCTGATCAACCTGCTGTGGGCCAGCGTATGCGCCCTCGGGGTTGAAGCGGCCATCCTGGCGCTGCGCAAGCGCCCGGTGCTGTTCTTCCTCAAGGACTACAGCGTGCTGGTCACCGCCGTGCTGCTGGCCCTGGCGCTGCCGCCCTACTCGCCCTGGTGGCTGACCCTGGTGGCCACCGGCTTTGCCGTGCTGCTCGGCAAGCAGCTGTATGGCGGCCTCGGGCAAAACCCCTTCAACCCGGCCATGCTCGGCTATGTGGTGGTGCTGATTTCCTTCCCGGTGGAGATGACCAGCTGGCCAGCCCCACATACGGTCGGCCTGCTTGAAGGGCTGCAACAGATTCTCGGCATCGCCAACCTGCCGGACGGCTGGGCCCAGGCCACTGCGCTGGATGCGCTGAAGGTCAACAAGAGCCTGACCATCGACGAGCTGTGGGCACAGAACCCGGCGTTCGGCTACCTCGGCGGCGCCGCCACCGAGGCGGTCAATCTGGCCTTCCTCGCCGGCGGCCTGTATCTGCTGCACAAGCGCCTGTTCACCTGGCATGCGCCGGTAGGCATGCTCGCCGCCCTGGCGCTGATGAGCCTGCTGTTCTGGAACGGCTCGGGCTCGGATTCCAACGGCTCGCCGCTGTTTCACCTGCTGACCGGCGCGACCATGCTCGGCGCCTTCTTTATTGTCACCGACCCGGTCAGTGGCGCCACCAGCAACCTCGGCCGGCTGATTTTCGGCATAGGCGTTGGCGTGCTGGTCTATGTGATCCGCGCCTGGGGCGGTTACCCGGACGGCGTCGCCTTTGCCGTGTTACTGATGAACCTGGCAGCCCCAACCATCGACTACTACACGCGGCCGCGCACCTACGGCCACCGCAAGCCGACTCGCGGCTTCAAGTTGGGAGAGTAACCGTGGCCCTGCCTGAAATTAGCCGCTCGATGCTGAAGAACGCCCTGGTGCTCGGCCTGTTTGCCATCGCCACCGTGGGCCTGGTGGCCGTGCTGCAACAAGCCACTGCCGGGCGCATCGCCAACGCCGAGCGCGAAGCTCAGGTGCGCGCCCTGAGCGAGATCCTGCCCCAGGACAGCTACGACAACCACCTGCTGGACAACAGTATCCAGCTGCACGACCCGCTGCTCGGCAGTAAATCGCCGCAAACGGCCTATATCGCCCTGAAAGACGGCAAACCCAGCGCGGTGATCCTGCGTGCCACCGCGCCAGACGGTTACAGCGGTGCGATCCACTTGCTGATCGGCATCCACGCAGATGGCCGCCTGGCCGGCGTGCGCGTCCTCGGCCATCGGGAAACCCCAGGTCTGGGCGACAAGATCGAGCTGGCCAAGAGCGCGTGGATTCGTAGCTTCGACGGCAAGTCATTGAGCAATCCCGGCGAGGATGGCTGGGCAGTGAAGAAAGATCGTGGCGAGTTCGACCAGTTTGCCGGCGCCACCATCACCCCGCGCGCGGTGGTCAAGGCAGTGCACAAGGCCCTGCAGTATTTCGATACCAATCAAGAGCAGCTGTTCGCAGCCCAGGTGAAGTCCAATGGCTAGTCCCAGCTACCGCGAAATCACGCTTAACGGCCTGTGGAAGAACAACCCGGCACTGGTGCAGCTGCTCGGCCTCTGCCCGCTGCTCGGGGTAAGCAACTCGGCGGTCAACGCCCTCGGCCTGGCGCTGGCCAGCGCCGTGGTGCTGGTGTGCTCCAACACTGCCGTGTCGCTGGTGCGCGGCGTGGTCAACACGGCGGTGCGTCTGCCGGCCTTTGTGATGATCATCGCCGCCCTGACCACCTGCATCGAACTGCTGATGCAGGCCTTCACCTACGAGCTGTACCAGATTCTCGGCATCTTTATCCCGTTGATCACCACCAACTGCGTAATCCTCGGCCGCGCCGATGGCTTCGCGGCGAAGAACGACCCGGCCCGCGCCGCCTATGACGGCCTGATGATGGGCCTGGGCTTTGGCGTGGTACTGGTGATGATCGGCGCCCTGCGCGAGCTGTTCGGCACCGGTGCGGTGTTTGCCAATATGCACCTGCTGTTCGGCCCCATCGCCGCCAACTGGCAGCTGACGCTGATCCCCGAGTACAAGGGCTTCCTGCTGGCCATTCTGCCGCCAGGCGCCTTTATCGTGCTGGGCTTGCTGATAGCCTGTAAAAACCGTGTGGATGAAGTGCTGGCCGAACGGGCCAAGGCGCAGCAGGTTGATGCTCCAGTGCAGAGCCGCCGCGTGCGGGTGACCGGAGTGATCGAGTGAACGCCGCCAAGCGCTACGAGATCTTCCGCCGCCTGCATGAAGACAACCCCGAGCCGAAGACCGAGCTGGCCTACAATTCGCCGTTCGAGCTGCTGGTAGCGGTCACCCTGTCCGCCCAGGCCACCGACGTCAGCGTCAACAAGGCCACCGCCAAGCTATTCCCGGTCGCCAATACCCCGGAGGCAATCTACGCCTTGGGCGTGGATGGGCTGAGCGGATACATCAAGACCATCGGCCTGTACAACAGCAAGGCAAAGAACGTCATTGAGGCCTGCCGCATCCTTATCGAGAAACACGGCAGCCAGGTGCCGGATAATCGCGAAGACCTCGAAGCGCTACCTGGGGTCGGCCGCAAGACCGCCAACGTGGTGCTCAACACCGCGTTCCGTCAGCTGGCGATGGCGGTGGACACGCATATTTTCCGCGTCAGCAACCGCACCGGCATCGCCCCTGGCAAGAATGTCGTGGAAGTGGAAAACAAGCTGATGAAGTTTGTGCCCAAGGAATTTCTTCTCGATTCACACCACTGGCTGATCCTGCATGGTCGCTATGTGTGCCAGGCGCGCAAGCCGCGCTGCGGCAGCTGTCGCATCGAAGATCTGTGCGAATACAAACAGAAAACCTCCGACGATTGAGCCGCTATTCAGCCGTTCAATAAGCTGATTGAAAAAATCTTTTTTACCCGCCCAGGTTTTGCCGCTATAAGGTGCGCAAATGGCCCTAGTAGCCTGGAGTGGATTAATGAGCACTGATAAAGAAGAACTTGAGCTCGACGAAGACTTTGTTGCCGAAGAAGCGGATGACGCCGAAGCACCGGTAGAGGTTGCCAAAACCAACCTGACCAAGCGCCGCATCATCGACAACTTCCTCGAAGAGCGCCGCCTGCACAAGCAATTGGCCGAATACGACTTCGACCTCTAACGCCGCCCGCAATAAAAAGCCCCGCTACACTGCGGGGCTTTTTAGTTGCTCAGCCAACAGCCTGCAAGCTGCGTCGTGAACACTTGTTGGCATACATCGCAGCATCTGCCTGAGTCAGCAACTGCTCCAGGCTTTGATCAGCCTGCAACGACGACTCCGCCGTACCTACGCTTAACGACAATGGCCGCCCCGTGCACTGGCGGAAGGTCTGCAAGGCCTTGTCCAACCGCGTCAGCACTTCTTCACTGGTGCTGTAATGGCTGGCCAGCACCACGAACTCGTCGCCGCCAATCCGCGCCACCACGTCGGTGGTGCGAAACAACGATTTGAGCAAATCGGCCGCGTCAACCAGCATGCCATCGCCGGCAGCATGACCGAAACGGTCGTTGGCCAGCTTCAGGTAGTCCAGATCGACATACAGCAGCAGGCTGCGCCCCCGCCGCCTGCGCGCGACTTGCAGCTCGCGCTCAGCCAGGAGCAGGAAGCCCCTGCGGTTGTACAAACCGGTCAATTCGTCGGTCAGCGACATCTGTCGCACCAACTGTTCGGCGCGCAGACGCTCAGCCACCTCGTCCTGCAACAGCTGGTTGGCCAGCGCCAATTGCGCCGTGCGCTCCTCGACCCGGCGCTCCAGTTCGGCATACACCTGAACATTCTCCAAGGCCACCGAGGTGGCATCGGCCAGGGCTTGTAGCATCTCGACCTGATCAGCCGTGGCGCGGTACTGGCTGGCCCAGTAAGTGCCAATTGCGCCGATGGGCTCCAGGGTGCGGATCGGCACCATGACCAGGCTTTTGACGAAGGTGGGTCGATAGGCGGCGTGGGGAATCCGATCATCCAGGTAGATGTCTTCGATCACCGTCGCCTGCCGGTTGAGCATGGCCCAACCGCTGATACAGGCTTGCAGGGGAAAACGCTGACCTTTCCATAACGGACAGATGGCATCTTCATCACGGTAAAAACACTGCTCACCATCACGCAAGACAAAGGTGGCGCCATCGGCCCCCACCAGTTCACGCGCGGCGTAGCGCACTACTTCGGCAACAGCATCCATATCCCTTGCCATGGACAACTCCTGCACGGCCCGAATCAGCCGCTTTGCATAGTTTCCGCTGGTCATGGAACACCTCGTCTGGCCGGGTAGATTGGCCATTCGTTTTGTAAGCCATCACTTACAAAGATAGCAGCTATCAATCGGCACGCGAAGGCGACAGCAGCTCAATTTTGTAACCGTCGGGATCTTCGA
>JBIHZW010000265.1:0-5294 GCA_044240245.1 Pseudomonas sp. | reverse complement strand
GCAGCCAGCGGCACTTCGAACTCGAAGTTCTCATAGCCGGAATACGGCCGCGCCTTGCGCAGGTCGAAGTCGCAGCCAGTCGCACGTAGGCCAGCACCTGTGGTGCCCCACTCCAGCGCTTCCTTGGTGTTGTACTGCGCCACACCGATGGTCCGCGCCTTGAGGATGCTGTTCTGCAGCGCAGCCTTTTCGTACTCGTCGAGGCGCTTGGGCAGCCAGTCGACGAACTCCTTGACCAGACGATCCCAGCCGCGCGGCAGGTCGTGGGCGACGCCGCCGATACGGTACCAGGCCGGATGCAGACGGAAGCCGGTGATGGCCTCGATCACCTTGTAGGCGCGCTGACGGTCGGTAAAGGTGAAGAACACCGGAGTCATCGCGCCGACGTCTTGGATATAGGTGCCGAGGAACAGCAGGTGGCTGGTGATGCGGAAGAACTCGGCCAGCATGATACGAATCACGTCGACCCGCTGCGGCACTGTGATGCCCGCGAGTTTTTCCACGGCCAGCACGTACGGCAGGTTGTTCATCACCCCACCGAGGTAATCGATGCGGTCGGTGTAGGGAATAAAGCTGTGCCAGCTCTGCCGTTCGGCCATCTTCTCGGCGCCACGGTGGTGGTAACCGACTTCGGGCACGCAATCGACGATCTCTTCACCGTCGAGCTGCAGGATGATGCGGAACGCACCGTGAGCCGACGGGTGATTGGGGCCGAGGTTGAGGAACATATAGTCCTCATGCTCGCTGCCGCGCTTCATGCCCCAGTCTTCCGGCTTGAAGCGCGCGGCCTCTTCTTCCAGCTGCTGTTTAGCCAGGGTCAGGCTAAACGGGTCGAATTCGGTGGCGCGCGCCGGGTAATCCTTGCGCAGCGGGTGACCTTCCCAGGTCGGCGGCATCATGATCCGCGTCAGATGCGGGTGGCCGCTGAAGTGAATGCCGTAGAGGTCCCAGACTTCGCGCTCATACCAGTTGGCGTTGGGCCAGATGCTGGTGACGCTGGGCACATTGAGGTCGCGCTCGCTCAAGGCGACCTTGAGCATGATGTCGCTGTTCCGCTCCAGCGACATCAGGTGATAGAACACGGTGAAGTCTGCACCCGGCAGACCACGACGCTGGGTGCGCAGGCGCTCGTCGACGCCATGCAGGTCATACAACATGACGTAGGGGCGCGGCAGATTGCGCAGGAAGGTCAGGATCTCGACCAGCCGCTCGCGGGCCACCCACAGCACCGGCATACCGGTACGGGTGCTCTGTGCGGTAAAGGCGTCAGCGCCAAAACGGGAATTCAGTTCGACGACCACATCTTGGTCGTCAGCCTTGTACGGCGGTATGGACAGAATGCTGTCTGCAGTCATGGTCTCGGTCGCTATCGGTCAACGGCGTCAGTAGGCGGGCTCAATCGAGCCCAGGCTCACACTTCGTCGGGGCTACGCAGATTGGTCACGGCGATCCGCTGCTCGCGACGCTGTTCTTTCTGCGAAGGCATGTCGGCACGGTAAACACCCTGATCACCGACCACCCAGGACAACGGCCGGCGCTCCTGACCGATGGATTCCTGCAGCAGCATCAAGCCCTGCAGAAATGCCTCGGGACGGGGCGGGCAACCGGGAATATAGACGTCGACCGGCAGGAACTTGTCGACGCCCTGGACCACGGAGTAGATGTCGTACATGCCGCCAGAGTTGGCGCAGGAGCCCATCGAGATCACCCACTTGGGTTCCAGCATCTGCTCGTACAGGCGCTGGATGACCGGAGCCATCTTGATAAAGCAGGTGCCGGCGATGACCATGAAGTCCGCCTGGCGTGGGGAGGCTCGAATCACTTCCGCACCAAACCGCGCAACGTCATGCGGCGCGGTAAAGGCGGTAGTCATTTCCACATAGCAGCAGGACAGGCCGAAGTTATACGGCCACAGGGAGTTCTTGCGCCCCCAGTTCACTGCGCCATTCAGAACATCGGCAAGTTTGCCCATGTAGATGTTCTTGTGGACTTGATCATCTAGCAGCGGGTCGGAAACAGTCTCCCGCTCGCCGACCGGATAGCGCTCATTAGGCGCATCCGGATCGATCCGAGTAAGTTTGTAGTGCATCGCCAAAGCCTCATTGTTTTAGCTTCGCCTGCCGCTCACGACGGCCCTGAGGTGCCCAATCGAGCGCCCCGATCCGCCAAAGGTAGACAAGACCTGCCAACAGAATTGCTATAAAGACTGTAGCTTCGATCAGCCCAGCCCAGCCGCTTTCGCGCACCGAAACTGCCCAAGCGAAGAGAAAGAGGGCTTCAACGTCGAAGATCACGAAGAGCATCGCGACCAGATAGAATTTGGCTGACAGGCGCAGACGCGCGCTGCCGACGGGCAACATGCCGGATTCAAAGGGCTCATTCTTGCTGCGACCCCAGGCTTTGCTGCCCAGCAGACTGGACAGCCCGAGCATAAAGGCGATGAGCCCGAAGACTCCCAGCAGGAACACAGCAAAAGCCCAGTTATGGGACATGGTCGTTACCGCATCAGGCATGCCGGTACTCCTTGGGTAAAAGGAACGGCTTGTATAATTTTATTGTGGCGAGTGCGAACCCCAAGCTGGGTCGCCCGCAAAGTATGGCCGCAATTCTATTCGCACAACGTTTTAGTAACTAATTATTTTCTGTTCACAAAGCGACATAAATGCGTAGCCAATCGTCAAAACCCTTTCAACACACCAACCACGGGCGCTGAAGCGCATCAGCAGTTGGTTCCATTGAATACAGCCGCTATGCTTGGCTGCATCTCAATGGATAAAGACTATGACCCTCACCGAACTGCGCTACATAGTCACCCTCGCCCAGGAACAGCACTTCGGCCGGGCCGCCGAGCGTTGTCATGTCAGCCAGCCGACGCTGTCGGTGGGGGTGAAGAAGCTCGAAGATGAGCTGGGTGTGCTGATCTTCGAACGCAGCAAGAGCGCAGTGCGCCTGACTCCGGTCGGTGAAGGCATCGTCACCCAGGCGCAGAAGGTACTGGAGCAGGCCCAGGGCATTCGCGAGCTGGCCCAGGCCGGCAAGAACCAGATGGCCGCGCCGCTGAAAATCGGCGCGATCTATACCGTCGGCCCTTATCTATTCCCCCATCTGATTCCGCAACTGCATCGCGTCGCCCCGCAGATGCCGCTGTATATCGAAGAAAACTTCACCCACGTGCTGCGTGACAAGCTGCGCAACGGCGAGCTGGACGCGATCATCATCGCCCTGCCGTTCCACGAAGCCGATGTGCTGACCAAACCGCTGTACGACGAACCGTTCTACGCCCTGCTGCCCGCTGGCCATCCTTGGGCCGCGATGAAGACCATCGACAGCAAGCTGCTGAACGACAAGAGCTTGCTGCTGCTCGGCGAAGGCCACTGCTTCCGTGATCAGGTGCTGGAAGCCTGCCCGACCCTGCGCAAGGGCGGCGAAGACAGCGCCAAGCACACCACAGTGGAATCCAGCTCGCTGGAAACCATCCGTCATATGGTCGCCTCGGGCCTCGGCGTGTCGATCCTGCCGTTCTCGGCAGTCGACAGCCATCACTACGCCCCCGGCGTGATCGAAGTGCGCCCGCTCAGCCCGCCAGCGCCGTTCCGCACCGTGGCCATCGCCTGGCGCGCCAGCTTCCCACGGCCGAATGCCATCGAAGTACTGACCGACTCGATTCGCCTGTGCTCGGTGGCCAAACCACTGCCCAAGAGCAGCTAAAACAGGCCATGACCGAACTGGCCGCGGTTTCTGTCACCGCGCTGAAAGGCGTGGGTGCGGCCCTGGCCGAGAAGCTCGCCAAGGTCGGTCTGGAAACCCTGCAAGATGTGCTGTTCCACTTGCCGCTGCGCTATCAGGACCGCACCCGCATCGTGCCGATTGGCGCGCTACGCCCCGGTCAGGACGCAGTGGTGGAAGGCATAGTCGCCGGCGCCGATGTGGTCATGGGGCGACGCCGTAGCCTGCTGGTACGCCTGCAGGACGGCAGCGGCACCCTCTCCTTGCGCTTCTATCACTTCAGCCAGGCGCAGAAAGAAGGCCTCAAACGCGGCACGCAGGTGCGTTGCTACGGTGAGGTACGACCAGGCTCATCGGGTCTGGAAATCTATCACCCGGAATACCGCGCGCTGTCCGGCAGCGAGCCGATTGCCGTGGAACAGACCCTGACGCCAATCTACCCGACCACCGAAGGCCTGACCCAGCAGCGCCTGCGCCAGCTCAGTGAACAGGCCCTGGCGCGCCTCGGCCCGCACAGCCTGCCGGATTGGCTGCCGCGCGAACTGGCCGACGATTACCAGCTCAGCCCGCTTGATCAGGCCATTCGCTATTTGCATCGACCGCCGCCAGATGCCGACCTGGAAGAGCTCGCCGAAGGCCGTCACTGGGCCCAGCACCGCCTGGCCTTCGAAGAACTGCTGACCCATCAACTGTCGCTGCAACGCCTGCGCGAAAGCGTGCGCGCACAGCAGGCCCCGGCGCTGCCCCTGGCGAAAAGCCTGCCGCAGCAATACCTGGCCAACCTGGGCTTTACCCCCACGGGTGCGCAACAGCGGGTCGGCGCGGAAATCGCCTACGACCTCAGCCAGAGCGAGCCGATGTTGCGCCTGGTGCAGGGCGATGTGGGCGCCGGCAAAACCGTGGTCGCCGCCTTTGCTGCACTGCAAGCACTGGAAGCCGGTTACCAGGTGGCGCTGATGGCACCTACCGAGATTCTTGCCGAGCAGCACTTCATCAACTTCAGCAAATGGCTCGCCCCGCTGGGTCTTGAAGTCGCCTGGCTGGCCGGCAAGCTAAAGGGCAAGGCCCGCGCCAGCGCTCTGGAGCAGATCGCCGCAGGCGCGCCCATGGTGGTTGGCACCCACGCGCTGTTTCAGGATGAAGTGCGCTTTGCCAAGCTCGCCCTGGTGATCATCGATGAGCAGCACCGCTTCGGCGTGCAGCAACGCCTGGCCCTGCGACAGAAAGGCATCGGCGGGCGCATGTGTCCGCACCAGCTGATCATGACCGCCACGCCAATCCCACGAACCCTGGCGATGAGCGCCTACGCCGACCTCGACACCTCGATTCTCGACGAGCTGCCGCCCGGTCGTACGCCGGTAAACACCCTGGTGATCGCCGACAGCCGCCGCCAGGAAGTGGTCGAGCGCGTGCGCCTGGCTTGCAACGAGGGCCGTCAGGCCTATTGGGTGTGCACGCTGATCGAAGAATCCGAAGAGCTGACCTGCCAGGCCGCCGAAACCACCTTCGAGGATCTATCGGCAGCGCTCGGCGGGCTGAATGTCGGGCTGATTCACGGGCGTATGAAA
>JBIHZW010000264.1:0-5297 GCA_044240245.1 Pseudomonas sp. | reverse complement strand
CCATCCCAGTGGGCAAATCCGACATCGTTATCGACGGTTTTATGGACTGGGTGGACAACGACAAGAGCTACCACGCCAACCTGCATTTCAACCCGCAGATCAAGTACGACCTGGGCAAGGCTATGAACTGGGGCGAGAAGCAGCTGTATGTGGGCTTTGAGTACGACTACTGGAAGGACAAGTACGGCATCGACGACGACAGCTTCCTCGGCGACGAGATCCTCCAGGGTACCGACCAGAACACCGCCAGCCTGCTGGTAAAAGTGCATTTCTGATACCTCGCTGAAACCCGCCAGCACCTGTTATTGCAGGCTGGCGGGCATCTCCTGCAACAACCTTTCTCGCGCTAATTTGCCCAGCTGCGGCGTAATCGCCCTGCTCGCGGGGTCTTCTACTCTGTAATTAGTCAGCAGTGGAAACCCAGCATGCCCAACGCCCTTCACCGCACACTCGCCCGCGCCCTGCTTGTCAGCCTGCTGCTTACCCTGGCTGCGTGCAGCACCCTGGCCCCGCGCGACCCATTGCGCATCGAGCTGGTCGGTATTGAACCGCTGCCCGGCGAAGGCCTGGAAGCGCGCTTCGCGATCAAACTGCGGGTACAGAACCCCAATGACCAGGCCATCGATTTCGACGGCGTGGACCTGGAACTGAAGGTCAACCAGCAACCGCTGCTCAGTGGCGTCAGCAACCAGAGCGGCCAGGTGCCACGTTATGGCGAGAGCGTTTTGCGCATACCGGTCAGCCTTTCCGCTTACGCCGCGCTGCGTCAGGCCTGGGGCATGGCCGGCTATCAGGACGGCAAGGGCCTGCCCTATGAGTTGCGCGGCAAACTGGCCAACGGCCTATTCGGCACCTGGCGCTTCAATGACCGCGGCACGCTGAACTGGCCGCAGCTGCCAGCGCCAAACGCAGCCCAGTAAAACCAAAGTCGATAAAACCCTATACAATATGCGGCCTTTTCTTATCGACCCATCAAGGACCCGCCGTGAGCACGTTGCCGCCCTGCCCCAAATGCAACTCCGAATACACCTACGAAGACGGCGCCCAGCTGGTTTGCCCGGAGTGCGCCCACGAATGGTCGGCCACCGGCGCGAGCGACGCGGCAGATGACGCCAAGGTGATCAAGGATTCGGTGGGCAACGTGCTACAGGACGGCGACACCGTCACCGTGATCAAAGACCTGAAAGTCAAAGGCTCATCCCTGGTGGTCAAGGTCGGCACCAAGGTCAAGGGCATCCGCCTTTGCGACGGCGACCACGACATCGACTGCAAGATCGACGGCATTGGCGCGATGAAGCTGAAATCCGAGTTCGTGCGCAAAGTCTGAGCGCACCGCCCGTTACAAAAAAGCCCCGGCCTGCATGCCGGGGCTTTTTTCATTAGCTAGCATCAATACAGAGCAAATCGCTCGTTCGAGGCGCCCGCCGGAGGACCTCATGCGTATTGTTGCGCTGTGTCTGATGCTGCTACTACCCTCAGCTGCGCAGGCCGAACCGTGGAAAGTGGTGGGCGATGAGCAGTTTGCGCCTTACAGCTTTGTCACCATCGAGGATGACCAGCCGCGCGGGCTGGATGTCGAGTTGGTGGAGGCCGTGATGCAGGAGGCCAAGATTCCCTACAGCCTGCGCCTGTACCCTTGGGAGCGGGTCAAACGCATGATTGATCGCAGCGAAGTGGCCATGGCCTTTCAGTTCGCCGGCACCCCTGAACGGATGCAGCAATACGAGCTGGTTGGGCCGATTCGTACCGGGTCCACGGTATTTATGACCTCGCGCAAAACCACCCTCAGCGACTGGACCGAACTCGATGACCTGTCGCCTTATACCATTGGCCAGGTACGCGGCTACGCCTACCAATCGGAATTTGATAAGGCGGACCTCTCCCGCGATACCAGCGCGCAAAACCCGCGCCAACTGGTGTCGATGCTGCTAGCCGGACGCATTGATGTGATAGTCGGGGATCGGGTGCAACTGATGTACTTCGTGCGCGAGCAGCGCGCGGAGAAGAACGTACACATCCTGCCCAAACCGCTGGTGGAAATGCCGCGTTATGTGGCCTTCGCCAAGGGTGATAGCGCCCGTGCCAAACAGTTCTCGGCAGCGCTGGAGCGTTTAAGACAGGCTGGCACCCTGGATAGTATTCACAAGCGCTGGCACTAAGCCGCGCCGCCCATCCCTTTACTCCGGAGCCACCATGCGCGTCGCCCTTGCGTTATTGCTGTTATCGACCACCCTCGCCCTGAGCGCCTGCGGCCTCGGTGAAACGGCGGCAACCGCCAGCCTGCAAGCCGAGCAGGCGGCACAACTGCAGCAGCAGACCGAACAACTGAAACAGCAGATCGAAGCGGCCAATGCGCAGAGCAATAAACGCCTGGAAGAAGGCTACTGAGGGTTTATTGCACTGGTAGGAAGTTCATAAACAGCAGGCTTTGGGCATAACTCACGCCCATACGCCGGTAGCGCTCATCCAGCACATCGGTGAGTAGATCCAGCCGCGCGACTATCTTGCCGAACTCCACGGCATAGCTGAGGTTGTGCCCCTCGGCAGAGATCTCGTTGGACAGCAGCCAGGGCTTGCCGCCCGCATCCGTACGCTGAGCGAGCATCCAGCTGGCCTTCTCGAAATTACGCGCCGCGTTGTGGATAAACTGCGGGTTCAGTGTGTCGCTCAGGTAGTACTCGGTGCGCCCGCCGTGGGCGGTAATCAGCATGCTCGCCAGCGAATAGATAAACGCCCCCACGCGGTCGCCCTGGTATTCGGCGCTCAGGGCATAGCCGAGAGCGGCGACATCGGTACGTCCACCCAATTGCGGCAGCGGCTGATCCAGTTCGATGGCGCGGTGTACCGCACGCTTGGCGGACTCCACATCAGGCAGGCCGGTTTTGCGCCACTCACGCGGGTTGCGCAGGTACAGCTTGTCCATCAAACGGTAGAGGCTATTGAGGTTGTTGCGCATGCCGAGCGTGGCCATGCGGTCGGCATGGCTCTGGAAGAACTCGGTGGGTTTGATCTCGCTGCGGTTGCTGATGATGGTCTGATGGTCCTGCCGGGTGGAGCAGCCACCGATTGCCATCAACGCCGCAAACAGCGTCGCCACCACAGTCCCGCGCCGCATCGCCACAGCATGGCCGCCCGCCCAGGTGGGGCCCGTTTTCAGCCATGGCAAACGCTGCACAATGCTCATCAGATGAGGTCGTCCGCTGCGGTGTGATGGGGTAACGCTAGCAACAAAATCCAGATTGGCCAGTTTTCCTACTCGAAGACATGACTTTGAACACAATCAAACACCTAGCTGCATAAGCTCAGGTGGACTGCCAACAGACCGCGTCATGCGTAAAAGGTTGGCAACCGCTTATCAGTGCTTCGCCAAAAAGCCCGTCGCAGAGCGCTTTAATCGGTATGATCCGCAGCTTTTTGGCTGCCGAGTGCCCCATGCTGCGTCTGCTTGTCCTGTTTTGCCTGTTAGTTGCCTTACCCGCCTTTGCCGATGCCCCGAAAACCTTTAGCGCCGCGAAGAAAATCGCCTGGCGCCTGTATGCCGAACGGCCCAACACCTTCTATTGCCAGTGCGCGTATAGCGGCAACCGGGTAGACCTCAATAGCTGCGGCTACAGCCCGCGCAAACAGCTGCGCCGTGCTCAGCGCCTGGAATGGGAGCATGTGGTGCCGGCCTGGGTGATCGGCCATCAGCGCCAGTGCTGGCAGAACGGCGGCCGCAAGAACTGCACCCGCACAGACGCCACATTCAAAGCCGCCGAAGCCGATCTGCACAACTTGGTACCGAGCATCGGCGAGGTCAACGGCGACCGCTCCAACTACGCCCTCGGCATGCTCAGCGACAAGCCCACGCAGTACGGCAGCTGCCCGATGGTGGTCAACTTCAAGGCGAAAACCGCCATGCCGCCGGCCCACGCTCGCGGCCCGGCAGCGCGCATCTATCTCTATATGGCCGAGCGTTACCAGCTGCGCCTGTCCAAGCTCGACCGCCGCACCTACGAAGCCTGGAGCCGCCAATACCCGATCAGCGAATGGGAGCGCTGGCGCAATCAGCAGGTCGGCTGCGTGATGGGCCACGGCAACCCTTATGTCGGCGCGATCGACCCCAGCCAATGCAGCCCGTTGCGCCGCGCCGGCAACCCGCAACGCAACAGCGGCTAAGCGCTGACAACCGCCCCGCGCCCCCTACCGCCGCTATTGACGCTAAACTTCACGCCACGCCAGCCCGAGTATCGCCCTATGTCCAGCACCGTCACCCCGAGCGCCGCCCACGCCATTGTCGAAACCCGCGCCTGGGTTGATCGCGCCGTAATCGGCCTGAACCTCTGCCCGTTCGCCAAGGCGGTGCAGGTCAAAGGGCAAGTTCGCTATGTGGTGTGCGCCAGCGCCGAGCCGGAAGAACTGCTCGCCATGCTGATTGATGAGCTGCACCACCTGGCCAACTGCGAGCCAAGCGAAGTCGACACCACTCTGCTGATCCACCCTGCAGCCCTTAGCGACTTTCTCGACTTCAACGACTTCCTCGCCGTGGCCGACGACACCCTCGACGACCTCGGCTATAGCGGCATCCTGCAAGTGGCCAGCTTCCACCCGCAGTTCCAGTTTGCCGACACCAGCGTCAACGATGTCAGCAACGCCACTAACCGCTCGCCCTACCCGACCCTGCATATCCTCCGCGAAGCCAGCATCGACCGCGCTGTAGCCGCCTTCCCCGACCCGGAGGCGATCTTCGAAGCCAATATCCAGACCCTGGAAGATCTCGGCGCCGAAGGCTGGGCCGCCCTGCAGGCGCAGTGCCGCAAAGACGCACAAAACAGCTAAGCCCCAAGCAGCGGGCTAAAACACCTAACGGCTATACAGCCCCATTCCTACCCCGCGCACCCGAGCAAGAGGGGCGGATGCTGCGCGCCCGACGAATGGCAGCTATTGGCGCAGTTCACTCCGAGAACCTTTAGAGATTTGCAAGCTGATCAACACAATTAATCGGCGCAACTCCATAAAATTCCCAGCTCTTTCGAGGCGGCCAATACTGGTCGAGAAACAGATAAAACAAGGGATAACGCTATGGCTCGGGTTCGTAAACTGGTGCTGGCAATCGCAGCGGCTTCTGCGCTGTCATCCGGCATGGCGCACGCGCTAGGGCTGGGTGAGGTGACGCTTCAATCAGAGCTCAATCAGCCATTGGTGGCTGAGATTGAGCTGGTGGAGGGCCGTGACCTGTCTGCCGATGAAGTGATACCGCGCTTAGCGTCCCCTGAAGCCTTCAACAAGGCCGGCGTTGACCGTCAGTTCTTCCTGAC
>JBIHZW010000262.1:0-5305 GCA_044240245.1 Pseudomonas sp. | reverse complement strand
AGCAGGATGCCAAGCTCTTGACGGCGATTATTGTGCGCATGGAGTATCAGGGCCTGCTCGATGGTGTTGATCATCTGGACAGTGAAGATATGTTGGCCATGCTTAAACGCTATATGCATTTGGTACTGGGCTTGTAACCCGGTCAATCCGTTCACAAGGAGAGCTGAATGAAAGCCTGGCGCGCGCTGCTTGCCGTGTCCTTCCTGTTGCTTGGTGGCTGTCTGGTGACCTTCAAGGACCCGATTCCCGCCAATGAAGCAGCCCCGATTCCCCTGCTTGGCGAATGGTCGCGCAAGAACGAGTGGGGTGAGCAGCTGTATTTGCAGATCACCCGTGCCGGTTCCAACGTCTACAAGGCGCGCTCCTATGTCGACAGCCTGGATAACCTCGACAGCGTTGAAGAATACGGCTTTACCGTAGCCCATCACGGCCGCCGCTGGTACCTCTCGGCCGGCTTGCCGAAAAGCCTGGGGGCGAACTTCGCCATCGCCGGTTTCGAGCTGACCACCAGCAATGAACTGGTGATCTACAACCTGGATGTTGACCGTATTCTCCACGAGCTGGAGCAGGGCTCATTGCAGGGCGAAGTGATTGACGGCGCAGAAGGTGATGGCGTGCTGATCAGCAGCCCGCTGGAGCAGGTGTTCAGCTACCTCGACGATCAGGCCAATTCGGATGTGTTTATCGA
Source organism: Pseudomonas sp. (assembly GCA_044240245.1). Classification (GTDB taxonomy): domain Bacteria; phylum Pseudomonadota; class Gammaproteobacteria; order Pseudomonadales; family Pseudomonadaceae; genus Aquipseudomonas. The sequence continues at coordinate 4,617 of JBIHZW010000262.1, read as the reverse complement.
AGTCGCGCGCTATCAGCGGGCAGGCGATTAGTGGGTGGTGAGGAAAGCATGAACAGTCATACCGAGTTGGACGGCTACCAGTTAATTGTGCGTGCGCTGTCCGACCGTCTGGTCGACGCGCAAACGCCGATACGCGTGCTGGATGCGGTGAAGTGGGATGACTCGATTCGCAACGAGTTTCTTAAGCACAAAGGCAAGAAGCTGCCCGCCGTTGACCGTGCCTACTATGCCAACCGGCCGCTGCCCTTTGATGCGTCGGCAAAGAAGCTGGAATTCCAGAATATCGAGCGCGACATCACTCGCCAGCTCGGCCAGTTCAACCCGGTGGGCAAGATCATGCGGCGCATGTGCCGCGAGTACCGCATGGTCATTCGCATGCTCGAAGCGCGCGGCACCGAGGACTTCGGCCTGATCAGCCAGGAACTCTACGGCGCGGCCTCCGATGCCTTCCATGCCGGTGACCCGACCCTGGCCGACCTGGGCCTGATGTTTTCCGACTTTCTCAATAACATCGACAAGCGCGGCGACCTCAAGGACGAAGCCAAGACCCTGACCGCCAAAGAGGCGGTCAACCTGCTGCAACATCGCCTGAACAAGGTGTTTGGTGAGGAGGAGGGCACCATTCGGGTGTTCGAGTCCGACGGTATTCTTGCCGACGCCGCTGCCGGCGCTGATTACATCAAGATTCGCGCCGATGCGATGTTCAATGACCGCGATGTAAAAGCCCTGGAAGTGCACGAGGGCCTGGTGCATGTGGCGACCACCCTGAATGGCCTGAGCCAGCCGGTTTGCACCTTTCTGGCCAAGGGCCCGCCCTCGTCCACGGTGACCCAGGAAGGCCTGGCGATCCTGATGGAGGTGATCACCTTCGCCTCCTACCCAACCCGTTTACGCAAGCTGACCAACCGCACCCGCGCCATTCATATGGCCGAGGAGGGCGCGGATTTTCTGCAAGTGTTCGACTTCTACCGCGAGCAGGGCTTCAGTCAGGAAGAAAGCTACAGCAACGCCAACCGGGTGTTCCGTGGCTCAACCCCCACCGGCATGCCTTTCACCAAGGACCTGTCCTACCTGAAAGGCTTTATCATGATTTACAACTACATCCAGCTGGCTGTGCGCAAAGGCAAGCTGGAGCAGATTCCGCTGCTGTTCTGCGGCAAGACCACCCTAGAAGACATGCGCACCCTGCGTCAGTTGGTGGATGAAGGGCTGGTCGTGGCGCCCAAGTTCCTGCCGCCACAGTTTAGCGACCTCAACTCGCTGTCAGCTTGGATGTGCTTCTCCAACTTCCTCAATCACCTGAGTCTTGATCGGATCGAAGCCGACTACGCCAATATCCTCTGATGAAATAATCCCCGCTGTAGGGCGTAGGAGCGGGCAATGCCCGCGATGTCTTCTGTCTGTGTGACCTATCGCGGGCATGGCCCGCTCCTACAAAACCGAGTCCCATCCGGGCAGCTTTACCTGTATCGCCAAGGAGCCAATATGCCCAGCCATCAACTCGACTACGAAATCCTTGGCGCCTCCGCGCAGAGCGTGGAGATCATTCTCGATCCGGGCGAAACGGTGATCGCCGAAGCTGGCGTGATGAATTACATGACCGACGGCATCCGCTTTGAAACGCGCATGGGCGATGGCGCGGCCACGGGTGTGCTGGGCAAGCTGTGGGGCATGGGTAAGCGCATGTTGACCGGCGAGTCGCTGTTTATGACGCACTTCTCCAATGCCGGCAAAACCCCGGCGCGGGTGGCCTTTGCCGCGCCTTACCCAGGCACCGTGGTGCCGATTCAGCTGGCTGAGCACGGCGGCACGCTGATCTGTCAGAAGGACGCCTTTCTCTGCGCGGCTTATGGCACGGCGGTCGGCATCAGCTTTAACAAGCGCCTGGGTGCCGGGTTCTTCGGCGGCGAGGGCTTTATCCTGCAGAAGCTCGAAGGCGACGGCCTGGCCTTTGTCCACGCAGGCGGCACGGTGATTCGCAAGGAACTGAGCAACGAAACCCTGCGCCTGGACACCGGCTGCCTGGTGGCCTTTACCAGCGGTATTGATTACGACATTGCCCTGGCCGGCGGCCTGAAAAGCATGCTGTTTGGCGGCGAAGGCATTCTTCTGGCCACGCTCAAGGGCACCGGTACCGTGTGGGTGCAGAGCCTGCCGTTCTCGCGCCTGGCCGAGCGCATCTATGAAGCGACGTTCAAGGCCCGTGAGGAAGTGCGCGCTGGCGGTAATAAATGATGCGGCAATCTGGGCCTTTGCAGGCGTGAATGTTTGCTGCAAGCTGCGCCGCCTGTGCTTAGCCCGCTAACTGAAAAATTCCGAGAGTCTGTTATGAGCGAAGTAAACCCAATCCCGCTGATCCTTACCGGCATCGGCAGCATCTGCGCCACGGTGGCTGTGCTCGGCTATTACGGCTACCTGCATATCGCCAAGCCGGAAGATGCCCTGCTGCTGTCCGAGTTCACCATGCTCAAGACCGTTCCGGGTGAGGATTACAAAGTCTCGCTCAAACCCGCCAGCCAGGTCGCCCAGTGCATAGACGGCGTGCTGGTGCTGTTCGACCTGGAGCAGAAGGGCCTGAGCGGCGTGCTGGTAGATCGGCGTAAGCAGGCCGTGCGCTGCAGCGAAGCCCAGTAAGCTCAGTCAGTCTGTTTCTGCTGCTCGCTAAGGCGCTGCAAATGCCGGCGTGACAGGGCGAGGAAGCGCGGCGTCAGGCCGATGTCTTCATACAGTGGGTCGCCCTGCTCATCGCTGGCCACCACCGTGCTGCCCTTGACGTAGGGCAGGCTGGCCTCCAGCTCTTCGAGCGCCGCGCCGAGCAATTCCCCCAGCAGCTCTTCCACGTGGTGCTTGGGGTACATCTCCTGCAATGCCGCCAGGCGCGCTGCGGCCTCCAGGTCCAGCCGTATCTGATAAGGCGTTGCGCTCAGCTGCCCCTGGGCGTTTTCCTGCCAGTGCTGAACAAGCTCGCGAATCTTCATGATTGCCTCGTGTCTGTTCTATGCCCGCCGTGTTTTGGTGGGCTGCACAGTTAAGACTAGTGCCTGAGTCGATAAGTGCGGCCGCAGCGTCGCGCACTTGTAAGAAGTTGGCGCGCTGGGCACTCTGGAGGCAGGATCAGCGGAGGCAACACTCATGGCAGAAATCGACGCGCGTCTGCGCGAGGACGTCCACCAGCTCGGCGAGCTACTGGGTAACACCATCAGCGTGCAGCATGGCGCTGCCTTTCTCGACAAGATCGAGCGCATTCGCAAAGGCGCCAAGGCCTCGCGCCGTGGCTCGCAAGAGGGCGCGGAGCAACTCAGTGCAACCCTGAACCAACTGGACGATGACGAACTATTGCCGGTGGCACGGGCGTTCAACCAGTTTCTCAACCTGGCCAATATCGCCGAGCAGTACCACCGCGTGCGCCGTCGCGCGCCGGGTGAAGCGCAGCCGTTTGAAGACAATATGCTCGCTGATCTGCTGCAGCGGCTATCCAGCAACGGCCACAAGGGCGAGGCGCTGGCCCGCCAGTTCGGCCGCCTGGATATCGAACTGGTGCTGACCGCACACCCCACCGAAGTGGCGCGGCGCACCCTGATCCAGAAATACGATGCGATGGCCGAGCAGCTGGCGGCCGGCGACCATAGCGACCTCTCGGCGGCCGAGCGTGAGCAGGTCAAGCAGCGCCTGCAACGGCTGATTGCCGAGGCCTGGCACACTGAGGAAATCCGCCGCAGCCGGCCGAGCCCGGTGGATGAAGCCAAATGGGGCTTTGCGGTGATCGAGCATTCGCTCTGGCATGCCATTCCCAATGTGCTGCGCAAGGCCGATCAGGTGCTGCACAGCGCCACCGGGTTGCACCTGCCGCTCGATGCTGCACCGATTCGCTTCGCCTCCTGGATGGGCGGCGACCGCGACGGCAACCCGAATGTCACCGCAAGCATTACCCGCGAAGTGCTGCTGCTGGCGCGCTGGATGGCGGCGGATCTGTACTTGCGCGATGTCGATAACCTGGCCGCCGATCTGTCCATGCAGCAGGCCAGCCCGGCTCTGCTGGCGCGGGTAGGCGAGAGCGCCGAGCCCTATCGCAGCCTGCTCAAACAGCTGCGTGAGCGTCTGCGCGCTACCCGCAGCTGGGCCCAGGCCGCGCTGCATGAGCAAGTGCCCGCGTCTGCAGCCGTGTTGCAGGACAATCGCGAGCTGCTGGATCCGCTGACCCTGTGCTACCAGTCGCTGCATGAGTGCGGTATGGGTGTGATCGCCGATGGCCCGTTGCTCGATTGCCTGCGCCGCGCGGCGACCTTCGGTCTGTTTCTAGTGCGTCTGGATGTGCGTCAGGACTCCAGCCGCCACGCCGCCGCCATGAGCGAAATCACCGATTATCTCGGCCTGGGCCGTTACGCCGAGTGGGATGAAGAGGCGCGCCTGGCGTTTCTGCTGAAAGAGCTGGAGAACCGCCGGCCGCTGCTGCCGGGGCACTTCAAACCCAGCGGGGAAACCGAGGAAGTGCTGGCTACCTGCCGTGAAGTGGCTGGAGCTCCCGCTGCATCGCTGGGTTCCTACGTGATCTCCATGGCCGGTGCGGCCTCCGATGTGCTGGCGGTGCAGCTGCTGCTCAAGGAAGCCGGCTTGCAA
>JBIHZW010000261.1:0-5322 GCA_044240245.1 Pseudomonas sp. | reverse complement strand
CTGGATACCAGGGCGTAAGGTGCGCAACCGCACGGCGGCATCGAGAAACAGGCTGCCCAGGCGCGACACTTCGCCGCCACGGCTGCCCGGCATCAGGGCGACCACCGGCTGATCCTGCGCCAAATTCAGCGCCTCACGGGCAGCAGCACGATCCGCCTGCTGTGGAATGGTATCGGCCAGCGGATGGCCGACAAAACGCACCGGTACCTGATGATCCTGATAGAACTGCGCCTCGAACGGGAACAAGGTCAGCATCAGGTCGCAGGCCTCACGAATCTTCAGCACGCGTTTCTGCCGCCAGGCCCATACGGACGGGCTGACGTAATGCACGGTCTTGATGCCCGCCTGACGCAACTTGAGCTCAAGGGTCAGGTTGAAATCCGGCGCATCGATGCCGATAAACACGTCCGGCTTGGCCTCGATCAAGGTGTTGATCAGACGCTTGCGCCGTGACAGCAGCTCAGGCAGACGGCCCAGCACCTCGACCAGACCCATCACCGACAGACGCTCCATCGGGAAATAGGAATTCAGCCCCTGGGCCTGCATCAGCGGGCCACCGACACCGATAAATTCGATCTGTGGGTATTGGGCTTTGAGGGCCTGCATCAGGCCCGCACCGAGAATATCGCCAGACGCCTCGCCGGCGACCAGCGCGACACGCATCAGGTCAGTCATAAATTATCGGGTAATGCCGCGGCTTGAAGCCTGAATGGAATCGCGGAAGATCGCGACTTCGGGAAACTCTGCGGACGACTCGGCCAGCTCGGTCATCGCCTGCTCAACCGTAAGCCCCTGGCGATAGACGATCTTGTAAGCGCGACGCAAGGCGGCAATCGCCTCGGCGCTGAAACCACGACGGCGCATGCCTTCGAAGTTCATGCTGCGCGCTTCGGCCGGGTTGCCGAACACGGTGACAAACGCCGGCACATCCTTGCCAATCGCCGTGCCCATGCCAGAAAAGCTGTGCGCACCGATACGGCAGAACTGATGCACCAGGGTGTAGCCAGAGAGAATCGCCCAGTCATCGACCCACACATGCCCCGCCAACGCGGTGTTGTTGACCAGAATGCAATGGTTGCCGATCACGCTGTCATGGCCAATGTGGGCATAAGCCATGATCAGGTTGTGGTCGCCAAGGGTTGTTTCACTGCGATCCTGCACGGTGCCGCGGTGGATGGTGACCCCCTCGCGGATCACATTGTGGTCACCAATTACCAACCGAGTCGCCTCGCCCTGGTACTTGAGATCGGGGGTGTCTTCACCCACCGAGGAAAACTGATAGATGCGGTTATGTTTACCGATCCGCGTCGGCCCCTTGATGATCACATGGGGGCCGATCACTGTACCCTCGCCAATTTCTACATCGGCCCCAACTATCGACCAAGGGCCGACAACTACGTCGTCAGCCAACTTGGCGCTGGGATCGATGATGGCGCGAGGGTCAATCAAACTCATAGTTTGCGTTCCGCACAGATGATTTCTGCCGAGCAGACTTCCTTGCCGTCGACGCTGGCTTTGCACTCGAACTTCCAGATGCTGCGCTTGCTGCTCAGGTAGCGGGCTTCGAGGATCAGTTGATCGCCCGGCACCACTGGCTGGCGAAAGCGTAGCTTGTCGGAGCCGACAAAGTAATACAGGGTGCCATCGGATGGCTTCAGATCCATCATCTTGAAGCCAAGAATGCCGGCCGCTTGGGCCATGGCTTCGATGATCAACACGCCCGGCATGATCGGGTGCTCAGGAAAATGCCCGTTAAAGAACGGCTCATTGATGCTGACATTCTTGTAGGCGCGAATTCGCTTGCCTTCAATATCCAGCTCAGCCACCCGGTCCACCAAAAGGAACGGATAGCGGTGCGGCAAGTATTCGCGAATCTGGTTAATGTCCATCATGTGCAGAGAAGCCTGTAAGAGAAAAAAGAGAAGCCGGCAAACACCGGCTCAGGCATCAGATGAAGTGTCAGCTGCTGGGGTCACGGCGGCCAGCTGCTTTTCCAACTGTTGCAGGCGTCGCGCCATGTCATCCAACTGACGAATCCGTGCCGCGCTCTTGCGCCACTCAGCCGCTGGCTGCATGGCGGTGCCCGACGAATAGGAGCCCGGCTCGGTGATCGAACGAGTGACCATGGTCATACCGGTGACGAACACGTTGTCGCACACCTCGATATGCCCAACCATGCCCACGCCGCCGGCGATCATGCAGTTCTTACCGATCTTGGTGCTGCCGGAAATACCTGCACAACCGGCCATGGCCGTGTTGTCGCCGATCTGCACGTTGTGCGCGATCATGATCTGGTTATCCAGCTTGACCCCATTGCCAATCAGCGTATCCGACAGCGCGCCACGGTCGACGGTGGTATTGGCGCCGATCTCGACATCATCACCGATGGTCACCCCACCGATCTGCGCGATTTTTTGCCAGATGCCCTTCTCGTTGGCAAAGCCGAAGCCCTCGCCGCCGATCACCGCGCCAGATTGAATAACCACACGTTTGCCGATGCGCACGTCGTGATACAGCGTCACTCGCGGGGCCAACCAACCACCCTCACCAATCACCGAGCGCGCGCCGACAACACACTGCGCGCCTACGGTTACCCCGGCAGCGATCTGCGCGCCACTTTCGATAACCGCATAGACGCCGATACTGGCACTCGCATCAACTTGAGCATCCGCAGCCACCACAGCAGTGGGGTGCACGCCAGGCAACGCCTTGGGCTTGCGATCAAACAGATGGGAGAGCTCGGCATAGGCCAAGTAAGGGTTAGCAACAACCAAGGCATTGCCGGCATAGCCTTCGGCATCAGCTGCGGTCAACAGCACCGCACCGGCCTGGCAGCCAGAGAGAAACTTGCGGTATTGCGCATTGGCGAGAAAGCTCAGCTGATCAGCGCGGGCTTCCTGCAAGGTAGCCAAGCCGCTGATCGGCTTGTCTGTGGCGCCACGCAAGGTGGCACCCAGACGCTCGGCCAACTGGCCAAGGGTATAAACCGTTGCACTCATGATCAGCGCAGCTGATTCATGCGCTCGATAACCTGGCGGGTGATGTCGAACTGAGGTTTGACATCAATCACCGCACCGCGCTCCAGCACCAGGTCAAAGTTACCGGTCTTGATCACTTCTTCCACGGCCTTGTCTAGGTTCGGCTTGAGCTTCTTCAGCATTTCACGATCCGCCACAGCCTTGGACTCGTTCAGTTCCTTGGACTGGAACTGGAAATCCCGGGCTTTTTGCTTGAATTCAAGCTCCAGGCGCTCGCGCTCGGCGGTCTGCATTTTTTCGCCGTCTTTGACCAGACGGTCCTGAATGCGCTTGGCATCGCTTTCCAGAGTTTTCAGCTTGTTCAGCTGCGGGCCGAATTTCTTCTCGGCATCCACGGCATAACGCTTGGCAGCGTCAGATTCCAGCAACGCCATTTGATAGTTCAATACCGCTACTTTCATCTCGGCAAAAGCCGGGGTTGCCAGCAGGGCAACACTTAACAAAACCAGTTGAGTCAACTTACGCACGGTGCAACTCCTGCAAAACTGTTGGTATTCAAAAATCCGACGCTTAGAACGTCTGACCGAGAGAGAACTGGAAAATCTGTGTATCAGCGTCATCCGGCTCAACGATAGGCATCGCAAGACTGAAGCTCAACGGGCCCAATGCGGTGATCCAGGTCAGACCGACACCGATCGAGCTGGCCAGCTCACCCGCGTCGACACTGCCGCAGTTCTCTTGGGTGCTGCCGCAACTGGTGTCAAAGACATTGCCCACGTCCCAGAACAGTGCGGTACGCAGCGAGCGCTGATCCTTGACAAACGGCATGGGGAACAGCAGTTCAGCCCCCCCTTGAATCAGAACGTTACCGCCAAATGGCAGCTGATCTTGGTCGTCCGTGTAACGGCCGTCATCACCAGGGCCAGCACCTTCATTGAAGTTCGGCACGCCGTTGATGCGCGCAACGCTTGGTGTACTGCGCGGCCCCAGACTACTGTCCTTGAAGCCCCGTACGGAGTTAAAACCACCCGCGTAGTAATGCTCATAGAACGGTAACTCGGAAGTTGAACCGTAGCTGTCGCCGAAGCCCAGCTGGCTGTGCAGACGCAAGGTATAGGTGTCACTCAACGGTTTGAACAGCTGGCCGCGGTAATCGACCTTGAAGAACGACAAATCACTGCCCGGCACCGTGGTTTCAAACACCAAGCTCTGCGAGTGCCCACGGTTAGCCAGCACGCCGCGATTCAGGGTTGACTCGGACCAACCAATCGATGCTTTGAGGTTCAGGTAGCTATCACCCTCTGCGTCAATAAAATCAACAATCTCGTCAACCGTATAATCCCCGGTACCGATACTATCGTTCTGGATGGTCAGACCATAGGTCAAACGCGAAGTATCGCTAATTGGATAACCGATGCTGACACCTGCACCGTAGCTGTCCACCGAGTAGCTGGATACATCGGTATTCAATTCGTCGTAATCGGTCTCACGGAAGAAGGCGTTGTAGCCCAGGCTGACACCATCTGGCGTCCAGTAGGGGTCAACAAAACCAAAGTTGTAGTTGCTCTGGTATTCGCTACGGGTCAGGCCGACGCTGACCTTGTTACCCGTACCCAGGAAGTTGTTCTGGGTAATCGAGCCGCCGAGAATCAGGCCGGCGTTCTGGGCGAAACCGACGCTTGCAGTAATAGAGCCGGAAGCCTGCTCTTCAACGCTGTAGTTGACGTCGACCTGATCATCGGTACCTGGTACCTGCGGGGTTTCGACGTTGACTTCCTTGAAGTAGCCGAGACGCTCGAGACGGGTCTTGGACTGATCAATCAGGTAGGTCGAAGCCCAGCCACCTTCCATCTGACGCATTTCACGGCGCAGCACTTCGTCTTCCGACTTGGTGTTGCCACGGAAGTTGATGCGGTTAACGTAAGCACGCTTGCCCGGATCAACCACAAAGGTAATCGACACAGTACCGTCATCATGGGCTTCTGGCACGCCATTGACGTTGGCGAAGGTATAACCTTCGTTACCCAGACGACGAGTGATCAGTTCGGAGGTGGTGGTCATCACCTTACGTGAGAACACCTGGCCTTCCTGAACCAGCAGCAAAGCGCGTACTTCTTCTTCCGGCACCTTCAGCTCACCGCTGAGCTTGACCTCACGTACGGTGTACTTCTCGCCTTCGTCGACGTTGACCGTGACATAGACGTGCTTCTTGTCTGGGGTGATGGATACCTGGGTCGAGCTGATATCCATATTGATATAGCCGCGATCCAGGTAATAGGAACGCAGGCGCTCCAAGTCGCCGGAGAGCTTCTCACGGGCATACTTGTCGTCATTCTTGAAGAAA
>JBIHZW010000260.1:0-5349 GCA_044240245.1 Pseudomonas sp. | reverse complement strand
TGGTTGAAGGCTCGCAAACCCTCACGCGACTGATCACTCCGTCTGAACTGCTTGGCGTTGTCGAGGATGCTGCGACTGCCACCCAGTTGTTCCAGCCGGGGGAGGTCAAACTGCGCCTAAGCCTGTATGAGCATTTCAGTGTGGGCGGTACGCAGGAGGACTTTGTGCACCTGATCTTCTACATCCTTGCCGGGCGTACGGATGAGCAGAAGCGCCTGCTGTCACGGCAGATCGTGCGGGCGCTGGTCGAGCGCTTGCCGAGCGTCAATGCGGTGTCGCTGGATGTGCGCGATATTGACCGCGAGGTGTTCAGCAACCGGCGCAGTTGCCTGCTGCCGGACTGAGCCGGTGACATTCGCCTGGGGCTGAAATAGAGTGCCGGACACATATTCAGGCAGAGGTCTTCATGTAGCTGGCGGCTCCGATTCCCATCCTGCGCAGCTTCGATGAAGCCAAGGTGCGGGCGTTCTACTGCGAGTTTCTGGGCTTTAGCGAGGATTGGGCGCATCGCTTCGAGGTGGGCTTGCCGCTCTACCTGCAAGTGTCCAGGGCGGGGTGCGTGCTGCATCTGTCCGAGCACCACGGCGATTGCTGCCCGGGTGCGGCGCTGCGTATCAGCGTCGATGATTTGGATGCCCTGCACGCCGAGCTGACGGCGCGAGCATATGGCAATGCGCGGCCGGGTATCACCAACCAGCCCTGGGGACGTGATATGACGGTGACCGATCCGTTTGGCAATCGCCTGATTTTTACCGATATCAACGCTGCATAGCGTTGAGCGACTGCAGCACCGGCCTGGCGGACGGTGCTGCAGATCTAGTGGTTAACCGCGGTAGTAGCGCTGCGGCACAAACGGGGTCTTGGCGACTTTCATCGCTACACGCTTGCCGCGCACCATGGCCCATACCTCGGTATCCACGGCGATATGGCTGCTCTGCAGATAACCCATGGCCACTGGGGCTGCGAGAGTCGGGCCGAAGCCGCCACTGCAGACGGTGCCGATCACGTTGCCGTCGGCATCGACGATTTCCGCGCCTTCACGTACCGGTACACGTTCCTGCGGCAGCAGGCCGACGCGCTTGCTGGCAACGCCTTCTTGCTGCTGGGCGAAGATTCGCGCCGCGCCAGGGAAACCGCCAGCACGGGCGCCATCGGCGCGGCGTGGCTTGGACATGGCCCACAACAGGCTGGCCTCGATCGGCGTGGTGCTGGTGCTCATGTCGTGGCCATACAGGCACAGACCGGCTTCCAGGCGCAGCGAGTCGCGTGCGCCAAGGCCGATGGCGGCCACTTCCGGTTCGGCCAGCAGGCTGCGCGCCAGGGTTTCGGCGTGGGCGGCCGGCACCGAGATTTCGAAGCCGTCTTCGCCGGTGTAGCCGGAGCGGCTGACGTAGCAGTCGACGCCGAGCAGACGCACCGGGGCGAATTGCATAAAGGTCATCTTGGCCACTTCTGGGGCCAGGCGTGCGAGCACGTCGACAGCTTTCGGGCCTTGCAGGGCGAGCAGGGCGCGGTCGAAACAGGCTTCGATCTGGCACTGGCTGGAGATCTGCAGTTGCAGGTGCATCAGGTCCTTGTGCTTGCAGGCCGCGTTGACCACCAGAAACAGGGTGTCGTTGCCTAGGTTGGCGACCATCAGGTCGTCGAGGATGCCGCCATGATCATCGGTGAACATGGCGTAACGTTGCATGCCCACGGGCAGGTCGATGATATCCACCGGCACCAGGCGCTCCAGGGCCTGCGCCGCCTGCGGGCCGCGCAGAATGATCTGGCCCATATGCGATACGTCGAACAAGCCGGCGGTTTCGCGGGTGTGCAGGTGTTCCTTCATCACCCCGAGCGGGTACTGCACCGGCATGTCGTAGCCGGCGAACGGCACCATGCGCGCGCCCAGTTCGAGGTGCAGGGCATGTAGCGGGGTTTTCGCCAGGGTTTCAGTGGTCATGCGGTTCTCCATGTCGGTAAAGGTTGTTTGGGTAGGCGCGAGCTAAAGCCTCGCGCCTACAGGTTGTATGGGGTGCCGTGTCAGCACTCGACAATATTCACGGCCAGGCCGCCGCGGGCGGTTTCCTTGTACTTGTTGTTCATGTCGGCACCGGTCTGGCGCATGGTGCGGATCACTTTATCCAGCGAAACGAAGTGCTGGCCGTCGCCGCGCAGGGCCATGCGTGCGGCGTTGATCGCCTTGACCGAGCCCATGGCGTTGCGTTCGATGCAGGGTACCTGCACCAGGCCGCCGATCGGGTCGCAGGTCAGGCCGAGGTTGTGTTCCATGCCGATCTCGGCGGCGTTCTCCACCTGATTGACGCTGCCGCCGAGCACTTCGCACAGGGCGCCTGCGGCCATCGAACAGGCCACGCCGACCTCGCCCTGGCAGCCGACTTCGGCGCCGGAGATCGAGGCGTTTTCTTTATAGAGGATGCCGATGGCGGCGGCGGTGAGCAGAAAGCGCACCACACCGTCGTCGTTGGAACTGGGGATAAAACGGCTGTAGTAATGCAGCACCGCGGGCACGATACCGGCAGCGCCATTGGTTGGCGCAGTGACCACGCGGCCGCCGCTGGCGTTTTCCTCGTTGACCGCCAGGGCGTAGAGGTTGACCCAGTCGAGTACGCTGAGGGCATCGCGCAGCGCGGCTTCGGGGTGCTTGCACAGCTGGCGGTGCAGGGCGGCAGCGCGGCGTTTGACCTTGAGGCCGCCGGGCATGATGCCCTCGTTGCGGCAGCCGGCCTCGACGCAATCCTGCATCACCTGCCAGATATGCAGCAGGCGCGCGCGGGTCTCGGCTTCCGGGCGCCAGGCGGTTTCGTTGGCCAGCATCACCTGGCTGATCGACAGGTTGTGTTCGGCGCAATGCGCCAGTAGCTGTTTGCCGGTGGTAAAGGGGTACTGCAGTACGGTGCTGTCTTCGACGATGCGGTCGGCGCCAGCGGCCTGTTCATCGACGACAAAACCGCCGCCTACCGAGTAGTACTCGCGCGAGCGGATCTGCAAGCCAGCGGCGTCGAAGGCGCGAAAAATCATGCCGTTGGGGTGAAAAGGCAGCGGCTTGCGGATCATTGCCAGGTGCTGCTTTTCTACAAAGTGGATAGCTTTTTCGCCGAGCAGCTTGAGTTCGCCGCTGCTGCGAATCGCTGCCAGGCGTGCGTCGACGGTATTGGTTTCGACGCTGTCCGGCTGTTCGCCTTCCAGGCCTAGCAGCACGGCTTTGTCGCTGCCATGGCCCTTGCCGGTGGCGCCGAGGGAGCCGTATAGCTCCACTTTCACGGTATCGGTGGCGGCCAGTAGCTCATCGCGGCGCAGGCCTTCGGCAAAGCGCAGGGCGGCCAGCATGGGGCCGACAGTGTGCGAGCTGGACGGGCCGATGCCGATCTTGAAAAGGTCAAAAACGCTAAGTGACATGCTTGCTCCGACTGCGTGTTTTGCTGCCGTCCTTGTGAGGCGGCGTTGATGCGGCGCGCTGGATAACCGCGCCGCGAGTGGCAAAATTGCGTGCTGTCTTAGTTAGCGTAGACCGGGAAGCTGGTGCATAGGTCCGCAACCTGACCGCGAACGCGCTCGATCACGGCTGGGTTGTCCAACTCATCAAGGATGTCGCAGGTCCAGCCGGCCAGGGTGCGGCACTCGCCCTGCTTGAAACCGCGGGTGGTGACTGCCGGGGTGCCGATGCGGATGCCGGAGGTGACAAACGGCGACTGCGGGTCATTCGGCACGGCGTTCTTGTTCACCGTGATATGCGCCGCACCGAGGGCCGCGTCTGCCGCCTTGCCGGTGAGGCCTTGCTTGATCAGGCTGACCAGCATCAGGTGGTTGTCGGTGCCGCCGGAGACCACATCAAAACCGCGTGCAACAAACACTTCGGCCATGGCCTGGGCGTTGTCGATCACCTGCTGCTGGTAGGTCTTGAAGCCTGGCTCCAGCGCCTCCTTGAAGCACACGGCCTTGGCTGCGATCACATGCATCAGCGGGCCGCCCTGGCTACCGGGGAATACGGCGGAGTTGAGCTTCTTCTCGATCTCTTCATTGGCCTTGGCCAGGATCAAGCCGCCACGTGGGCCGCGCAGGGTCTTGTGCGTTGTGGTGGTCACCACATCGGCAAACGGCAGCGGATTGGGATACAGACCAGCGGCGACCAGGCCAGCGACGTGAGCCATATCGACAAACAGCAGCGCGCCGACTTGGTCGGCGATGGCGCGGAAACGGGCGAAATCCAGGGTGCGCGAATAGGCGGAGAAACCGGCAACGATCATCTTCGGCTTGTGTTCGACGGCCAGGCGCTCGACCTCGGCGTAATCGATCAGACCTTGCTCGTCGATGCCGTACTGCACGGCGTTGTACAGCTTGCCGGAGGACGACACCTTGGCGCCGTGGGTCAGGTGGCCGCCGTGGGCCAGGCTCATGCCGAGGATGGTGTCACCAGCATTGAGCAAGGCCAGGTATACCGCGCTGTTAGCGGAAGAGCCAGAGTGCGGCTGCACGTTGGCATAGTCAGCACCGAACAACTGCTTGGCGCGTTCGATGGCCAGGGCCTCGACCTTGTCGACATGCTCGCAACCGCCGTAGTAACGCTTGCCCGGATAGCCTTCTGCGTACTTGTTGGTCAGCCCGCTGCCCTGGGCCTGCATCACGCGCTGGCTGCAATAGTTTTCCGAGGCGATCAGCTCGATGTGGTCTTCCTGGCGCTGCTCTTCGGCGTTGATCGCAGCGAGCAGGGCGTCATCGTAGCCTTGCAGTTGGTCGTGTTTGCTAAACATGGTGAGGCCCTCTGGTTTTTATATGAGGTGCAGCTAACCCGCCTCGGGTAGAGGTGAGTCGAGAATTGGGGAGAAAGCAGTCCCGCGGCCCGGAGATGTTCCGGGCCGCAGGCTGTTATCACGCGTCCTGGTACGCCTCGATGGACGGGCAGGCGCAGATCAGGTTGCGGTCGCCGAACACGTTGTCCACGCGGCCGACCGGCGGCCAGTACTTGGCCTCGATCAGGCTGGCCACTGGGTACACGGCTTGTTCGCGGCTGTAGGCGTGAGTCCACTCGCCGACCAGTTCCAGTGCGGTGTGTGGGGCGTTTTTCAGCGGGTTGTCGTTGGCATCCAGCTGACCGGCTTCCACCGCACGAATCTCGTTGCGGATGGCGATCATGGCGTCGCAGAAACGGTCCAGCTCTTCCTTGGATTCGCTCTCGGTCGGCTCGATCATCAGGGTGCCAGCGACCGGGAAGGACATGGTCGGGGCGTGGAAGCCGAAGTCGATCAGGCGTTTGGCCACATCGTCAACGCTGATGCCGCTGCTGTCCTTGATCGGGCGGATGTCGAGGATGCACTCGTGCGCTACCAGGCCGTTGCTGCCCGAGTA
>JBIHZW010000099.1:0-11630 GCA_044240245.1 Pseudomonas sp. | reverse complement strand
CCGTCGACTTCGGCGATTTCGCGCAGGATGTCCCAGAACTGATTTTCCAGGCGCAGGGTGGTGACCACACCACGAATACGCAGCGAGCGGGCGCGGGATTCGTAGAGAATCGGATCGGCTTTGACATACAGCTCGCACATGGCGGCTCACCTCCCTGAATGCGGGGCCTGACTGGCCCCAGCAGTTTACAGTGTGATCTGCGTACCCAGCAGGACGAGGAACGCCGCCAGCCAGTTGGGGTGTGCCGGCCAGGCCGGAGCGGTGACCAGATTGCCCTGCACATGGGCCTGGTCCACGGCGATATCGATGTAGCGCCCGCCCGCCAGAGTCACTTCCGGGCCACAGGCCGGATAGGCACTGCATTCACGACCTTTCAGCACGCCAGCAGCAGCGAGCAATTGCGCGCCATGGCACACCGCAGCGATGGGTTTTCCGGCCTTGTCGAAGGCCTGCACCAGCGCCAGCACCTGAGCGTTCAGGCGCAGGTATTCCGGCGCGCGGCCACCGGGAATCAACAGAGCGTCGTAATCGTCAGTTTTGACCTGGGCGAAGTCGAAGTTAAGGGCGAAGTTATGCCCCGGCTTCTCGCTGTAGGTCTGTTCGCCTTCGAAATCGTGGATGGCAGTGCGCACGCTCTGCCCGGCGGTCTTGTCCGGGCACACCGCGTGCACCTGGTGACCGACCATCAGCAGTGCCTGAAACGGCACCATCACTTCGTAGTCTTCGACGTAGTCGCCGACCAGCATGAGAATCTTCTTCGCTGCCATGTGCCTGCTCCCTTTCTGGGTTGAGAAGCACAGAGTGTTATCCCGATCAGCCAGGCGCGGGTAATAACCCGGTACTACAAGGCAGATGGCGGATAGACGGTCAGAGGGGAAATGGAGAAAGGAGCGAGTGGCTGGGCTTCAACAAGAAGCCCAGCGCGATGGCTGGATTACTCCAGCACCTCTTCGTCACGCAGCAGCACATAGGTGCAGCCGCTGTTGTCTTCCAGGTAGTCGTGCACATAGAACATCACGACCTCACCCAGACCAGGCTGGGCGGCTACGTAGTCGCCGATGTCCACGGTGAAATGGCCCTTTGAGCCTGGTTTGGCTTCGCACTCGATGCGCGCATTGACGAACAGCTCAGGCGCGCTGTCGCCGAAATAATCTTCACGCTCTGCCGCGTCCCAGTCGGCCGGAGCCTCAAACGGGCCGCAGAACAGCACCTTGGCATCGCCCAGATCCACTTCCTCGGCTTCCGGATCCTGATCATCGGCACGGTAGACCGTGCAGTCCTGCGCCTCAGGGTTTTCCAGAATGGCCAGACGGGCCGCCAGTTGTTGCTCAGTATCCATAGGGGGCATAGCTATCTCCGAGCGTTTTGGCGTTTAGGGTCAGGGCAAATCAAACCTGCAGTCATCCTGCAAGTAGGGCTTCGCAGGCTATGGGCTGATGCGGTTGCAGCGCAAGCAATGAAATGCTCGCGGAACAACGCACAAAAGAATTTGCGACTTAATTTGCCGTTAAGCCTGGACACCGAAACTCGCACCCAAGTTCTCAGAAGAGGTTCCTGTTATGGAGCTGCCTTGGGTGTATCACGACACTGCACTTGCACAAATTGGCCGCGAGCAGCCGCTCAGTCTCTATCTGGCCAACGCCGTCAGCCCTCGCCGCGCGGGGATTGAAGCCTTTATCGGCGAACGCTTCGCCGCTCAGCATCAGGCGCGCATCCGTCATTTCATGCCCTGCCTGCTCAGCCTGGAAGACCGCGACGGGCAACTACTCGGCGCGGTGGGCCTGCGCAGCGCCGCCAGTGGCCCGCTGTTCCTTGAGCGCTACCTGCAACAGCCGGCCGAACAGGTGATTGGCGCGCAGCAGGTCGTCAATGCACCGCAGCGCACACAACTGGTGGAGGTCGGCAACCTGGCGGCTGGCAGCCCTGGCGCCGCACGCCTGCTGATCGTGGCACTGACCGATCTGCTGGTGGCGCTGGGTTATCGCTGGGTGTGCTTCACCGGCACCCTGGCCCTGCTCAACAGTTTTCAGCGTCTAGGCCTGACGCCTTTGCCGCTGGGGCCGGCCAGCCCCGACTGCCTGGGCGATGAACTGGCGGACTGGGGCAGTTACTACGACAACCAGCCGCAGGTGATGGCCGGCGATATCTACGCCGGCCATCAGCGTCTGCTGCAGCTGGGTGCTTACCCACGTCTGGCCCACCAAGCCTTTTATGCCCTGGAGGACATGCCCGATGTGGCCTGCCGCTGAATCATTGTTCAACCGTCTGGCCGCCCTTGGCGATGCCATTGCCCTGCGCGAAGGCGAGCGACAACTGAGCTACGCCCAACTGCTGAGCGAGGTCGCACAACGCAGCACGCAACTGCAGCAACTCGGCGCCCGGCGGGTTGCCCTGGCCCTGGATAACGGCATCGACTGGGTACTCTGGGACCTCGCCGCCCTGCATGCTGGGCTGGTCTGCGTGCCCATGCCGGGATTCTTTTCCAGCAGCCAGCAGACGCATGTACTGGACAGCGCCGGCATCGATTGCCTGATCAGCGCCCAGTCGCACGCCGACTTCGCCCAGGCCGCGCCCGGCGTGCATCTGCGATCTGTAGTACAGGCAGCGGCCATACATGCCGGCACCTGCAAGATCACCTACACCTCCGGCACCACCGGGCAACCCAAGGGCGTGTGCCTGGATATCGCCACGCAACTGGCAGTGGCGCAGAGCCTGGTGCAGGCCAGCGCCAGCTGTCAGGTTGAACGCCATCTGTGCGTACTGCCGCTGGCCACCCTGCTGGAGAATATCGCCGGGGTTTATGCCCCACTGCTGGCCGGTGCGCAGATCGAGCTGATGCCCATGGCGCAGATCGGCCTGCTGGGTGCCAGCCAGTTCGACCTGCCGCGCTTTCTCGGCGCCCTGGCCCAGGCGCAACCCAATAGCCTGATCCTCCTGCCGCAATTGCTGCTGGCCCTGGTCAGCGCCGCCGAACGCGGCCTGCAGGTGCCGAGCTTCCTGCGCTTTATCGCCGTCGGCGGTGGCCGCGTCGCCAGCCAGTTGCTGCAGCGCGCCGATGCTCTGGGGCTGCCGGTATTCGAGGGCTACGGCCTGTCCGAGTGTGCGTCGGTGGTGTGCCTGAACACGCCCGAAAACCGCCGCATCGGCAGCGTCGGCCAGCCACTGCCACACCTGCAGGTGCGCCTGGGCGAAGACGCCGAAGTGCTGGTCAAAGGTCCGCGTCTGCTCGGCTATCTGGGCGAACCGTCCACCACCGAAGAATGGCTGGGCACCGGCGACTTGGGCCATTTCGACGGCAAATACCTTGTGCTGCATGGGCGCAAGAAGCACCAGTTCATCACCGCCTACGGTCGCAACGTCAACCCGGAATGGGTCGAGGCCGAGCTGGTGCAGCAACTGTCGATTGCCCAGGCCTGGCTGCATGGCGAGGCCCTGCCGGGCAACGTCGCCGTGCTGGTGCCGCGTTTCGAGACGACCAGCAACAGCCAACTGGCCGAAGCCGTGGCCAGCGCCAACCTGGCCCTGCCCGATTACGCCCGCGTGCACCACTGGCTGCGCGCCGAACAGCCGTTCAGCAGTGCCAACGCGCTGGCCACCAGCAATGGCCGCCTGCGTCGCAACGCCCTGCTCAACCACTACCAAAGCGCCATCGCGCAGTTGATGGCCACCGAACCCTGCTATGGAGATGCCTGATGAGCTTTTACGAATCTCTGCTCGAACAAACCAGTACTGAACGTAACTACCTGCTCGGTGCACCGATCATTGCCCAAGCCATGGCCGGCACCGTCAGCCTGAACAGCTACGTGGCCTTTCTCACCGAGGCCTACCACCACGTCAAACACACAGTGCCGCTGCTGATGGCCTGTGGCGCACGCCTGCCGGAACGGCTGGAGTGGCTGCGCGAAGCCATCGCCGAATATATCGACGAGGAGAAGGGCCATCAGGAATGGGTGCTCAATGACATCGCCGCCTGCGGCGCGGACAAGGAGGCCGTGCGCAACGGCACGCCCAGGCTGCCCACCGAGCTGATGGTCAGCTACGTCTACGACCGCATCGCCCGGCACAACCCGGTGAGTTTCTTCGGCATGGTCAATGTGCTGGAAGGCACCAGCATTGCCCTCGCCACCCAGGTCGCCGGGGTGATTCAGGACAAGCTGCAACTGCCAAACAAAGCCTTCAGCTACCTGAGTTCTCACGGCAGCCTCGACTTGGAGCACATCGAGTTCTTCAAGCGCCTGATGAACCAGCTCGACAACGACGATGACAAGGCCGCCGTGGTGCACACCGCCAAGGTGGTCTATCGCCTGTACGGCGACATGTTCCGCAGCCTGCCCCTAAGCGCCTGAGGACTACCGATGAACATTGCTGAATGCCGCGCCGTGATCACCGGCGCCAGTGGCGGAATCGGCCAGGCACTGGTCGCCATCCTACTGCTTGAAGGCGCACACCTGCTGCTGGTCGGCCGCCAAGCCGAAGCGTTGCACGCACTGGCTGAGGCCAACCCCGGCAAGGTAACGGTGGTGGCCGCAGATATCTGCCAACGCAGCGGCCGTGAGGCTGTGGTCGCCGCAGCGCAGCGCTTCGGCGGGATCAACACGCTGATCAATGCCGCCGGGGTCAATCACTTCGGCCTGCTAGAGCAGCATGACGAAAGCGCCATCGCCGAGCTGATCGAACTCAACGTCACCGCCACCCTACAACTGACCCATCGCCTGCTGCCGCTGCTGCGCCAGCCAAAGCGCGCGCTGCTGGTCAACCTCGGCTCGACCTTCGGCTCCATCGGTTACCCCGGTTTCAGCGCCTACTGCGCCAGCAAATTCGCCCTGCGCGGCTTCTCCGAGGCGCTGCGCCGCGAGTTGGCCGACACCCAGGTCAAGGTTCTCTACTTCGCCCCGCGCGCCACCCGCACCAGCATGAACGCCGCCCAGGTGGTGGCCATGAATGATGAGCTGAACGTCGCCATGGACGATCCGCACAGCGTCGCCCTGCAACTGCTGGCGGCCATTCGCCATGAGCGCGAGGAACGCTACCTGGGCTGGCCGGAACAACTGTTTGTGCGCCTCAACAGCCTGCTGCCACGCCTGGTCGACCAGGCCCTGCGCAAACAACTGCCGATTATCCAGCGCTTTGCCCGCAGCAAACCTTAAGAGGAAAACCCGATGAAACTTATCCGTAACGCCGTCTGCGCCCTGCTCTGTCTTGCCAGCCTGCCCAGCTTTGCCCTTAGCGAACAGGGCCAGGCCCAGCTACAAACCCTGCAGGACCGTTGGGCCGAGATCAATTACCAGCTACCCAAGGAGCAACGCGAAAAAGCCTTCGCCAGCCTCAGCGAGCAAGCGCAAAAAGCCGTCGCCGCCGAGCCGAACGCCGCCGAACTGCAGATCTGGAACGGCATCATCCTCAGCACCTACGCCGGCGCCAAAGGCGGCCTGGGTGCCCTCGGTTTGGTCAAGCAGGCCAAGGCCAGCCTGGAACAGGGCTTGGCGCTGGACCCCAAGGCGCTGTCCGGTTCGGCCTACACCAGCCTCGGTAGCCTGTACTACCAGGTACCCGGCTGGCCGGTCGGTTTTGGCGATGACGAAAAGGCCGAGGCCATGCTTAAGCAGGCCCTGGCGATCAACCCGGACGGCATCGACCCCAACTACTTCTATGGCGACTACCTGGCCCGCGCCAAACGTTTTGAAGACGCCAAGGTCGCGCTGGAAAAAGCCCTGCAGGCACCACCACGGCCTAATCGCCTGTCCGCAGACGCCGGCCGCAAAGAGGAAATCGCAGCATTACTCAGCAAGGTCAAAGCCGAGCTGGACTAATCTCGCCTGCGCGAGCTTGAATAGAAAAAACCGGGAATCTCTGCATGCGCATTCTGCTGGTCGAAGACGACAAAGCCCTTGGCGAAGGTATTCGCACCGCCCTCAAGCCCGAGGGTTATACCGTCGACTGGGTGCAGGATGGCAGCAGTGCGCTGCACGCCCTGACCAGCGAGAGCTTCGAACTGGCAATCCTCGACCTGGGCCTACCGCGCATGGACGGCTTAGAGGTGCTCAAACACCTGCGCGCCGCCGCCAACCCGGTGCCGGTACTGGTGCTGACCGCCCGTGACTCCACCAGCGACCGCATCGCCGGACTGGATGCCGGGGCCGATGATTACCTGGTCAAACCCTTCGATGTCGCCGAGCTCAAGGCACGCCTGCGCGCCCTGTTGCGGCGCAGTTTCAACCGCCCGCAACCGGCGCTGGAATACCGCGGCATCAGCCTCGATCCGGTCAGCCAGTCCGTCAGCTATCAGGGCCAGCCGGTCAATCTGCCGCGCAAGGAATTCCTCCTGCTACACGAACTGCTCGCCCAACCGGGTCGGGTGATGACCCGTGACAAGCTGCAGCAGGCGCTCTATGGCTGGGATGAGGAACCGGAAAGCAACGCGCTGGAAGTGCATGTGCACCACCTGCGCAAGAAGTTCTTTGCCGAGCTGATCCGCACTGTGCGCGGCGTCGGCTACCTGGTGGATAAATAACATGCCGAAGGTGCTGCGCTCGATCCGCGCGCGTTTGCTGGTGCTGCTGCTGTCCCTGCTGAGCGTGACCCTGGGGCTGATCAGCCACAAGATTTACCTCGACGCCAGCCATGAGGTGGAAGAGCTGTTTGACGCCCAGCTGGCGCAGACCTCGCGCATGCTCATGGGCCTGGTGCGCCATGAGCTGTCAGCCGACTCGCGCCGCGACTTGCAGGCGGCGCTGGACGAAGCCCTGCTGCTGAAAAACAGCCCGCGCCGCCTTGATGGCCTGCTCGGGCACGATTACGAGAGCAAGCTGGCCTTCCAGATGCTCGATGACAACGGCGAGCTGGTATTCCAGTCAGCCAGTGCCCCCAAGGGCCTGCTGATGGAGATGATTGCCCAGCTCGGCCTCAACCTGCCGGCCGGCGAGCAACCGCTGAGTGAACACCTCAACCGCCTGGCCAAATACCTCAGTGGTTACCACACCCTGACCCTTGGCGAGCACCGCTGGCGGGTGTTTGTGCTGCACGACAACGTCGACCATCACTGGGTGCTGGTGGGCGAACGCGAAGACGTGCGCGGCGAGCTGTCCGGCAAGATTGCCCGGCGCACCCTGCAACCGCTGCTGATTGGCCTGCCGCTGCTGGCCCTGCTGCTCTGGCTGGCCGTGGGCTTTGGTTTGCGACCACTGCAGCGTATGGCCGAATCAATCAAGGCACGCGCGCCGGATAACCTCGCGCCGCTGACCTTCGGCCCGCTGCCTCAGGAGCTGGAACCGATGGGCGCCTCGCTCAACCGCCTGCTGATGCAGGTCAACCAGCTGCTGGATCAGGAAAAGCGCTTTATCGCCGACGCCGCCCACGAACTGCGCACGCCGCTGGCGGTGCTGCGCATCCACGCCCAGAACGCCCTGGAAGCCCCCGACCCGCAGGACCGCAACGATGCCCTGCGTCAGCTTGGCAGCGGTGTCGAACGTGCCACCCGGGTAGTGGCGCAACTGCTGACGCTGGCGCGCCTGGAGCCCAATGTGGCACAGCTGGCCATGGGCGAACTGGACCTGCTCGGGTTTGTGCGCAACGAGCTGGCGGAGCTGATTCCGCTAGCCCTAGAACGCCATCAGGAGCTCAATCTGGAGGCCGTTGAACCGGCCGATTATCAGCTACTCGCCGATGGCCCGAGCCTGGGCACGCTGCTGCAGAATCTGATCAGTAATGCCGTGCAATACACCCCCGATGGCGGACGTATTCAGGTGCAGCTGGAGGCTCAGGCGGATGCCATCGTGCTGCGCGTGCAGGACAGCGGCCCCGGAGTATACGAGGCGCTAAGGGAAAAACTCTTCGAGCGCTTCTATCGACTTGGCGCAGGTCAGGGCGCGGGGCTTGGCCTGTCCATCGTGTTGCGGGTGGTGGAACTGCACAGCGCCAGCATCAGCCTCGGCGACTCGCCCCTCGGCGGCCTGGAAGTCGCGGTGCGCCTGCCCAGACGCTAACGCGTGCTGCCCCGGCGTAGGGCGCGCTCTTCGCGGCGTGCCTGTTGCTGCACTTCGGCCAGGACTTCCTGCACATAGTCGATATGCCGGTTGGACAGCGCACGGGCGTCTTCGGCGCGGCCTTCGATAATCGCCTGGTACAGCGTGCGGTGCTGTTCGATCAGCATGTCGCGGGTTTCATCACGCTGGGCGTACATGCCGCCGATATTGGTCACCACGTTGCGCTTGAGCAGGTCGAACAGCCCGCGAATGGTGTGCAGCAGCACGGCGTTGTGGCTGGCCTCGGCAATCGCCAGGTGGAAGTTGGCATCGGCGGTGCCCTCCTCGGCGCGGGTCACCTTGCCGCTGCGGCTGTAGCAATCCTGCAGTACGGCAAAGGCATCGGTCAGGCGCTGGCGATCCAGCTCGGTGGCGCGTTGCGCGGCATAGAAGGCGCAGGAGCCTTCCAGGGTGTGGCGAAACTCCAGCAGGTCGCGCTGCGCTTCGGGGTTGCTTTCCAGCAGGTGCAGCAGCGGGTCACTGAATGTCGACCCCAGGGTCTCGGCCACATAGTTGCCACCACCGTGACGACTGACCAACAGGCCCTTGGCCGCCAGTTTCTGGATCGCTTCACGCAGTGAGGGCCGGGAAACGCCGAACTGCTCGGCCAATACCCGCTCCGCCGGCAAACGTTCGCCGGCCTTGAGCGTGCCTTCGAGGATCATGGTTTCCAGTTGGCTGACGATATCGTCCGACAAACGGCGCTGCCGCACCGAACCTACTTCCATTATCCGCACTCCATTGGTTTGACCACCTGCCATGGGCCTTTGTGGCCCGCTGCCGGCAAGCCTATCGCCGCCTCCCCAGCCTCGCAAGATGAAGCCTTACTACCAAAGTCGTAAGGCAGCTAATTGACAGGTTGGAGCCTGCACTTTTACCCTGACCGCGCAGTCTTGTAAATTGGTATTACCAATTAACCAAACCAGAACAATTCCAAGAATCCAACGAGGTCTCCCCATGCCGGCTCTATTACTCATACCCGCCGCAACGCTGCATCCCGATGCGCATCCGCATTCACCCATGCGCATCGCGCAGCGTTAAGGAGAGACCACCATGTCGACAGGTCTTCTTGCCCTACTGGCCTTTTCCCCGATCCTGCTGGCCGCCGTTTTGCTGATCGGCCTGCGCTGGCCGGCCAAACATGCCATGCCCCTGGTCTACCTGCTTACCGCCGGTGTCGCGCTATTTGCCTGGGACATGAGCTTTAACCGCGTGCTGGCCTCCACCGTGCAGGGACTGCTGATCACCCTCGGTCTGCTGTGGATCATCTTCGGCGCGATTCTGCTGCTTAACACCCTCAAGCATTCCGGCGGCATCACGGCGATTCGCGCCGGTTTTGCCACCATCAGCCCGGACCGGCGTATTCAGGCGATCATCATTGCCTGGCTGTTCGGCTGCTTTATCGAGGGCGCTTCCGGCTTTGGCACGCCCGCCGCCATCGCTGCACCACTGCTGGTGGCCATCGGCTTCCCGGCCATGGCTGCGGTAATGCTCGGCATGCTGGTGCAAAGCACGCCGGTATCCTTCGGTGCGGTGGGTACGCCGATTATCGTCGGCATCAACACTGGCCTGGATTCGGCCACCATCGGCGCGCAGCTGGTTGAACAGGGTTCGTCCTGGGCGCAGTTTCTGCAGTTGATTACCAGTGAAGTGGCGATCATCCACGCCATTGTCGGCACCGTGATGCCGCTGGTGATGGTGCTGATGCTGACGCGTTTCTTCGGCACCGAGAAAAGCTGGAAAGCCGGTTTTGAAGTGCTGCCATTCGCCATCTTCGCCGGCCTGGCTTTCACCATCCCTTACGCGTTGACCGGGGTATTCCTTGGCCCGGAATTTCCCTCGCTGGGCGGCGGTTTGATTGGTCTGGCAATTGTCACCAGCGCCGCACGCATGGGCTTTTTGCTGCCAAAAACCACCTGGGATTTCGCCCCGGCGGACAAATGGCCGGCTGAGTGGCTGGGCACCGTGGAAATGAAGCTCGACCAACTCACCGCCAAGCCGATGAGCGCCCTGCGCGCCTGGCTGCCTTATGTGCTGGTCGGCGTACTGCTGGTGATCAGCCGGGTATTCCCCGAGGTGAGCGCTGCACTGAAGGCAGTGATGCTGAACTTCCCCGACCTGCTCGGCGAAACCGGTATCGGCGCCAACTTCCAGCCGCTGTACCTGCCGGGCGGGATTCTGGTAGCAGTGGTCATCGCCACGTTCTTCTTCCATGGCATGAAACTGCGTGAGTTGGGCAGCGCCGTGAAGGAGTCGTCCAGCGTATTGCTCAGCGCCGGCTTTGTGCTGCTGTTTACCGTGCCGATGGTGCGCATCCTGATCAACTCTGGGGTTAACTCCGCCGAGCTGTCGAGCATGCCGATCCTGATGGCGCGTTGGGTGGCCGATAGCGTGGGCGGCATCTATCCGCTGCTGGCGCCGAGCGTGGGTGCCCTGGGCGCCTTTATTGCCGGCTCCAACACCGTCAGCAATATGATGTTCAGCCAGTTCCAGTTCGGCGTGGCCAGCAGCCTGGGCATCTCCAGCGCGCTGATTGTCGCGGTGCAGGCGATTGGCGCCGCTGCGGGCAATATGGTGGCGATCCACAACGTGGTCGCTGCATCGGCTACGGTTGGCCTGCTGGGCCGCGAAGGCAGCATCCTGCGCAAGACCGTCTGGCCTACCCTGTACTACGTGCTGTTTACCGGTCTGATCGCACTGTTTGCCGTGTACGTGCTGGGCGTCAGCGACCCGCTGATGGCGAACTGATACACGCCTGAATGCGCGCCGCTCGGGCGGCGCGCATTCGCGTTTCGCTGCAAACCCTTTTTCTCCACCTGGGTGACTCCATGATTATTTCTGCCTCCACCGACTACCGCGCCGCTGCCCAACGCCGGCTGCCGCCGTTTCTGTTCCACTACATCGACGGCGGTGCCTATGCCGAGCACACACTCAAGCGCAACGTCGCTGACCTGGCGGACATTGCCCTGCGCCAGCGCGTGCTGCGCAATATGTCGGAACTGAGCCTGGAAACCCGCCTGTTCAACGAAACCCTGAGCATGCCGGTGGCCCTGGCTCCGGTCGGCCTGACCGGCATGTACGCCCGCCGCGGTGAAGTGCAGGCCGCCAAGGCCGCCGCCGCCAAGGGCATCCCCTTTACCCTGTCCACCGTTTCGGTGTGCCCGATTGAAGAAGTCGCGCCGGCCATCGACCGGCCGATGTGGTTTCAGCTGTATGTGCTGAAAGACCGCGGTTTTATGAAAAACGCCCTGGAACGTGCCAAGGCCGCCGGCGTCACCACCCTGGTATTTACCGTGGACATGCCGGTGCCAGGCGCGCGCTACCGCGATGCCCATTCCGGCATGAGCGGCCCGAACGCGCCGCTGCGCCGCATGCTGCAAGCCATGACCCACCCACGCTGGGCCTGGGATGTCGGCCTGCTCGGCAAGCCCCATGACCTGGGCAATATCTCCGCCTACCGTGGCAACCCCACGGGGCTGGCCGATTACATCGGCTGGCTGGGCAACAACTTCGACCCCTCGATCAGCTGGAAGGACCTGGAATGGATTCGTGAATTCTGGGACGGCCCGATGGTGATCAAGGGCATCCTCGACCCCCAGGATGCCAAGG
>JBIHZW010000252.1:0-5569 GCA_044240245.1 Pseudomonas sp. | reverse complement strand
CGGTGCCGACGGCATCGTCGTGTCCAACCACGGCGGCCGCCAGCTCGATGGCGTGATGTCCAGCGCCCGCGCCCTGCCGGCGATTGCCGACGCGGTCAAAGGTGATCTGGCGATTCTCGCCGACTCCGGCATCCGTACCGGCCTGGATGTGGTGCGCATGATCGCCCTCGGCGCGGACACGGTGATGCTCGGCCGCGCCTTTATCTACGCCCTGGCCGCCGACGGTGGCGCAGGGGTAAGCAACCTGCTGGATTTGATCGAGAAGGAAATGCGCGTGGCCATGGTGCTTACCGGGGCCAAATCGATCAGCGAGATCAATGCCGATTCACTGGTACGTGAACTGCACCACGCCGCGTCCTGACGCTGCACCTGACGCCGCATCTAACTTCGGAGCCTGCATGAGCCTGCCTGCCGCCTTTCTCACCGCCGTAGAGCGCCTGATCCCTGCAGATCGCCGTTTCGACGACCCGCTGTCGACCCTGGCTTTCGGCACCGATGCCAGCTTCTACCGGCTGATTCCCAAGCTGGTGGTGCGCGTCGAGGCGGAGCTGGAAGTGGTCGACCTGCTCAAGCTGGCCAGCAAGCATAAAGTGCCAGTGACCTTCCGCGCCGCCGGCACCAGCCTGTCCGGCCAGGCCATCAGTGACTCGGTGCTGATTGTGCTGGGCGATAACTGGAACGGCCGGGAGGTTCGCGGCCAGGGCAGCCAGATTCGCCTGCAGCCGGGCGTGATCGGCGCCCAGGCAAATGCCGTGCTGGCACCTTTTCAGCGCAAGATTGGCCCCGATCCAGCGTCGATCAACGCCTGCAAGATCGGCGGCATAGTCGCCAACAACGCCAGCGGTATGTGCTGCGGCACCGCGCAAAACAGCTACCACACCCTGGCTGGCATCCGCCTGGTACTGGCCGACGGCAGCGTGCTGGACACCGAAGATCCGCTCAGCGTGACGCGCTTTTTCGCCACCCACGCCGACCTGCTGGCGCAGCTGAGCGAACTGGGCAAACAGACCCGCGCCAATAACGCGCTGGCCGCGAAAATTCGCCATAAATACCGGCTGAAAAATACCACTGGCCTGTCGCTTAACGCCCTGGTGGATTTCGACCAGCCGCTGGATATCCTCAGCCATCTGCTGGTCGGCTCCGAAGGCACTCTTGGCTTTATCAGCGCGGTGACCTACAACACCGTGCCCGACCACCCGCACAAGGCCAGTGCCTTGCTGGTGTTCCCCGATGTGGAAAGCTGCTGCCGGGCGGTGACGGTGCTCAAGCAGCAGCCGGTGTCCGCCGTGGAACTGCTGGACCGCCGTAGCCTGCGCTCAGTGGAAAACAAGCCCGGCATGCCGGAATGGGTCAAGGGTTTGTCGGATAGCGCCTGCGCCCTGCTGATCGAGTCCCGCGCTGCCAGCCAGAGCCTGCTGCATGAACAGCTGCAACTGATCATGGCGTCCATCGCCGACTTCCCCCTGGAAAAGCAGGTGGATTTCAGCGAAGACCCGAGCGTCTACAACCTGCTGTGGAAGATCCGCAAAGACACCTTCCCCGCCGTCGGCGCGGTGCGCCAGACCGGCACCACGGTGATTATCGAGGACGTGACCTTCCCCATCGAACAGCTTGCCGAGGGCGTCAACCGTCTGCTCGCGCTATTCGACAAGCACGGCTATGACGAAGCGATCATTTTCGGCCACGCCCTAGAAGGCAACCTGCACTTTGTATTTACCCAGGCCTTCGAAACGCCCGAGCAGATCGCCCGCTACTCGGCCTTTATGGACGACGTGGCGCAGCTGGTGGCCGTGGAGTTTGGCGGCTCGCTCAAGGCCGAGCACGGTACCGGGCGCAATATGGCGCCCTTTGTTGAGTTGGAATGGGGGGCAGACGCCTACCAGTTGATGTGGCAGATCAAGCGCCTGCTTGACCCCAAAGGCATTCTTAATCCGGATGTGATCCTCTCCGATGATCGCGATATCCACCTGAAGAACCTCAAACCGCTGCCGGCCGCCGACGAGATCGTCGACAAATGCATCGAGTGCGGCTTTTGCGAACCGGTCTGCCCATCCAAGGGCCTGACCCTGAGCCCGCGCCAGCGCATCGTTATCTGGCGTGATATTCAGGCGAAAAAGCGCGCTGGGATCGACACCCGCGAGCTGGAAACGGCCTATCAATACCAGGGCCTCGACACCTGCGCCGCCACCGGCCTGTGCGCCCAGCGCTGCCCGGTGGGCATCAACACCGGCGATCTGGTACGCCAGCTGCGCGCCCGCGACGCCAACAGCCTGCGCAGCGCCGACTGGCTGGCGAATAACTTCCGCCGCGCCATGCAGGGCACCCGGGTGATGCTGCATGTGGCCAACGGCGCACGCATGCTGATGGGCGCACCACTGCTTAGCCGCACCTCGGCGGCGCTCAGCAAGGCCAGCCAGGGCAAACTGCCGCAGTGGACGTCGGCCATGCCGCAACCGCTGCAGCGCCTGCAACTGCCCAAGACCAATAACGATGCGCGGTCACGGGTGGTCTACCTGGCGGCTTGTGTATCCCGCGCCATGGGCCCGGCAGCCAGCGATCGCGAACAAATGTCACTGCTCGACAAGACCCGCGCGCTGCTGGAGAAAGGCGGCTTTCAGGTGGTGTTTCCGGATGATCTGGACAGCCTCTGCTGCGGCCAGCCCTTTGCCTCCAAGGGCTACGGCGAGCAGGCCGAACGCAAGAAACAGGAACTGATCGACGCCCTGCTCAAAGCCAGTCGTGGCGGCCTTGATCCGATCTACTGCGACACCAGCCCCTGCACCCTGCGGCTGATGCAGGATGGCCTGGACGCCCGGCTGAAACTGCATGACCCGGTGAAGTTTATCCGCGAGCAGTTGCTCGACCGCCTGCACATCACCCCACAGGACAAACCGGTGGCCGTGCATGTCACCTGCAGCACCCAGCATCTGGGCGAGGCGCAGGGCCTGATCGATATCGTCCGCCGCTGCACATCAAAGGTAGTCATCCCCGAAGGTATCCACTGCTGCGGCTTTGCCGGCGACAAGGGCTTTACCACCCCGGAGCTGAACAGCCACGCGCTGCGCAGCCTAAAGTCCGTCGTGCAGTACTGTGAGGAAGGCATCAGCACCAGCCGCACCTGCGAAATCGGCCTTAGCCAGCATGGCAGCATTGATTATCACGGGCTGGTCTATCTGGTGGACCGGGTCAGCAGCGCCCGCACCTAAATACACCTTGTAATCCGCACGCCCCCGCCCACCACGGGGCTCGGCCATGGCCACACAGGATGTTGCGCAGTGCTGGCCCCCTGCATCGCCCAGCGATGGCATCAGCTTTCTGCCCCTCTCCTGGCTAGCAGTGCAGGTGGTAAGGCTAAAAAAACCTGAAC
This sequence comes from Pseudomonas sp., assembly GCA_044240245.1. Taxonomy (GTDB): domain Bacteria; phylum Pseudomonadota; class Gammaproteobacteria; order Pseudomonadales; family Pseudomonadaceae; genus Aquipseudomonas. Next base: position 2,202 of record JBIHZW010000252.1, on the reverse strand, counting down.
TCGGCTCAACCCCTTCGGGTCATCTACTGTGAGCCCAGTAAATGGGCTCAGTACCTTTCTCGGTGGCTCTGCTTGCGTTCATCACAAGCGCGCCCCGAACACTAAAAAACAGCTAATAACCGAAGGACATTCCAATGAAAGGATTTTCCCTGTGTAGCATTATCGCCATCGCCATGCTGGCTTCACCGGCTTTTGCCGAAGACACCTGCACCCTCGGTATGCAGAAGCTCTCGGACAACAAAGCAGCACTCACAACCATGGCCTCGCCCCTCAAGGAACAAGTCGAAGAGCACATGAAATCCGCTGAAGAAGCCCAACGTATGGGTGACAGCGAAACCTGCGGCACTCATGCAGAAAAAGCCTTGCAGCTGCTGCAAAGCCCTAGCAAGGATGGCGGTACCGAAGGGAGTTGAATCGGGCTGAAACAGGGGCTGACCGAGCCGACTAGCACGCTTGTCGGTAAACAGCCCCACTACCCATAGCTTTTCTGCACATTAGCGCCACGCCTTCTAGAGTTAATTCTTTATCCTAGAAAGGAGATTGCCATGCATCGTTTCGCTGCTTTCCTCACCGCTGCGCTGTTCAGTACCTCGCTCTGGGCCATGCACTGCCCGGCGGATATGGCCAAGATCGATGGACTGCTAAAAACCGACCCTCCAAGCGATGCCACAGTACTCGCGCAAGTACAAAAGCTACGCGCCGAAGGCGAAACCCTGCACAAGGCAGGCAATCACGGCGAGTCGGTCAAGGTACTGGGCGAAGCCCTGCAATTGCTCGAAGCCAGCGAATAGTCCGAGCAGGCTGAACGCCTTCGACAGAACTGCCGAAGGCGCAGCTTAAAGCGCCTGCCCCAGCAGGCTAAGCGCCACGCGACGCACCTGGGCCAGGTCAATCGGTTTGGCCAGGCAGGCCTGGGCGCCGCGCCGACGCGCTTCGGCAAACACCGCATCATCCGCAGCCGCACTGATTACCAACACCGGCACCGCCTGCAGCCGTGGGTTGAGGCGCATGGCATCGAGCACCTGCATGCCGTCGCCATCGGGTAGATCCAGATCGAGCAACAGCAGGGTCGGTGTGCATTGCTCCAGCTCAGCCAGTGCCCGCTGAACCGAGCCGGCGCCGCGCACCTCGGCAAATTCACGCAGCGCTTCCTGAACCACCTTCAGGCAGGCCGGGTGATCCTCCACACACAACACCTCAGCCAGCTGCCTGGGTTGCGCCGACACCAGCTCGACATTCGGTGCATCCTGCGCTGCAGGTGCCGCAGCACCGGGTAGGTCGATCCAGAAGCGGCTGCCCGTACCGGCGCTGCTGCTAAAGCCCATCTCACCGGCCATCAAGGTGGCCAGCTCACGGCACAACACCAGACCGATCCCCGTGCCGGGAATGCTCGAATTCTCCCGCCCGAGGCGCTGGAATGGCTGGAACAGATTGGCCTGCTGCTCGGCCGTCAGCCCTGCGCCATTGTCTTCGACCCACAGTCGCACGCAGTTCGAGCGCACCTCATAGCCCATGCGAATCAGGCCCTGCGGGCTGTTGTACTTGATCGCGTTGGACAGCAGGTTGAGCACCACCTGACGTACTCGGCGCATGTCCGCCTGCACATACAAGCCGGCGTCGGCTTCAGCCAGCACTTGCAGTTGCAACTGGCGTTGCTGCACTTCGGGTTGCACCAGCTCCGCGCAGCCATGCAGCAACGCGCCGACCTCCACCGGCTGCAATTTGAGCTGCTGGCGGCGGCTCTCAATGCTCGACAGGTCGAGGATGTCGTCCACCAGTGACGTCAGATGGCGGCTAGCATTGACGATCTCGCGGGCGTAATCGGCTTCCAGCTTGGCCTCGGGTTTGTCCTGCGCCTCCATCTCGATCAATTGGCCAAAGCCGTAGATCGCATTGAGCGGCGTACGCAGTTCGTGGCTCATGCTCGACAGAAAGCGGCTCTTGGCCTGGCTGGCAGCCTGAGCATCCAGGCTCGCGCGGCGCAGGTCTTCCTGCACCTGCTTGAGTCGGGTGATATCCACATGGGTGCCCGCCACGCGCAGGGCTCGGCCCTCGCTATCGCGCTCCAGCACCTTGCCACGGCTGAGCAGCCAGACGTATTGGCCATGGGCATCGGCGTAGCGGTATTCCGCCTCGAAACGGTCCTCGCCACTGCTGGCAAACAGCTGCCGCAGATGACGAATGCGCTCCAGATCATTGGGG
>JBIHZW010000057.1:0-17239 GCA_044240245.1 Pseudomonas sp. | reverse complement strand
CCAGCAACCCCTGCTGCAGGCGGGTGATCTCGGCCAGGATCAGGTCGATCTCGTCGCGCAGCCACAGGCGGATATCGGTAGCCACCTGATCGTTACGGCTGCGCCCGGTGTGCAGTTTCTTTCCGGTGACGCCGATGCGGTCGGTCAGGCGCGCTTCGATGTTCATGTGCACGTCTTCCAGATCGACGCGCCAGTCGAACTGGCCGGCTTCGATCTCGCCCTGAATCTGCGTCAGACCGTCGACGATGGCATCGCGCTCGGCATCGCTCAGCACGCCGACCTTGGCCAGCATGGTGGCGTGGGCGATGGAACCCATGATGTCGTGGCGGTACAGGCGCTTGTCGAATTCGACGGAGGCGGTAAAGCGGGCAACAAAGGCATCGACTGGCTCGCTGAAGCGGCCGCCCCAGGATTGGTTGGTTTTTTCAGTGCTCATGGGCTTCGCTCGGCTGGTGCGCTAAAACGGGCTGGCCACGCTGGGGCGGCCGGCAAGACGGAAAAGTGCGCCGATAATAACAGGCTGGCCGGCAAATTCGCCGCGTCGCTTTGTCGGTGGGCGCAGCTAGGCTGCAGTAGAGCAATGTTGCGCCGTTCACAGTTTTATCGCGGCGGGCGCATTTCGGTGCTTTATTTTGCCCGGTCGCAGCTGTCTATCTTGCTGCTGGGGCGGGTCACGCGGAAACTGCGGCGATGAAAATAAAAAGCGCTTTATCAGAAAAACAACCACCACTGGTCGATGACTTCTTTGTGCCCGAGCTTTGCCAGCCAGAAGCCCTGCTGAGCATGGTGCTGTTGGCCGAGTTGCTGGTGCTGGTGCTGGTGTTGTCCGAGCCGATGCTGCCGGGTTTCGACTGGGTGCGCCTGGCGCTGACGTCGCTGTTTGTGCAATGGATCGTGCTGCTTTCGGCCGCCGTGCTGTGCCGCCTGCGCCCGTTGATGGCGCGCATGCCGGCAGCCACGGCCGGCGCCTTGTGCTGCGCGATTGTGGTCACCCTGAGCCTGATCTGTACTGCCGTGGCGGATTATTACGAGTTGGGCGGGCCGTTGCCGCGTACCGGCGAGGTCAATCTGTACCTGCGCCATGCGTTGATTAGCCTGATTATGTCGGCGTTGCTGCTGCGCTATTTTTACCTGCAGAGCCAGTGGCGCAAGCAGGAGCAGGCCGAGCTGCGCGCGCGCATCGAATCGTTGCAGGCGCGTATTCGTCCGCACTTTCTCTTCAACAGCCTGAACAGCATTGCCAGCCTGGTGGTGATCGACCCGTACAAGGCCGAGCAGGCCGTGCTGGATCTCTCCGATCTGTTCCGCGCCAGCCTGGCCAAGCCCGGCAGCCTGGTGCCCTGGCGCGAGGAGCTTGAGCTGGCACAACGATATTTGTCGATTGAGCGCTATCGGCTCGGCGAGCGTCTACAGTTGCAGTGGGAGATCGTTGATGTTCCGGAGGATCTGCCAATTCCACAACTGACGCTGCAGCCCTTACTGGAAAACGCTTTGATCTACGGCATTCAGCCGCGTATCGAGGGCGGCCTGGTGCGGGTCGAGGCGAGTTATCACGAGGGGGTATTCCAGCTGTGCGTGAGCAATCCATACGAACAACTAGGCGAGCAGCCGCCATCGCGCGGCACGCATCAGGCGCTGACCAATATCGATGCACGGCTGGTGGCACTTTTCGGGCCGCGGGCCAGTCTCAGCGTAGAGCGCCGTGACGGACGCCACTTCACTTGTCTACGCTATCCTTGTGCGAGACCCAAGCAGGAAGCCCGTGCATTATGAATGTCCTGATTGTCGATGATGAACCCCTGGCCCGAGAGCGCCTGAGCCGCATGGTGGGCGAACTCGATGGCTATCGCGTGCTTGAACCCGCAGCCAGTAACGGCGAGGAGGCCCTGAGCCTGATCGACAGCCTGAAGCCGGATGTGGTGTTACTGGACATCCGCATGCCCGGCCTGGATGGCCTGCAGGTGGCGGCCAAGCTGTGTGAGCGCGAAGCGCCGCCAGCAGTGATTTTTTGTACTGCCCATGATGAATTTGCCCTGGAAGCCTTCCAGGTCAGCGCGGTCGGCTATCTGGTCAAGCCGGTGCGTGCGGAAAGCCTTAGCGAAGCGCTGAAGAAAGCCGAGCGGCCCAACCGCGTGCAACTCGCTGCCCTGACCCGTCCTGCGGTAGACAGCGGTGGCGGACCGCGCAGTCATATCAGTGCGCGCACCCGTAAGGGCATCGAGCTGATTCCGCTGGATCAGGTAATCTACTTTATCGCCGACCACAAATACGTGACCCTGCGTCACGCTGGCGGTGAAGTGCTGCTGGATGAACCGCTGAAAGCGTTGGAAGACGAATTCGGTGATCGCTTTGTACGTATCCACCGTAATGCTCTGGTGGCCCGTGAACGTATCGAGCGCCTGCAGCGCACGCCGCTTGGGCATTTCCAGCTGTTCCTCAAGGGCATGAACGAGGAGGCGCTGATTGTCAGCCGCCGGCATGTAGCCGGGGTGCGCAAGTTGATGCACAACCTCTGAGGCTGCTCGGGCGATCCGGATGACTCCGGGTCGCAGGCCTGATCTGGGCCAGCCTGTTATTATCCCCGGCAGTTCGTTTTCTGGAATTGCCCATGTCTCGCGAAATCCGCATTGCCACCCGTAAAAGTGCCCTGGCCCTGTGGCAGGCCGAACACGTCAAAGCCCGCCTGGAGCAGGCGCACCCTGGCCTCAAGGTCAGCCTGGTGCCCATGGTCAGCCGTGGCGACAAGCTGCTCGACGCGCCGCTGGCGAAGATTGGCGGCAAGGGCCTGTTTGTCAAAGAGCTGGAAACCGCGATGCTGGAGAATCAGGCCGACATCGCCGTACATTCGATGAAGGATGTGCCGATGGATTTCCCCGAAGGCCTGGGCCTGTACTGCATCTGCGAGCGGGAAGATCCACGCGATGCCTTCGTATCCAATACCTATGCCAGCCTCGATGCGTTGCCGCCCGGCAGCGTGGTCGGCACTTCCAGCCTGCGCCGTCAGGCCCAGCTGCTGGCGCGCCGGCCGGATCTGAAAATCCAGTTCCTGCGTGGCAACGTCAACACTCGTCTGGCCAAGCTGGATGCCGGTGACTACGACGCCATTATCCTTGCTGCAGCCGGCCTGATTCGCCTGGGTTTCGAAGAGCGCATTCGCTCCTCGATCAGCGCTGAAGACAGCCTGCCGGCGGGTGGTCAGGGTGCGGTGGGCATCGAATGCCGCACTGCCGACAGCGAAATCCATGCCCTGCTGGCGCCCCTGCATCACCGTGATACCGCGCTGCGGGTGACCGCCGAGCGCGCGTTGAACAAGCACCTGAATGGCGGCTGCCAAGTACCGATCGCCTGCTACGCGGTGTTCGAAGGCGAGCAGCTGTGGCTGCGCGGCCTGGTCGGCCAGCCGGATGGCGGTTTGCTGCTGCGGGCGGAAAACCGTGCTCCGCTGGCGCAAGCCGAGCAGCTGGGTGTGCAGGTCGCTGAAGCTCTGCTGGCCCAGGGTGCTGCGGCCATTCTGCAAGCCGTCTATGGCGAGGCCGCTGCCGAGTGATGGGTTGGCGTTTGCTGCTGACGCGACCGGCCCAGGAGTCGGCCGCGCTGGCGGCAACCTTGGCCGAGCAGGGCATCTACAGCAGCAGCTTGCCGCTGCTGGCGATTGAAGCCCTGAGCGAGAGTGCCGAACAACGTGCCACGTTTGCCGATCTGCCCCGCTACAGCGCGGTGATCGTGGTGAGCAAACCGGCGGCGCGGCTGGGGCTTGATCTGCTGGGTCGCTATCAATTGTCAGTGCCTGCCGAGCAACCCTGGTTCAGCGTTGGCGCGGCCACGGCGCAGATTCTCCGTGAGCGCGGCCTGCAGGTGTATTACCCGGAAGAGGCCGATGACAGCGAGGCGCTGCTCGCCCTGCCGCAGTTACAGCAGGCGCTGACGGTGGCCGCCAGCCCACGGGTGTTGATCCTGCGTGGCGAGGGTGGCCGAGAGTTACTGGCCGAGCGCTTGCGCGGCCAAGGCGTGCAGGTGGACTATCTGCCACTGTATCGCCGGGTGCTGCCGGATTACCCGTCCACAGCGCTGATCGAGCGGGTTCAGGCTGAACGCCTGAACGCTCTGGTGGTCAGCAGTGGGCAGGGCTTTGTGCATTTGCGCGAGCTGGCCGCTGATGCCTGGGCCGAATTGGCTCGGCTACCCTTGTTTGTACCCAGCCCGCGAGTTGCCGAAATGGCCCGTGCGGCGGGTGCGCAATTTGTTGTGGACTGTCGTGGCGCGAGTGCCGCGGCGTTGCTGGCAGCGTTGCAGGCGCAAGCTGCCCCGATCTCTGACGCAAAGGATGGATACGTGAGCGAAGCAACTACTCCGAAAGAGCAAGGCCCGAAAGATCTCGACGTAAAACAACCCGAACAGGCAACGCTGGATGCCGCCGCGAAGCCCATTACGCCAGCGCCTGCTGCGAGCAAGCCGGCTTCGCGTGGCAACGGTCTGGCGCTGCTGGCTTTGTTGGTCGCTGCTGCTGGCGCCGGTGCGGGTGGTTGGGGGCTTTGGCAGTTGCAGGCGCTGGACGCTCGCGAGCAACAACAGCAAGGCCAGCTGCAGGAGGCGCGTAATGAGGCGCAAAGCCTGGCGCGCACCGGCGAGAAACTTGAGCAGCGGCTCGATCAGCTGCCGAGTGCCGAGGAACTGGAAACCCGTCGTCGTCTGCTGACTCAGTTGCAGGGCGATCAGCAATTGCTCAACCAGCGTCTGGAAACTGTACTCGGTGCCAGCCGTCAGGACTGGCGCCTGGCCGAGGCCGAGCATCTGCTGCGTCTGGCCAGCCTGCGTCTGTCCGCCTTGCAGGACATCAACAGCGCCACCGCGCTGGTGCAGGCCGCCGATGAAATCCTCCATGAGCAGGATGACCCCGCCGCATTTGCCGCTCGCGAGCAATTGGCCAAGAGCCTACAGGCACTGCGCTCAACCGCTAACCCGGACCGTACCGGATTGTTTCTGCAACTCGGCGCATTACGTGAGCAGGTGGCGCAACTCAATGCCCTGGCTCCGAGCTTCAGCGGCGAGGGTGGCGTACTCAGCGAGCTGGCTGCCGAGGGTGTGATGGAGCAGCAATGGTGGCAGCGTGGCCTGCAGACCTTGTCGGAATACTTCCGCATCGACTTCAACGCCGACCGCAATATCCGCCCCGTGCTCGCCGGCCAGAGCCTGACCCAGGTGCGCCTGGCCCTCAGCCTGGCGCTGGAGCAGGCGCAGTGGGGCGCGTTGCATGGTCAGAGCGAGGTCTATCGCCAGGCCTTGCAGCAGGCGCGTGAAGTGCTGGATGCGCACTTCGATGTGGACAACCCCAATAGTCGCGCCTTGCGTGCGCGCATTGACGAGCTGGCTGAACGACCGATTGCGGTGACGCCGCCGGATCTCAGCCCGACGCTGAACGCCGTACAGGCTTATATGCAGGCTAAGCAGACGGCGCGCAGCCAGCAGAAGGTCGAAGCTGAGCCCGCCGCTGCAACCAGCGATGATGTCGAGGCTTCATTGCAGGAGGCGCTGCAATGAGGCGCATCTACTGGTTGCTGCTGATCCTGGCTCTGGTAGCTGGCGTCGCCAGCCTGGTGCTGTTCGGTCTGCCGCTGGCTGAGCACAAGGGCTATGTGCTGATTGCCTTCCAGGGCTTTCGTTATGAATCCAGTCTGTGGGCTTTTGTCGCGCTGGTGCTGGTGGTTTGGCTGCTGATTTATCTGCTGCGGCTGAGTGTACGGTTGCTGGTCACATCCGGCGGCTTGCTCAATCCCTGGTCGCGCTTGCACAGCCGTCGCCGCGTGCGCCTAGCGTCCGAGCAAGGCTTTCTCGATCTCGCCGAAGGCCGATGGGCCCGTGCTCTGCGTCATCTGCAGCGCGCCGCGGTCGATGCACCGCAGCCGTTGAGCTATTACCTGGGTGCGGCCCGCGCTGCGCATCAGCTGGGGCATTACAACGACAGCGACGACCTGCTGGAGCAGGCTCTCAACCGCCAACCGCAGGCAGAGCTGGCGATTGCCCTGCAACATGCTGAGCTGCAATTGGCGCGCGGTCAGACCGATGCTGCGCTGGAAACCCTGCAGGTGATGCGCTCGCGTCATCCGCACCACCACCTGGTATTGCGTCAGCTGCAGCAGCTCTACCTGCAGTCAGGCGATTGGGCGGGCCTACTTGGGCTGCTGCCTGATCTGCGTAAGGAGAAAGCCTTGGGCAATGCCGAGCTGAGCGAGCTTGAGCGTCAGGCCTGGCGTGGTCGTTTGCTGCAGACCGATCGCCAGGCGGACGGCGACGCCTCGGCGGCGCTGCTGGCGTTGCAACAAACCTGGCAGGCCATGTCTTCGGCGCAGCATCAGGAGCCCGAGTTGCTGGCGGTGTATGCCGAACAACTGCGCCTGCTGGGTGCCGAAGCCGAGGCGGAAGAACTGCTGCGGCATTTCTTGAAACAGCATTACGACACGGCGCTGGTGCGCCTCTACGGCTTGCTGCATGGGCGTGATCTGGGTAAGCAGCTGCAGGTGGCCGAGGGCTGGTTAAAGCAGCATCCCGAGGATGCCGGGCTGCTGCTGACACTGGGCCGGCTGTGTCTGCATAGCCAGTTGTGGGGCAAAGCCAAGGATTACCTGGAAAGCAGTCTAACCTTCCAGCGTCATCCGGAAACCTGCGCAGAGTTGGCCCGTCTGCTGGCGCAACTGGGCGAGCTGGAGCGCAGCAACAACCTGTATCAGGAAGGCCTGCGTCTGCTCGATGCACGTCTGTGTACTCCGGCTTTGCCTGCACCGATCTGATCCCGTAGTGAATGAGGTGTCTATGCGAATCTGGTTGATGCTTTGTCTGGCGGTGCTGCTGATCGGTTGCGCCGGCCCGCAGGTAAATGATTACGCCAATGGGCAGCCGCGTCTGGAACTGAGCGATTACTTCAACGGCGATTTGCAGGCCTGGGGCATGTTCCAGAACCGCTCCGGGGAGGTGGTCAAACGTTTTCACGTGGACATGACCGGCACCTGGGACGGCGATGTAGGCGTGCTCGACGAGCGCTTTACCTACAGCGATGGCACTACTGAACGACGCGTCTGGACCCTAACCAAACAGGCCGATGGCAGTTGGCGAGGCACTGCCGATGATGTTCAAGGCGAGGCGGTCGGGCAGGTTGCCGGCAACGCCCTGCACTGGCGTTACAAGCTGCGCCTGAAGGTCGACGACTCAACCTATGTGGTTGATTTTGATGATTGGATGTTCTTGATGGACGGCCAAGTGATGCTCAACCGGGCGCGTATGTCGAAGTGGGGTATTGATCTTGGCCAGGTCACCCTGAGCTTTTACAAGCCCGCTGCGGCTGAGAAGGCCGAGTAGCCGCCGGTTAAACGCTTGTATGAAATTTTCTCCCGCGCTGCCTTGAAGGCTTAGAGCTGCGGGAATAATCTGGCTCACAGATACCGCCGGAAAGTTGCCGTTTCACGGTTGTCTTCCCAGACCTTGCACGGACTGACAAAAAACTGTCTCGATGCGGGCGTACAACACTAATAGCAATAGGGAAGTAGAGGTCATCATGCTCGAGAGTTGTCAGAACGCCCAGGAACGTTGGGGTGGAGTTCACCTGCTGATCGACCGTTGGCTGCAAGAGCGCAAAGAGTTAGTTCATGCGTATGCCGCCATCAACAATTCACCGCAAGCGCCGAGCGCTAATGCCGAGGCATTGCAGCGTTTCTGCGAGATCCTTGTCGATTACGTATCCGCTGGCCACTTCGAGGTCTACGAACAGTTGACCAGCGAAGCCAAGGCTTTTGGTGATCAGCGTGGCCTCGATCTGGCCAAGCAGATCTACCCGCGTATCGAGGTGATCACCGAAGTGGCGCTGGCCTTCAACGACCGCTGCGACAATGGCGATTGCCACGACTCGGTATCCCTGCTCGATGAGCTGAAACGCCTGGGCCAGTTGTTGCACGAGCGCTTCGAGCTGGAGGACTGCCTGATCGAAGTCCTGCATAACGCCCATCAGGAGCAGGCCGCACCGGCCCTCTGATGAGCTGACTCGTTACTCCTTGGTGTCGAGCAATTCCAGCTCGAACACCAGGGGCGAGTAGGGTGGAATCAAATCCCCCGCACCTTCTTCGCCATACGCCTGAGCCGACGGAATCACCAAGCGCCACTGCGCGCCTACCGGCATCTGCTGTAGCGCACTGCGCCATCCGGCGATCACGCTATCCAGGCGAAACCACTGTGCAGTCTGACTTTCGTCGAACTGACTGCCATCCGCCAGAAAACCTATATAGCGCACCTGAATGCGGTCTTTCGGGCCGGGTTTGCGGCCGCTGCCGGCGCGTAGCTCCTGCATCAGCACGCCGTCCTGCAGTACGCGCACGCCGGCTTTGGCTTTCTCTGTGGCGAGAAAACGCTGCTCGGCCTTCTTGGCTTTTTCGATGCGTTCCGGGGCGTTGGCCAACTGTGCTTCATGCTCGGCCAGCAGGCTTTCGATGCGCTTGGCATCCAGTGCCAGGGGCTCATTGCGGTAGGCCTGGCGCAGGCCATCGAGCAGGGCTTGCAGCTCCAGATCCGGCACCTCATCGCGCAGCCGTTCACCGAGTTTTACCCCCAGGCTATAGGCCAGGTCGTGGGAATGCTCGTGCGCTTGAGACAAGGGCGCGAGCAGGCAGAGCAGTAGCAGGGCGAAACGTGGCATGGGTGTTCTCCGGCCTTAGGTGCGCCGATTATGCCAGCCAGGCGTGCAAGCTCAATGCATGAGGTGGCAAGGCGGGTAAAAGGAGGTCTAGTATGACGCCATCTTCATCCGCCAGGAGGCGAGTCATGTCGGCTACAAAGAATGCAAAGAAGAAATCAGTGAGTACCCCGCTGCACCTGTTGCAGCAACTTTCCAGCAGCCTGCTTGAGCATCTTGAAGATGCCTGCACGCGCGCTTTGGTTGATGCTGAAAAACTGCTCGCCAAGCTGGAAAAACAACGCGGCAAGGCCCAGGAAAAACTGCATAAAGCCCGCAGCAAAATGCAGGATGCAGCGGTCGCCGGCAAAGCCAAAGCTCAGGCCAAAGGCAAAGATGCCGTGGCGGAACTTGAGCAGCTGCTCGATACCCTGAAGGACCGTCAGAGCGAAACCCGCACCTATATCGCCGGCCTCAAGCGCGATGCGCAGGAAAGCCTGAAACTGGCCCAGGGCGTCGGCAAGGTTAAAGAAGCCGTAAGCAAGGCGCTGGACAGCCGTTCGGCCAAGGCTGTTGCAGTTGCCAAGCCGGCCGCGACCAAAGCCCCGGCTAAGCCAGCTGCCAGCAAGCCAGCGGCTAAACCTGCCACTAAAGCTGCGGCGCCAGCCGCCAAGGCCCCAGCTAAAGCCCCTGCCAAAGCACCGGCCAAGGCCGCAAGCAAAGCGCCTGCCGCAGCAAAACCTGCAGCCAAGGCACCCGCCAAACCTGCGGCGAAAAAACCAGCAGCGGCCAGCGCGGCCAAACCTGCTGCGAGCAAGTCTGTGGCACAGCCTGCCAAGGCAGCTGCTAAACCTGCAGTGAAGAAAGCGCCTGCGGCTAAACCCGCCAGTAAACCTGCGGCCAAGCCAGCTGCAAAACCTGCCGCTAAGCCGGTTGTGAAGAAAGCCGCCGCCAAGCCCGCCGCTAAACCGGCTGCTGCCAAGCCAGTGGTTGCCAAGGCTGCGGTTGCCGAAGCGCCTGCTGCACCTGCCGGCAGCAATGGCAGCACCCCGCCAAGCGCTGTTTAAGCGCTGAGTTGCGCCGCCGCGATGCGCAGCGTTTGCAGCGCATCGTGGTTGCCCGGCTGGGGAGCCAGGCTTTCCAGCCAATTCAGCTGCGCGTTCGCCGCGTGGCTTGACCAGTCCTGAGTGCACGCCGCCAGGCGTTCCAGCTGCTCGCGTTCTGCGGCCAGCTCCAGTTTTTTGATCTGTTCGCGCAACGCTGCCAGAGCGTTATCGCGTTGTGCTGCCTCACGCCAGCTCTGGCGCAATTGGCGTAGCGGCACCACCACCTGCTGTTGCCAGGGCTGCGCGATATTGCGCAACGCTTCGCTGCGCTCGTCGTTGCAGGCAACTTGTCGGCGCTCCAGCCAGGCGGCGCAGAGCAGCAGGCACACGTCTGCCCCTTGCGTTTGCAGCAGCAGGCACGCGGCCTCGACGCCAGGGCGTTGATACAGTGCTTCGGCGAATCGCCACAGGTCAGTAGGCATGGTGCTTTCCGGGTTTCTCTAAAGGGACTCTGGTAGACTCCGCCGCCATTATGATCCGACTCCAGAACCTGACTTTACAGCGTGGCCCTCAGCGTCTGCTAGAAGACGCCGAGATGACCCTGCACCCCGGCCACAAAGCCGGCCTGATCGGCGCCAACGGCGCCGGCAAATCCAGTCTGTTTGCCCTGTTTCGTGGCGAGCTGAGCGCGGACGCGGGCGATTGCCTGATCCCCGCCGATTGGCGCGTTGCGCATATGCGCCAGGAGATCGACGCGGTCGAGCGCCAGGCGGTCGACTATGTGCTCGATGGCGACCTGCAACTGCGCAAGGTGCAGGCCGAACTGGCCGTGGCCGAAGCTGCCCATGACGGCGCCGCCGTAGCGCGTTTGCACACCGAACTGGACACCCTCGACGGCTACAGCGCCGATGCCCGAGCGCGCAAGCTGCTCGCCGGCCTGGGTTTTGACAGTACGCAGATGGACCGTCGCGTCGGCGACTTCTCCGGTGGCTGGCGCATGCGCCTGAACCTGGCGCAGGCGCTGATGTGCCCGTCCGATCTGCTGCTGCTCGACGAGCCGACCAACCACCTGGACCTCGATGCGATCCTCTGGCTGGAAAGCTGGCTGAAAGGTTACCCCGGTACTTTGCTGCTGATCTCCCATGACCGCGATTTCCTGGATGCCGTAGTGGACCACGTTGCCCACCTCGATCAGCAGAAACTGACCCTCTATCGCGGCGGCTATTCGGCGTTTGAGCGCACCCGTGCCGAGCGTCTGGCGCAGCAGCAGCAGGCGTATGAGAAGCAGCAAGTGCAGCGCGCGCACATGGAAAAGTACATCGCCCGCTTCAAGGCCCAGGCCACCAAGGCGCGCCAGGCGCAGAGCCGGATCAAGGCGTTGGAGCGCATGGAAGAGCTGTCGGCGGCGCATGTCGATTCGCCGTTTGACTTCAGCTTCCGTGAGGCCGACAAGATCTCCAGCCCGCTGCTCAGCCTGAGCGAAGGCCGCCTCGGTTATGGCGACAAGGTGGTGCTGGAGAAGGTCAAACTGAACCTCGCGCCCGGCGCGCGCCTGGGCCTGCTCGGGCCGAACGGTGCGGGTAAGTCGACTCTGATCAAGAACCTGTCGAACGAGCTGCAGCCCATCAGCGGCCATCTGCAGCGCGGCGAGAATCTTGTGGTCGGCTACTTTGCCCAGCATCAGCTCGATGCCCTGGATGACAAGGCCAGCCCGCTGCTGCACTTCCAGCGCCTGGCACCGACCGAGCGCGAGCAGACCTTGCGCGACTTCCTCGGTGGCTTCGACTTCCGCGGTCCGCGTTGCGACGAGCCGGTGCTGAATTTCTCCGGCGGTGAGAAAGCCCGCCTGGCCCTGGCGTTGATCGCCTGGGGCAAACCCAACCTGCTGCTGCTGGATGAACCGACCAACCACCTTGATCTCGAAATGCGCCTGGCGCTGACCATGGCGCTGCAGGAATTTTCCGGCGCAGTGGTGGTGGTGTCGCACGATCGCCATCTGCTGAAAAGCACCACCGACGAGTTCCTGCTGGTCGCCGATGGTCTGGTCCAGCCGTTCGACGGTGATCTGGAAGACTACGCCCGCTGGCTGGTGGATTACCGCACGCGGCAGGCGCCGACGAGCAGTGGCGAGAGCAATCCGGATAAAGCCGACAAGCGCGTTCAGCGCCAGGCCGCTGCGGCGCTGCGTCAGCAATTGGCGCCGCACAAGCGCGAAGCCGACAAGCTGGAGAAAGAGCTTGGCCAGCTGCACGAGAAACTCGCTGCCGTCGAAACCCGCTTGGGTGACAGCGACATCTACGAAGCCGCACGCAAGGACGAGCTGCGTGACGCCCTGGCCGAACAGGCCAAGCTGAAAAGCCGCGAAGCCGATCTTGAAGAGCGTTGGATGCTCGCGCTGGAAACCCTCGAAGCCCTGCAAGCCGAGCTGGAGGCCGCCAGTTGAATATCGCCCTGCCGACCTTGGAATGGCTGATGACCTGGCAAGAGCCGTTGCTGCGCACCGGTCAGATTATTCTGATTGTGCTGCTGGCCTGGCTGTTCCAGCGCATCCTCACCCGCGGTATCACCCGCCTTGGCAAACGCTACCCGCAGCTGCCGGCCGAATTGCTGATGCCCCTGCGCGGTCTGTTGCGCTGGTTGATTGTGGGCAGCGCCTTCATGCTCGTGCTGGAACGCCTGGGGGTGTCCGCACAGGTGCTGTGGACCGCACTTACCGGCTTTGCGGCGGTGGCTGCAGTCGCCTTCTTCGCGATCTGGAGCGTGTTGTCCAACATGTTCTGTGCGCTGCTGATCTTCGCCATGGGGCCATTTCGCATCGGCGAATGCGTCGAAGTGCTGGAAAGCGCCGACAAGCCGGGGGTGCGTGGCCGGGTGGTGGCGATCAACCTGTTCTACACCACCCTGGAAGATCTCAGCGGTGATGCACCTGGCGCCTGGGTGCAGATCCCCAATAGCCTGTTTTTTCAAAAAGCCGTGCGCCGCTGGCGCAGCGGCGACATCCCACCTGTACGTACTAGCGAGAGTTAATCCCTATGGAATGGCTGGCCAGCCCTGAACTCTGGGTCGCATTTCTGACCCTGACCGCCCTGGAAATTGTCCTGGGTATCGACAACATCATCTTTATCTCGATCCTGGTCAGTCGTCTGCCCAAGCATCAGCAACCCAAGGCGCGTTTCTTTGGCCTGGCGTTGGCGATGGGCACGCGGATTCTGCTGCTGCTGTCGATCAGCTGGGTAATGCGCCTGACGGCCGACCTGTTCCATGTGTTCGATCAAGGCTTCTCCGGGCGTGACCTGATCCTGCTCTTCGGTGGTTTGTTCCTGTTGTGGAAGAGCACTGCCGAGATCTTCCACAGCCTGGAAGGCGAAGAGGAAGTTCAGGCCGCCGGCGGCAAGGCTTACGGCTTTATGGGCATCATCGTGCAGATCGCGATTATCGACATCGTCTTCTCCCTCGACTCGGTAATCACTGCAGTCGGCCTGGTCGACAACGTGCCGGTTATGGTCGCGGCCATCATCATCTCGGTGATCGTGATGATGCTCTCGGCAGGCACCATCAGCGACTTTATCGACAAGCACCCGAGCCTGAAAATCCTCGCCCTGTCGTTCCTGATCGTGGTCGGTACTGTGCTGGTCGCCGAAGCCTTCGGCGTGCATGTGCCGAAGGGTTATGTGTACTTCGCCATGGCCTTCTCGCTTGCCGTGGAAGCCGTCAATATCCGCATGCGCGTGGCCCGCGCACGGGCCCGCAAGGAAGCAGAGCCGGCGCCGGTGCAACTGCGTAAAGACCTGCCGGACTGATCGACAGGCTGGGCGCGGTAACTGACAAGGGGTAGGCTAGATGGCCTACCCCTTTTTTATTCCGCTGTCTGTTAATGGAGAAGTGCCATGGCACTGGAAACCTGGCTTGCGTTCTTTGTGGCCTGTTGGGTCATCAGCCTGTCGCCGGGCGCCGGGGCGATTGCCTCGATGTCTGCCGGGCTGCAATACGGCTTTCTGCGCGGCTACTGGAATGCCCTGGGCCTGCAGCTGGGCCTGGCCTTGCAGATCGCCATTGTGGCCGCCGGGGTTGGGGCGATTCTGGCGGCGTCGGAATTGGCTTTCAGCCTGATCAAATGGTTTGGCGTGGCCTATCTGGTGTACCTCGGTTATCGCCAGTGGCAGGCATTGCCCAGTGATATGACGGCGCAGACCGAGCGGCCCATCGGCCGGCCGCTGACCCTGGTGCTGCGCGGCTTTCTGGTCAACTTCAGCAACCCCAAGGCGATCGTTTTTATGCTCGCGGTGCTGCCGCAGTTTCTCAATCCACAGGCGCCGCTGCTGAGCCAGTACCTGGTGATGGGCGTAACCATGATCTGCGTCGACCTGATCGTTATGGCCGGTTACACCGGCCTAGCCGCAAAGGTGCTGGGCGCGCTGCGTTCGCCACGTCAGCAGAAGCTGATGAACCGCACATTCGGCGCGCTGTTTGTCGGCGCTGCGGCACTGCTGGCCAGCGTGCGTCGCGCGCCGGTCTGAACTGCGCGGGTTGAGCTACCAGGGAATCGGCTGGCCATCCCAGCCCCAGAACGTGCCGGTCTGCGCCGGGCCGTGCTGTTCGATCTGCGCCAGCAGGCACTCGGCTGAGTAGCTCGGGCTAAACAGCTTGTCGGCTGGCACATTGGCCTGAAAGGGTTTCGACAGCTCGGTGTCGGTCGTACCAGGATGCAGGCTGAGCACGCAGCTGTTGGGGTTGAGCCGGCTCAGCTCGATGCTCGCGGTATGCAGCAGCTGGTTCAGTGCAGCCTTGCTGGCGCGGTAGCTGTACCAGCCGCCGAGGCGGTTGTCGCCAATCGAACCGACCCGCGCCGACAGCGCCGCCACCGTGCAGGCATGCTGGCCGCGTAGCAGCGGCAACAGGTGCTTGAGCAGCAGAATCGGCGCAAAGCTGTTGCGCTGAAAGGTCGCCAGCAGCCCCTCCAGATTGATCTGCGCCAAACCCTTCTCGGCCTTTGCCGCGCCGTACTGCAGCACGCCAACCGTACACAGCAGCAGATGCAGGCGCGGGATGGCGGCGCGCAAATGCGCGGCCAGCTGACTCAGCGCCTGTTCATCGCATACATCCACGTCCAGGCAGTGCAGGCGTTGGCCATATTGCGCTGTCAGCTCAAGCAGGCCGGGCGCCTGACTGGCCTGGCGGGCGATGGCCCAGACCCCGGCGACATCGGCGCGGGCGAGCAATTGTGTGGTCAGCGCCAGGCCAATCCCCCGGCTGGCGCCACAGACCACGACATGCGCCGGTTCATCCAGGCGTTGCCAAAAACTCATCGCATCACTCCTGCGCCGTTGCGACGATCCGTCGCGGGCCATGGTCGATCAGTGGTTGAGGAAAGTCGTTAGGAGGGTAACAATCTAATGTCATCCATTCGTATTTGGGATCAACTCCTATATGACTTCCGTATTGCGTTTCTGCAGTTGGTTGCTGGTGCCCGTGTTGGCACTGTGCAGCCTGGCTGTTATGGCCGAGCCCATCGAGGGCGCGGCGCAAGCTCTGCATCTGCTCGGTTACCTGGGCGCTGATTATCCGGCTACCGTGGCCAATGGTCAGGTGATCGACTCCGGCGAATACCGCGAGCAGCTGGAGTTTCTTACTGTACTGCAAGGTCTGATCGTTGCGCTGCCAGCGCGTAACGAACAGGCCGAGTTGCAACAGGGCGTGGCCAGCCTGCGCCAGGGCATTGAACAGCGTGTCGAGGGCAGCCAGGTCGCCCAGCAGGCGCGACAGTTGTCCGCGACCCTGGCCACGGCCTATGGCGTCAGCCAGATCCCGGCCATCACACCCGACCCCAGCCGTGGCGCGCCGCTGTTCGCCCAGCACTGCAGCGTCTGCCATGGCGACAGCGGCGCCGGTGACGGGCCGGCGGGCATCGGCCTGGAACCGCCGCCGGCCAACCTGCGCGACTTGGCGCGGCTTAATCGGTTAAGCCTGTATGACCTGTTCAACACCATCGGTCTGGGCATCGACGGCACCGATATGGCGGCCTTTGACGATCAGCTGGATGAGCGCCAGCGCTGGGATCTGGCCAGCTATATCGCCGGGTTCAGCGCCGAGCCGGTTGTCGCAGGCGAGTCGTTCAGCCTGGCGGAGCTGGCCGGCACGACCCCGGATGAAGTGGCGGCAGCGCAAGGCGAGGAGGCGGCTGCACGCTTTCGCGCCCAGCGTGCGCAGCCGCCGGTGCAGCAGCGCGGCCCGCTGCAATTGATCGAGCACACCCGCGCGACCCTGGAGCAGAGCCTGGCCGCCTACCGCGCCGGCGATCACGAGCAGGCCTATGACCTTTCTGTCGGTGCCTATCTGGAAGGTTTCGAACTGGTCGAAAGCGCCCTGGATAACCTCGACTCGGTGCAGCGCAAGACCACCGAGCGTGCCCTGATGGCCTACCGCCAGGCGCTGCAGGATGGCCTGTCGGTGCCGCAGGCGGCGCAGCGGCTGGAGCAGGCCAAGGCCGAGCTGGTGACTTCTGCCGCGTTGCTCGACAGCGATGGGTTGTCGGATTCGCTGAGTTTCTTCTCCAGCCTGCTGATTCTGCTGCGCGAAGGCCTGGAGGCGATTCTGGTGCTGGCTGCGATCCTCGCCTTCCTGCGCAACACCGGTCAGCAACAGGCGGTGCGCAGCGTGCATCTCGGCTGGGGTTTGGCGCTGCTGGCTGGGGCTGGCACCTGGGCATTGGCGGCGTATTTGATCGATGTCAGCGGCGCGCAGCGTGAACTGCTCGAAGGCGTGACGGCGTTGTTTGCCAGCGTGATGGTGCTCTGGCTCGGGGTGTGGATGCATGACCGCCGGCATGCGGCGGCCTGGCAGGATTACATCAAAAGCAGCCTGGTCGGCGGTGGCGGGCGTTTCGGCTTTGCCGTGCTGGCGTTCTTCTCGGTGTACCGCGAGTTGTTCGAAGTCATCCTGTTCTACGAAACCCTCTGGCTGCAGGCCGGCCCGCAAGGCCATGGCATGGTCCTGGCCGGTGCGGCCGCGGCGCTGGTGCTGCTGCTGGGGTTGGCCTGGGTGATTCTGCGCGGTTCGCGCAAACTGCCGTTGGCGACCTTCTTCGGCGTCAATGCCGTGCTGCTGTGCGTGCTCTCGGTGGTGTTTGTCGGCCATGGCGTCGCGGCGCTGCAGGAAGCCGGGGTGCTGGGCACGCGACCGGTGGCATTCTTCGAGTTCGACTGGCTGGGTATACACGATGATGCCTACAGTCTTGCGGCGCAGGCTACGGCGCTGGCCGCCATTGCGCTGCTCTATGGCCGCAGCTGGTTGGGCGAGCGTAGGCGCTTGGCTGTCTGAGGACGCAGCAGCCGGCATGGCTTAACATGCCGGCTTTGTTGCATCTGGAGAATGCTGGGTGATGCGAGTCTGGATTGATGCTGATGCCTGCCCCAAGGCGGCCAAGGATCAGGTGGTGAAGTTCGCCTTGAAGCGACGCTTCGAGGTGCTGCTGGTGGCGGGTCAGGCGCAAATCAAGCCGGCCTACAGCTGTGTGCGGCTGATCGTGGTGCCCAGCGGCCCG
>JBIHZW010000259.1:0-5378 GCA_044240245.1 Pseudomonas sp. | reverse complement strand
CTTACTGCGGGCCTTTTGCGTTTTATACCAATCAATAATGGGGCGGCGGCGCCTCATCCTCAGTCATACCGAACTGCGAACTCACTTCATCCTGACGCTTGATCAACGCAGTCACCTGCAGCTGCAAGCGCTCTAGAAGTCGCTGCTGCGCCACCAGCGCATCGTTGAGTGCCTGAATAGTGTCGTCCTGAAAAGCCAGCCGGCTTTGCAGATCGTTGATGCGCTCTTCTATTTCCACCAGTCAACTCTCAGCAAAACAAAAATCTCCGGTCAAAACCAGGCGTAAACGGGCTTTCAGCGCCGCTAACTGCTCGGCAGTATAAGCCTGCGCGGGATGACGACCCCATACAGGCGCGGGCCAAGCCGCATCCTCGCGACGCCGCACGATGACATGCATATGCAGCTGACTGACCATATTGCCCAAAGTCGCGACATTCATCTTGTCTGCCGAAAAACAGTCCTTGAGCACTTCGGCAAGGCCAGTAGTTTCCCGCCAGAGCAGCGACTGATCACTCGCGCCCAGCTGAAACAACTCACTGACATCTTCACGTCGCGGCACCAGGATAAACCAGGGGTACTGCGCATCATTCATCAACAGCAAACTGCATAACGGGTAATCACCCAACCAAACAGCATCCTGCTGCAACCGTGAATCCAGAACAAACATAACTATTACCTTTAAGACAAACCTACTAATTCGGCTCAGGCCCACACCGAACAGACTGAGCGACAACAACTGAACCCGGGCTAGCTATTAAACCGCCAAACCGCAATCAGAACCTGCAAATAGCAGCGATGAAGGATACGCCGAAGCAGCAAACCCGACACCCACGATCAACCCTCGTCCTCCACGCACCAATAGACAGCACTCAACAAAAACCACCCCAACCGCACGCACCAAAACTGTTCCCTTCGGTAATCATCAGGCAGCAGCCAGGTTCAATAAGGCACCTACACGACAGCAACCCACTGAAAACCTAGCAGAAAGCGATCACATAAAAGCCCTTTTCCCGGCCACAAAAATAGAAAGAACCACTGAAAAACCACCAGCAAACCAATTCAAACCCCAAAAACCCCGGCAACACAGGTCAATTCGAAGATAAAAAATAGGCATTTAGGGTTTTGTGCACGACTATTGCTAAGCAATCCGTGACGAATCGCACCGCACCGTTTGGCTGCCGAAAGCAACCTGCGAGCAAGCGCAAAAATCCGTTAGCGTTGGCTTCCTAGCACGCAGCTGCATCTACAAAAATGCGACATGATTCATAAGCTTTTGCGACACAGCCGTGAAGAAATCGTAATGAATAGATTGCAACTATCGCCAACATTGGCAGCGTGCTATAAGTTACCGCCGACACAAAAAGAAAGAGTCGTCCATATAACAACCAGCCGGACGGCGCAACTTTTCTAAACCAAAGGAGCAATCACGATGCAAGTGATGAAGTGGAGCGTAATCGCCCTCGCAGTAGCAGCGGGCACTACCCAAATGGCAGTGGCATCCAGCCAGTCCGAATCCAAGGGCATTGTTGAAGACAGCAGCTTCGATATCTTCAATCGTGCTCTATACATGAATCGCGATTTCAGAAATGGTGCATCGAACAGTGCCAGCACTTCTGCCAATCCGGCAGGTTATCGCGAAGAGACCGGCCTGGGCATCCGCCTGCTGTTCGAATCCGGCTTCACTCAAGGTACCGTTGGCGTTGGCTTTGATGCCCACTCCCTCTCCAGCATCAAAATCGACAGCGGCCGTGGCAAATACGGTAATGGCCTGTTCGACCAGACCAGCGATGGTCGTGGCGATGACACTCAGACCGAAGTTGGTGGCGCCATCAAGTTCCGCGTCTCCGATACCGTGCTCAAACACGGCAACATGTTTGTTGGCAGCCCGGTGTTCTCCACAGACGACAGCCGCATTCTGCCGGAAGTCGCTACTGGCACCTACCTGGTCAGCAATGAGATCGAGGGCCTGGAGCTCAGCGCCGGCCGCTTCACCGCACTGAGCAGCCAAGCTTCTTCTGACCGTGACACAGTTGAACTGACCGAAGGTGACATTTTCGGTGCCAGCTATGCCTTCACTGACAACTTCAGCGCAGCCATTCACCACGGCAACTTTGAGGACTACCACAAGAAGACCTACGTCAACTTCAACTACACCCTGCCATTGGCCGAAGAGCAATCGCTGAACTTCGACCTGAACGGTTACCGCACTACCGACGAAGGCGATGCTCTGGCTGGCGAGATCGACAACAAGATCTGGAGCTTGGCATCCGCTTATAGCCTGGGCGCACACAAGTTTACCCTCGCTTACCAGCAGTCCTCTGGCGACACCCGCTACTCCTACGGTGTAGTAGACGGCGGCGGCACGGTATGGCTGAACAACTCGGTTCAGTTCTCCGACTTCGATGGCGAAGACGAGAAGTCCTGGCAGGGTCGCTATGACTTGGACATGACCACCTACGGCGTACCGGGCCTGAGCTTCATGACCCGCTACATCTACGGTGACGACATTGCCACCAGCTCTGGCGAGGAAGGCAAAGAGCACGAGTGGAACTTCGAGACCAAGTACGTCATTCAAGACGGCGCTGCAAAGGACCTGTCCTTCCGCCTGCGTCACGCCATCTGGCGCGCCAACGATGCGTACAACGCTGACTACAGCGCTGACGTGAATGACACCCGCCTGATCGTCGAGTACCCGCTGGACGTTCTCTAACGCCCAAGCAGTACTAAAGCAATAAAAAGAACCCAGCCTAGGCTGGGTTCTTTTTTCTCTATTACATAACAGACCTACAACGGCAACGCATAAGTCCCCGTCACATGCGCCACCAACTCTTCTTCGTTGCCCTGCGAATAAACGGATACTTCGCAAACAGCCTGCCTACGACTCAATCTCAATATCCGCGCCTCGGCTAATAGATCAACCGGCCTGGGTTTAACCAGGAAGTTGATATTCAAATTCGAGGTCACGGCCATTTCCACTCGGCCGAGACTGCCAAGCACCACCGCATACATCGCCGCATCCGCCAACGCCATAATGGTTGGCCCGGACAAGGTGCCGCCGGGTCGAATCAATTTGCTGTGAAATGGCACGCGCGCCAGCGCACCATTGGCGTCCAGCCGGTCGATACACAAGTTGATGTCTTCTGCCATCGGCAACCCCGCCCGAATCAGCGCCTGCACCTGTTCCGCCGTCAATATCGACACACGCCCCTCCTTTTATAAGCACAAGCCAGCATCCTGTACGCATCTGTACAGGCACCGTACAATGCGGGCCATTCAAAATCTCTTGCAACCGACAGAACAGCCAAATATGCGTACCAGCCAGTTCCTGCTCTCGACTCTGAAAGAAACCCCATCCGATGCCGTGGTGATCAGCCATCAGCTGATGCTACGTGCCGGCATGATCCGCAAGCTTGCTTCCGGCCTGTATACCTGGCTGCCCATGGGTCTGCGCGTGCTGCGCAAAGTTGAGAAAGTCGTCCGCGAGGAAATGAATGCCGCTGGCGCGCTGGAAGTGCTGATGCCGGGCATTCAGCCCGCAGAGCTGTGGCAGGAGTCCGGTCGCTGGGAGCAGTACGGCCCGGAACTGTTGCGCATGAAGGATCGTCACGGCCGTGATTTCTGCGCAGGCCCGACCCATGAAGAAGTGATCACCGATCTGGCGCGCAACGAGCTGAACAGCTACAAGCAGCTACCAATCAATCTGTATCAGATCCAGACCAAGTTCCGTGACGAAATCCGTCCGCGCTTTGGACTGATGCGCGGTCGCGAGTTCATCATGAAGGACTCCTATTCCTTCCACGTCGACCAGGCTTCGCTGCAAGAAACCTATGACCGCATGCACCAGGCCTACTGCAACGTGTTCACCCGCCTGGGCCTGAACTTCCGTCCCGTGCAGGCTGATACCGGCTCCATCGGTGGCACAGGCTCCCACGAATTCCACGTACTGGCCGACTCCGGCGAAGACGATATCGCCTTTAGCGACAGCTCCGATTACGCCGCTAATATCGAGAAAGCCGAAGCTGTGCCTCGTGAAACCGCACGCGCAGCAGCCAGTGAAGTCATGCGCATGGTTGAAACCCCGGACACCAAGACCATCGACGCGCTGGTTCAAGGCTTTGGCCTGGCCATCGAGAAAACCATCAAGACCCTGATGGTGCACGGTGCCAAAAAAGGCACCTTGGTTGCCTTGATCGTACGCGGCGACCACGAACTCAACGAGATCAAGGCCGCCAACTTGGAGCTGGTTGCCAGCCCGCTGGTATTTGCCAGCGAGGCCGAGATTCGCGCGGCCATCGGCGCAGGCCCTGGCTCGCTGGGCCCGGTCAATCTGCCGATCCCTTGCGTCATCGACCGCTCGGTTGCCTTGATGAGCGACTTCGCCTCCGGCGCCAATATCGACGACAAACACTATTTCGGCGTCAACTGGGAGCGCGACCTGCCGCTGCCGGCAGTAGCCGACCTGCGCAACGTGCTGGCTGGCGACCCGAGTCCAGATGGCAAAGGCACCCTGGAAATCAAGCGCGGCATCGAAGTTGGGCATATCTTCCAGCTGGGCACCAAGTACAGCGAAGCGCTGAACTGCCAGGTGCTCGGCGAAAACGGCAAGCCGGTGACCCTGACCATGGGCTGCTATGGCATCGGCGTTTCCCGCGTAGTGGCGGCCGCTATCGAGCAGAACAATGATGACCGCGGCATCCTCTGGAATGACGCTCTGGCGCCTTTCCATATCGCCTTGGTGCCGCTGCGTTACGAAACCGATGCCGTGCGCGAAGCCACCGACAAGCTGTATGCCGAGCTGACCGCTGCCGGTTTCGAAGTACTGCTCGATGACCGTGACAAAAAGACCAGCCCGGGCATCAAATTCGCGGATATGGAACTGATCGGCATCCCGCATCGCATCGTAATCAGCGATCGTGGCCTGGCCGAAGGCAACCTGGAGTACAAGAGCCGCAAGGAAACCGACGCCCAGGCCGTGCCTGTCGCCGACATCATGAGCTTTATCCAGGCCCGTATCAGCCACTGACCTCAGCCCTTTTAGCAAGAGTCATCATGTTCAAGCGAAACACCCTCAGCCTCATCGCCACCCTTATGGGTGGCTCTCTGCTTCTCAGCGGTTGCGCCAACCAACTGCCGCAACGCAGCGAGCATGAGGAGCGCATCGAGCGCAAATTGCTCGACCACAGCCTGCAGATTGATGTCGGCGAGCCACGCGTACTGGAGTTACCACAACGCCGTGTGCGCGTGCATGAACAGAAGACTTTCGAGGTCACGGCATTTGACGTAACGCGCCGCTACGACCGCTACACCCCCTACCAGCCTTGGCGCGAGCTGTATGAAGTGCCGCTGGGAGCACTGGCGGTGGTCGGCGGTATCGGCGC
>JBIHZW010000257.1:0-5388 GCA_044240245.1 Pseudomonas sp. | reverse complement strand
GGCCCGCCGGAAACGAAGATCACCGGGATATTCAGGCGCAGCGAGGCCAGCAGCATGCCGGGGGTGATCTTGTCGCAGTTACTGATGCAGACGATGGCGTCGGCGCAGTGGGCGTTGACCATGTACTCCACGGAGTCGGCGATGATCTCGCGGCTCGGCAGCGAATAGAGCATGCCGTCGTGGCCCATGGCGATGCCGTCATCGACTGCGATGGTGTTGAATTCCTTGGCCACGCCGCCGTGTTTCTCGATCTCGCGGGCTACCAGCTGGCCCATGTCCTTCAGGTGTACGTGGCCGGGCACGAACTGGGTGAAGGAGTTGGCGATGGCGATGATCGGCTTCTTGAAGTCTTCGTCCTTCATCCCGGTGGCGCGCCACAGGGCGCGAGCGCCGGCCATATTGCGGCCGTGGGTGGAGGTCTTCGAGCGGTAATCAGGCATGGCGATAAATCCTGCAAAGGCTATTCAGGTCACGCGTGCACAGGCGAGGACGCTGTGCGGGCAACGGGCTGTTGGTGCGTATGTTGAGCCGGGTTCAGGCCCAAGGCAAACGCATGTGCGCATTTACCGGGCCGGGGCGCTGCCTGGCGCGGGGTGGGCGCTGGCATGGCCGGGCTACAAGGTCCGCCTGGATAGGGCAGGAGAGCGCCGATTCTAATCCCTTGGCGCGCTCGCAAGGAAGGCCGGCGCGCTCGGTGGTGAGCACGCCTTGGTCGGGGGGTTACTCGATCAGCTCGATACCGCGCATGCGTTCGGCGCGGCGGCGTAGCAGTTCGATGGTCACCAGCAGGGCGATGGACACCAGGATCAGCAGGGTGGCGATGGCCAGGATGCTTGGGTTGATCTGCTCGCGCAGGCCCGAGAACATCTGCCGGGGGATGGTGCGTTGCTGGGGGCCGGCCATAAACAGGATCACCACCACCTCGTCGAACGAGGTGATAAAGGCAAACAGTGCACCGGAGATTACCCCGGGGCGGATCAGCGGCATGATGATGTCGAAGAACACCCGCAGCGGTGTGGCGCCCAGGTTCAGCGCGGCGCGCGCCAGGCTGTAGTCGAAGCCGGTGAGGGTAGCGGTGACGGTGATGATCACAAACGGCGTACCCAGCGCGGCGTGAGCGATGATCACGCCGAGGTAGTTGCCGGCCAGACCGAGGTCGGAATAGAAGAAGAACATCCCGGCAGCGGTGATGATCAGCGGCACGATCATCGGCGACAGCAGCAGGGCGGTGATCAGCCGGCGCATCGGCATATCGTCGCGGGCCAAACCGACCGCCGCGCAAGTACCCAGCACAGTGGCGATCAGGGTGGCGAAGATGCCGATCAGAAAGCTGTTCTTGATCGCCAGCAGCCATTTGTCGTCGCTGAAGATGGCGCTGTACCAGCGCAGTGAGTAGGCCTCGGGCTGCAGGGTGAGCATGCCTTCGGTAAAGCTGAAGAACGGCTCGACGTTGAACGACAGCGGGATGATCACCAGGATCGGCAGAATCAGAAACAGCAGCACCAGCCAGGAGCTGGTCTTCAAGAACCAGGCGCCGAGGTGATGCCAGAAGCCGTAGTAGGCGGGAATCTTCATCGTCTGTTCCTTAGCCCAGTTTGATATTGCTGGCGCCGACAAAACGGTCGTACAGCCAGTACAGCAGCAGGATCAGGCCGAGCAGCAGAGAGCCCAGCGCGGCGGCCAGTTCCCAGTTGTTCGAGCGCTGCATATGGAAGGCGATGATGTTGCTGATCATCTGCCCATCGGTGCCGCCGACCAGCGCCGGGGTGATGTAGTAGCCGACCGAGATGATAAATACCAGCAGCGCGCCAGCGCTCAGGCCTGGTAGGGTCATCGGGAAATAGATGCGCAAGAACGCCGGAATCGGCCGCGCGCCCAGTGAAAGCGCCGCGCGCAGGTAACTGGGATCGATGCCGCGCATTACGCTGTACAGCGGCAGGATCATAAAGGGCAGCAGGATATGGGTCATCGCCACCACGGTGGCGAACGAGGTGTAGAGCATCTCGATGGGTTGGCCGATCACGCCGATACCGAGCAGGAAGGAGTTGATCACCCCGTTGGTCTGCAGCAGGGCGATCCAGGCCGTGGTGCGCACCAGCAGCGACGTCCAAAACGGCAGCAGCACCAGCACCAGCAGCAGGTTGGCGCGGTTCTCCGGCAGGCCGGCCAGGTAGTAGGCCAGTGGGTAGCCGAGCAGCGCGCAGAAAATGGTGATGACCAGCGCCATGGTCAGGGTCTTGCTGTACAGCTGCAGGTAGATCTGCGTGTCTTCGCGCACCTGAATGCCCTGCTCGGGGTGCAGTTCCAGGTCGAGAGCGGTCAGGTAGTAGTCATAGGTGTAGGGCTTGCCTGCGCGCTGGATGGCGTACCAGATTTCCGGCTTGCTCCAGTTGCGGTGCGACTTGAGCAGGATGTCGGCGCCCTCTTGCTGCAATTGCGCATCTTGCAGTCGGCTGAGTTTGCGCGCGCTGGCCTTGACCACGCTGGACATACCCGCCGAGGCGCGGTTGAACTCTTCGGCCAGTTTGCCGGACTGGCGCTCTTTGGCCAGGCTATGCAGCTCCTGGGCGAACACGCTCAGGGTTTTCTCATCAGGAATCGCTTTGCCGTCCCAGCGTTGCAGCTCGCTCAGGGTCAGCGGAATCAGGGCGGCCACCGTCGGGTGGTGGACGCTGCGCCAGAGCATGCTGGCAATCGGTGCGACGAAGGTCAGCAGGATAAACACCAGCAGCGGCACGACAAACATAAAGGCGGTGAGGCGCTTCTTGTTGCGGGCGCTGGAGGCTTGGCTGGCTTCGGTAGACGTGAGGGAGGACAAGGCGTTACTCCGAAAATCCTGCCCCCTCTCCCGCAGGAGAGGGGGCATGGCGGGTTACTTCAACAGCCACTCGTTGAATTTCTCACCGAGGGATTCGCCGTAGTCAGCCCAGAAGTCCGAACCGGCCTGGATGCCTTTGCTCAGGTGAGCGGTCGGCAGGTGCGGTGCGGCGCTCTGGTCGGCCAGCGGCATGGAGGATTTGCGGGTCGGGCCGTAGGCCACGTCCGGCATGCCGGCCAGTGGGGTGGAGCCAGTGGCGTAGGCAATGAATTTCAGTGCCAGGTCTTTTTTCGGCGAGCCTTTGACGATGGCCCAGGCGTCGAGGTCGTAGACGTGGCCGTCCCAGACGATAACGAAAGGTTTGTTTTCCTGGCGGATGGCGTCATAGAAGCGGCCGTTGGCCGATTGCACCAGCACCGCGCCGCCATCGTTGAGCAGTTGTGGGGCCTGCGACCAGGAGTCGAACCAGACGATATCTTTCTTGATGGTGTCCAGTTTGGCGAAGGCACGGGCCTGGCCTTCTGGAGTGGACAGCACGTCGTAGACTTCAGCCGGCGGTACGCCATCAGCCAGCAGCGCCCACTCCATGTTCACCTGTGGGCGTTTGCGCAGGGCACGCTTGCCGGGGATTTTGCTGGTGTCGAAGAAGTCGGTGATGCTCGCGGCCTTGGTGCCGCCGATGGTTTTCTCGTTGTAGGCGAAGACCACCGACCAGACGATATTGCCGACCGCGCACTCACTGGCCAGGGCTTCGGGGATAAAGTCTTTCTCGGCCGGCACGCCGTCGATACCAGCCGGCAGGATGTCGCGCGGGATGCTTTCCAGCAGGCCTTCGGAGCAGGCACGCTCAAGGTCGATCACCTCGAAGTCGACCACGTCCCACTGGATATTGCCGGACTCGACCTGGGCTTTGATCTCGGCCACACCGCCGGTGTAATCCTCGAACAGCACCTTGTTGCCGGTGTCTTTCATAAATGGATCGATAACGTGTTTCTGCTGGGCCGCGCCGTAAGCACCGCCCCATGACACTACAGTCAGGGTTTCCTCGGCGCTGGCGGCGAAACTTGCCGTGCCTAGCGCGGCAGCTAAAGCGAAGGTGGAAAAGCGGGTGGTCAGTGTTCTAGCCATTGCTGTGCTCCATTGCTTCTTATTGGTCAGGGGGTTGTTACGGGGCGATCCAGGGCCTGGCTGTCTTGCGGCAGCCAGGCCAGGGCGACTTCTTCCTTGGCACTGAGTTGCGGGGCGCTGCTGTCATTCATGTTCTTCACCACCAGCTCGGTGCCGTCGGCGGTTTCGAAGTGGTAGCGGATGTATTCGCCGACATAGTGGCGGGTGACGAAGCGCGCCATGACCTGATTGCCGGCGGCGCCCAGGCGGTCGGTAAAGGTGAGTTTTTCCGGGCGTATCGACACCGTGGTGGGCAGGCCGACTTCCGTGCAGTTGGCCTTCAGCGAACTGACCATGGCGCCGTCGTCCAGGCGCACTTCGACGGTCTCAGAACCGACCGATTCGATCACGCCCTTGAGCTTGTTGCTCTCGCCGATAAAGTCGGCAACGAACAGGTTGGCCGGGCGCTCGTAGAGCACATGAGGCGGCGCGCACTGCTGGACGATGCCGTTGTTGAACACGGCGATGCGGTCGCTCATGGTCAGGGCTTCGGTCTGGTCGTGGGTCACGTAGATCACGGTGAAGCCGAGCTGTTCGTGCAGACGCTTTATCTCGAACTGCATCTGCTCGCGCAGCTTCTTGTCCAGCGCACCTAGCGGTTCGTCCATTAGCACGATGTCGGGGGCGAAGATCAGCGCGCGAGCCAGGGCCACTCGTTGGCGCTGGCCGCCGGAGAGCTGGCCAGGGAAACGGTTGCCGAAATCCAGCAGCTCGACCAGCGACAAGTACTCGTCGACCTTGGCGCGAATCACCTCTTTGGGCTGCTTGCGGATCTTCAATGGGTAGGCGAGGTTTTCGCGCAGGGTCATGTGTGGGAACAGCGCGTACTGCTGGAACACCATGCCGATATTGCGCTGGTAAGGCGCGATGCTGGTGACCGAGCGGCCGTTGATCAGGATCTCGCCGCTGGTCACGTCCTCAAACCCGGCGAGCATCATCAGGCAGGTGGTTTTACCCGAGCCGGACGGGCCGAGCAGGGTGATAAATTCGCCCTTGGCCACATCCAGATTGAAATCCTTGACCACCAGATTCTTGTGGTCGTAAGTCTTCTTGACGTTGGTGAATTGCAGGAACGGTTTGTCCCCAGCCAGGTCAGCCATACCCCTCCCCAATTGTGCTCTGAACAGACAGCAGCTTGTGGCCGTTATCTGCATGCTTGAATTCGCAGCCCCGCGTCTATGGAGCGACGGGAACTTGTTTGAATGTTCAAGTTACGCAAGCACTGTGCCATTCCGCTGCGGCACATCGCGGGCGCTGCAGTGCTGGGGTATAAGCCTAGCCCAGGCGCGGGGTTGCGCCAGGAGGGTGTGGGGAGTGGTAACAGCGCGGGAGAGAAAGAAGCACCTGCCGACACGCACTCGGCAGGTGCAGGTGCTCAGCTATTGGGCAGCAGGCGCACGGTC
>JBIHZW010000256.1:0-5411 GCA_044240245.1 Pseudomonas sp. | reverse complement strand
GGACCACAAACTCAACCTGTCGCGCTACTACATGAAGCCCGGCTTCGCCTTCGGCGGCTCCTGCCTGCCGAAAGACGTCCGTGCCCTGTCCTACCGCGCCAGTTCCCTGGACGTCGAAGCGCCGCTGATCGGCTCGCTGATGCGCAGCAACACGGTGCAGGTGCAAAACGCCTTCGACATCATTGCCGGCTACGACAAACGCAAAGTCGCCCTGCTCGGTTTGAGCTTCAAGGCCGGCACCGATGACCTGCGCGAAAGCCCGCTGGTAGAGCTGGCCGAGATGCTGATCGGCAAGGGTTACGAGCTGAGCATCTTCGACCGCAATGTCGAATATGCGCGGGTCTACGGCGCCAACAAGGAGTACATCGAATCGAAGATTCCGCATATCTCCTCGTTGCTCAATAGCGACTTCGATGCGGTAGTGGCCAAGGCCGACATCATCGTCCTCGGCAACGGCGACGAGCACTTCGCAAGCATTGCCAATCATGCCCTGGCAGGTAAGCAAGTGGTCGATTTGGTGGGCTTTATGCCGACGGTTTCCCGCGCCGGTGCCGAAGGCATCTGCTGGTAAACCCGAGGCCGTAACCACGGTTGCAGCAGCACCTGGGCACAGCACCACAAGGTCAGTGCCGCGCCCAGGCGCTAACCCGCACATCTGAATATGGACATGCACATGGACAAGCTCAAAGCGAGCCTTAGCCAGGCCAGCGGCTGGCTGTTATACCTGACGGTGCTGATGGCACTGGCACTGGCCCTACCGCGGACGGTCTTCACCCCTGAGTCGCGCGACTTCATCCTGCTGCTCGGCGTGGTAGGCATCTGGCGTTACTCCATGGGCGCGCTGCATTACGTGCGCGGCATGCTGTTTCTCTATGTGGTGTTTCCGCACTACCGGCGCAAGGTCACAGCGCTTGGCAGCGCAGCCGATCCCTCCCATGTGTACCTGCTGGTCACCAGTTTTCGCATCGATGCGCTGACCACTGCCCAGGTCTACCGCTCGGTGATCGAGGAGGCCAGCAACTGCGGCTACCCCTGCACCCTGGTCTGCTCCATCGTCGAACTGTCCGATGAGTTGCTGATCAAGAATCTCTGGGGCCGGCTCAACCCGCCGGACCAGGTCAAACTGGATTTCGTGCGCATTCCCGGCACCGGCAAGCGTGACGGCCTGGCCCACGGCTTCCGCGCCATTTCCCGGCACATGCCGGACGAGCGCGCGGTGGTCGCGGTAATCGACGGCGACACCGTGCTCAGCCCCGGCGTGATCCGCAAGACCGCACCGTTCTTCCAGCTCTTCGACAACCTCGGCGGACTCACCACCAACGAGTACTGCGAAGTTCGCGGCAGCTACGTCATGAGCGAGTGGCACAAGCTGCGCTTCGCCCAGCGCCACATCAACATGAGCTCAATGGCGTTGAACAAACGCGTGCTGACCCTGACCGGGCGCATGTCGGTGTTCCGCGCCAAGGTGATCACCGATCCGGGCTTTATCGCCGACGTAGAAAGCGACCACTTGCAGCATTGGCGCCTGGGTAACTTCAAGTTCCTCACCGGCGACGACAAGTCCAGCTGGTACAGCCTGATGCGCCTGGGCTACGACACCTTTTACGTGCCGGATGCAGCGATCAACACGGTCGAGCACCCGCCGGAAAAGAGCTTTATCAAGGCCAGCCGTAAATTGATGTTCCGCTGGTACGGCAACAACCTGCGGCAAAACGCCCGCGCCCTGCGTCTGGGTGTCTATCGCCTGGGCGGCTTCACCAGCCTGGTGCTGTTCGACCAGCGCGTATCGATGTGGACCAGCCTGCTCGGTCCCTGCGTGGCGATCATCGCCACCATCAAATACGGCTTCGCCTACATGCTGCTGTACATCGTCTGGATCGGCCTGACTCGCCTGATTCTGACCCTGCTGTTACTGGCCTCCGGACACCGCATCGGCCCGGCCTACCCGCTGATTCTTTATTACAACCAGATCGTCGGCGCGATGGTGAAGGTCTACGTGTTCTTCCGCCTCGACCAGCAGTCATGGACCCGCCAAAAAACCAAACTCAACCGGGATCTGGCGAGCTTTCAGCGCTGGTTCAACACCTGGTCGTCACGAACCATGACCTTCTCTGCCGCCAGCGTTTTTGTAGCTGCCTTGATGTGGGTGGTGTGAATGCCACGAGCGTGGCATCGCCGCACCTTAAGCCCTGATCGACCATTAATGACCTAAGGAAATAATCATGAGCGCAGTCGTAAACCCCGTTAGCGGCATCAAAAGCAGCAGCAATACCAACAGCAATGTGGTGCATGAGGCCGAGGCCCAGCGCCAGCACGCCCGGCTCAAACTGCCGGCCAAGGTGCGCTTCCTCAACGCCGAAGGCAAAGCCACGGAGCTGCCACTGCTGGATCTGTCCGCCGGCGGGTTCAGCCTGGAGGCGAAGAAAGGCGTGCTGGTAGAAGGCAAGCACTACAACGGCAAACTGCTGTTTGAGGTCGACGGCATCGGCTTCTCGATGATGATCAACTTCCAGGTGCGCTCGCTCGGTGAGAACCGCGTCGGCTGCGAATTTCACAACCTGCGTCCGCGCGAAGTCTCGGCCCTGCGCCACATCCTCAGCGGTTTTATGAGCGGTGAGCTGATCAACGTCGGCGACCTGCTCAACACCCTGCAGCGGGAGAACTTCACCAAGGCGCGCAGCCGCACAAGTGAAGGCGGTGGCGGCCTGTTCTCACGGATCAAGGCCATGGGCATCAGCCTGCTGGTGTTCCTGATTGGCGTGGCCGCCTGCAGCTACGTGCTCTATCAGCTGTACGACATCTACTTCATCACCCATGCCGACTCGGCCCAGGTCAGCACCCTCGGCCAACCCGTGTCGATGCCGCGTGAAGGCACCCTGCAGAGCCTGGTGGAAGTGGGCGCCGTGGTCAGCAAGGGCGCGCCTATCGCCACCTACTCGGCGAGCATGCTGGATGCGCTGAAGGGTGTGCTGCCGGAAAGCGAGATGACCACGGAAAACCTCGAGCGGCTGTTCAGCAAGAGCGTCCAGGGCACCCTGACCAGCCCTTGCGATTGCAAAGTGGTGGAGCAACTGGTGGGTGATGGCCAACTGGCCAGCAAAGGTACTGCGGTGTTTACCCTGGCCCCGGTGGACAGCGTTGCCAGTGTCGAAGCGCGCTTCCCTTACCGCGCTTTCGATGAACTGCAGCCAGGCACCGAAGTGACCTTTCTGGTCGGCGGCGAACACAGCCCACGCAGCGGCACCATCAGCAGCATGGTGCTGCAAGATGGCGGTCTGGCCTCGGATATCCGGGTGATCATCACCCCAACCGAGACCCTGGACATCGCCCTGTCCAAACGCCCAGTGGATGTACGCATCCAGCCGCTGGGTGGTCTGTGGAGCACCACCACCGTGGCGATCGGCAAATGAAGCGCGCGGCCTTAACCGGCCCCCTGCTCGGTCTGGGCCTGCTGAGCGGTTGCGCCGGCAGCCTGCCCGACCTGGACCTGGCCAAGCAGGCCAAGGCCGGCGGCGACCTGAGCGCGGCGGAGGCGAACTTTCGCCCGCTCGCCGAGCTCGGCTATGTCGAGGCGCAGATCGGCCTGGCTGATGTGCTGATTCGCAGCGCATCGGCGCAGCAGCAGGCCCAGGGCGAGGCGCTGTATCGCCAGGCCCTGGGGCAATCGCCGCTGGCCGCACCGCGCCTGGGCAAATGGCTGGCCAGCAAAACGCCAAACAGCCCAGCAGAACGGGCCGAAGCCACGCGCCTGCTGCGCCAGGCCATGGCCGACGGCGACAACAGCGCGCTGTTGCCCTGGGTGCGCGTGCAACTGCAAGACCCGCAGCAGCTGGGCGATCCGGCACTGGAAGCGCAACTGACGCAGTGGCAAAACCAGGGTATTGGCGAGGCGCAACTGGGCAAGATCCAGCTGTACCGCGCCCGTGGCGACTACAACCAGCACCTCGAGGAAATCCAGGCCACCTGCGAACGCTGGTTGGCCCAGGTCAGCGAGTGCTATGTCGAGCTGGCCAGCATCTATCAGATCCAGGGTAATCAGGACAAACAGCAAGCCTTGCTGGAACGCCTGCAAAGCGACTACCAGCGCGCCCTGCTACCGCCCGAGCGCATCCAGGCCGTGGCCAAGGTATTGGCCGACAGCAGCCTGGGCCAGCCCGCGCCGAAAAGCGCAGAAAGCCTGTACCTGAGCATCACCGAGGTCTACCCGGACGCCTGGCACAGCCTCGGTGAATTGCTCGTGCGCAATCCCGAGCTGGGCGATGAGCAAGCGCTGCGCGCTTACCTGCAACAGGGTGTGGACGCCGGCTCGACGCGGGCCGGACTACTCCTGGGGCAACTGCTGATCAAGGGCCGCGAGCTACCCGCCGACCCACAGGCCGCCGAGCGCTACCTGCTGCAGGCCGCTGTCGATCAACCGAAGGCGCATTTAACCCTCGGCAAGCTGTACGCCAGCGGCCAGTTGGGCGAAATCGATCCGCAAAAGAGCCTGGAGCACCTGCTGCTCGCTGCTCGCCGCGGTGACGTGACGGCCGACCTGGCCTTGGCCCAGCTGTTCGGCGATGGCCGTGGCGTGAAGATCAACCGGGTCTACGCCTACAGCTTCGCCCTGCTCGCCCAGCAGCACGGTCTGGCCTATGGCCAGGTGCTGGTGGAGCGCCTGGCCAGCCAACTGCAACCCGCCGAAAAAACTCAGGCCCAGGCCTTGCTCGCCCGCGAGCTCGAAGCCCGTGGCGCGCAATCGTTCAGCCTAAGCCACGCCGCAGTCTCGAGGCAGAAATCGCTATGACCCCACACAAACACACTCCGGCTTTAATGCTGTTCGCGGCCAGCCTGCTCGGCAGCCCGCTGCTGATCGCCGCGCCCCCGCCGCCTGGCTTGTCCAGCGGGGTGAATATGAAACTCACCGCCCAAGCCCTGGATGATCAGGACCTGGGCACCCGTGACGGTGGCGACTTCAATGGCGCCGGTATCAGCGTACGGCCCTGGGTTTATGGCCTGAGTGGCAGCTGGAGCGCCTACCTGCTGGGCGAAGCGTTTCTGGCCACCGATGTGATCGAGTCCAACCCCAGCGAATCGACCACCTTCGATCCCAACGATGCGCGCACCCGCGATGACAAGTTCCTCGCCCTGCACGAATTCTGGGTCGACTACAGCGGCCTCACCGCCTACCCCGGCGAATCCTTGCGCCTCGGCCGGCAGAAACTGCGCAGCGCCGACGGCCTGTGGTGGGACAGCAATATCGAAGCGCTGCGCTGGAACTTCGACACCACCCTGCTGACTGCCCATGCCGGGATCGCACAACGTTTCAGCGACTACCGCACCGACCTCGACGACCTGGCGCCCCAGGACGAAGAACGCCTGCACCTGCTGGCCGATATCAACTATCAATGGTTGCCGGGCCACTGGGCCGG
>JBIHZW010000255.1:0-5418 GCA_044240245.1 Pseudomonas sp. | reverse complement strand
CTTGCCCTTGTAGATATTGCCGACGATGCCCCGCTTCTGCGTGCGCTCGACGTGCACTTCCTGCAGTACGCCGTTTTCCACCACCGCCACGCGCGATTCCATCGGCGTGATGTTGATCAGGATCTCTTCACTCATGCGCTCATCTCTTCTGAGATAAAGCTGAAAGCCCAGGGACT
This sequence comes from Pseudomonas sp., assembly GCA_044240245.1. Classification (GTDB taxonomy): domain Bacteria; phylum Pseudomonadota; class Gammaproteobacteria; order Pseudomonadales; family Pseudomonadaceae; genus Aquipseudomonas. The sequence continues at coordinate 5,242 of JBIHZW010000255.1, read as the reverse complement.
GCGCCGATAATGGCGGTCACTCACCCGCGACCCGCAACCTCTTGACTGTGATCTGGCAGCGACTGCCAGCACGGAATAGCAAATTCTGCGAGTAACGCGGCAGTTTCACACAGCGGCAAACCCACCACCGCCGAATAACTGCCTTGCAACTGGCTGACAAACACCGCCGCCAGACCCTGAATACCGTAACACCCAGCCTTGTCCTGCGGCTCACCGCTGGCCCAGTAGGCCTCGATTTCGGCCTGACTCAACGGGCGGAAGGTTACCTGGCTTGTGACCACCCGCGACTCCAGCCGTTCGCGACTGACCAGCGCCACGGCCGTCAGCACCTGATGGCTACGCCCGGACAGAGCACTCAAAGTCGCCAACGCATCGTCGCGGTCGGCAGGCTTGCCAAGAATCCGCCCATCGAGCACCACCGCCGTATCGGCGCCGAGCACCACGGCATCCACAGTATCGCTCAATGCAGCCAGCCCAGCCTGCGCCTTGGCGCGAGCCAGACGCTCTACATAGGAGATTGGCGACTCACCTGGCAATGCATTTTCATCGATGGGGGCGATTTGCGTGAGGAAGGGCACCGCAATTTGCGTCAGCAGTTCACGCCGACGCGGCGATCCGGAGGCGAGATAGAGGGTGGCCATGCTGACTTCTCCCTGTCGGATAAACCCAAGGCCCAGCGGCCGTGCTTAATTGACGCCCAGACGCTGATGCAGACCGCGTAGCAAGGTGCAAACCCAGGGCCAGAGCAAGGCACTGACCAAGGCCGGTAAGACAAACGCCAGAGTTGGCGGACGGCTGCCCGTCAAGGCGTTCAGCCACAGCTGCACCAGTTGCGCCAGGCCGAACACCACCAGCAGCACGGTGCTTTGCTGCCACATGGGGAACATACGCAAACGCTGATGCAGGGTCAGCACCAGGAAGGTAATCAGGGTCAGGATCAGCGCATTCTGGCCGAGCAAGGTGCCATTCAGCACATCCGCTAATAAGCCGATGGCCCAGGCCGTGGTCATGCCCACGCGATGCGGCAAGGCCAGCACCCAGTAGGTCAGAAACAGCGCCAGCCACAGCGGCCGGCCCAGCTCCATGAATTTCGGCATGCTCGACACACTGAGCAACAGCGCCAGAGCGAACGTCAGCCAGACCACCCAAATATTATTTGCACGTGCGGCCATTATTGCGCTGCCTCCGGCGGATTGGCGGGCGCCACTGGCGCGTCGGCCGCAGGTTGCGCGGGTTGCGCCTGCTGCAGAATTTCACGATCCAGAGCTTCCTGAGCCTGCGCCGACTCGGTGGCGCGCTCTTCCGGCGTACGCGGATCGGTAAACACCAGCAGCATATAGCGGCTGCGGTTTAGCGTAGCCGTGGGCACCGCACGGACAATCGCAAAGGGCTGACCGGAGTCGTGGATCACTTCGGAAACCATGGCCACCGGATAACCGGCCGGGAACCGCTGGCCGAGGCCGGAGCTGACCAGCAGATCGCCTTCCTTGATATCCGCCGTATCGGCGACATGCCGCAATTCCAATCGCTCCGGGTTACCGGTGCCACTGGCGATGGCGCGCAGGCCATTGCGATTGACCTGCACGGGAATGCTGTGGGTGGTGTCCGTCAGCAGCAGTACCCGCGAGGTGTAGGGCATGACCTCGACCACCTGGCCCATCAGGCCGCGCGCATCCAGTACCGGTTGGCCTAGAACAACGCCGTCTTTTTCACCCTTGTCGATCAGGATGCGGTGAGTAAAAGGGTTGGGGTCGATACCGATTAGCTCGGTGGCCAGCACTTCGTCGTCGACCAGGGCGGCCGAGTTGAGCAGCTCGCGCAGACGCACGTTTTGCTCGGTAAGGGCGGCGAGCTTCTGCAGGCGACGCTGCATCATCAGCTGTTCGGCCTTGAGCTTCTCGTTCTCGGCGGTCAGCTCGTTGCGCGTGCTGAGTTCCTGAGTCGCGCTCTCCCAAACCCGCACCGGCAAGCGACCGACCCAATAGACCGGCTCGACAATCAGGCCCAGCTGCGCGCGCAGCGGCTGCAACAGAGTGAAGCGCGCATCGACCACCATCAGCGCAGCCGACAGCACGGTGAACACCAGCAGGCGTACACCCAGCGAGGGACCTTTGGCAAATAGCGGTTTGATCGGCAGCTCCTCACAGCGTCAGGCAGCAAAACAAAAGCTGCAAGCGGGTGAAACCCGGCTTGCAGCTCAAGACTTGGAGCGGTCGCGCTTATTCCGAGGACAGCAAGTCCATGGTGTGGCGATCCATCATTTCCAGAGCCTTGCCGCCACCGCGTGCAACGCAGGTCAGCGGGTCTTCGGCGACGATAACCGGCAGGCCGGTTTCCTGCGACAGCAGTTTGTCCAGATCACGCAGCAGCGCGCCACCACCGGTGAGCACCAGGCCACGCTCGGCGATGTCGGAAGCCAGTTCTGGCGGCGATTGCTCCAGCGCGCTTTTCACCGCCTGGACGATGGTCGCCAGGGATTCCTGCAGCGCTTCGAGCACTTCGTTGGAGTTCAGGGTGAAGCTGCGCGGTACGCCTTCGGCCAGGTTGCGGCCACGTACGTCGACTTCACGCAGTTCGCCACCGGCGTAAGCGGTGCCGATTTCCTGCTTGATGCGCTCAGCGGTGGATTCACCGATCAGCGAACCGTAGTTGCGGCGCACGTAGGTGATGATCGCTTCGTCGAAACGGTCGCCGCCCACACGGACGGATTCGGCATAAACCACACCGTTCAGCGAGATCAGCGCGATTTCGGTGGTACCACCACCGATATCGACGACCATCGAACCGCGGGCTTCTTCTACCGGCAAGCCGGCACCGATGGCAGCAGCCATTGGCTCTTCGATCAGGAACACTTCACGGGCACCGGCACCGAGGGCCGATTCACGGATGGCGCGGCGCTCCACCTGGGTAGATTTGCACGGTACGCAGATCAGCACGCGCGGCGACGGCTGCAGGAAGCTGTTTTCGTGAACCTTGTTGATGAAGTACTGCAGCATCTTCTCGCAGACGCTGAAGTCGGCGATCACGCCGTCTTTCATCGGACGGATGGCGGCAATGTTGCCAGGCGTACGGCCGAGCATGCGTTTGGCTTCGGTTCCGACCGCCACCACGCTCTTCTGGTTACCGTGGGTACGGATAGCAACGACCGACGGCTCGTTCAGGACGATGCCGCGCTCGCGAACATAAATCAGGGTATTGGCAGTGCCCAGGTCAATCGACAGATCGCTGGAAAACATGCCACGCAGTTTTTTGAACATGGGATAGGGACCCTAGGCAACGCGTGGGTAAAGGCGAAGCGCGGTAAAGGCGCTGCTAAAAAGTGCGGCAAACTCTAACAACGGCAGGGATTTTGAGCAAGGCACCAATATGTTAGATTGCCGGTTTTTCCGGGCTTTAAGGCCCATCATCGCGGCCTTTGACCGCCACCTGTCGCTATCTGTTCCCTGCGCACCCGTGCATGGCGACTCGTTCACATTTCCAAAGGCGGCCAGCAAATGCGCTGCTTTATATAGGGAGAAACCTGATGGCGCTTGAACGCTCCGACGTGGAAAAAATCGCTCATCTGGCTCGACTGGGCCTGAATGAAGCCGATATCCCGGGTACTACCGAGACCCTTAACAACATTCTCGGCCTGATTGATCAGATGCAGGCAGTCAATACCGACGGCATCGAGCCGTTGGCTCACCCGCTGGAAGCCACTCAGCGCCTGCGCGCCGACCAGGTCACCGAACGCAACCAGCGCGAGGCCTATCAGGCCATCGCCCCGGCCGTGGAAAACGGCCTGTATCTGGTTCCGAAAGTCATCGAGTAAGGGAAAAAGCCTAGCCATGCATCAATTTACCCTGGCCGAGATCGCCCGCGGACTCGCCGACAAGCAGTTTTCCGCCGAAGAACTGACCCGCAGCCTGTTGGCGCGTATCGCCCAACTCGACCCGCAGCTCAACAGCTTTATCACCGTTACCGAGGAGCTGGCCCTGAACCAGGCCAAAGCGGCCGACGCGCGCCGCGCGGCTGGTGAGAGCGACGCCCTGCTCGGCGCACCGATCGGCCACAAGGACCTGTTCTGCACCCAGGACGTACTGACCAGCTGCGGCTCGAAAATCCTTACCGGTTTCAAAGCCCCGTATAACGCCACCGTGGTCGACAAGCTCGCCAGCGCCGGCGCTGTGACCTTGGGCAAGCTGAACATGGACGAATTCGCCATGGGCTCGGCCAACGAATCCAGCCACTACGGCGCGGTGAAAAATCCCTGGGACCTGACCCGCGTACCCGGCGGTTCTTCCGGCGGTTCGGCTGCAGCTGTTGCTGCACGTCTGCTGCCTGCAGCCACCGGCACCGACACTGGCGGCTCGATCCGCCAACCGGCAGCGCTGACCAACCTCACCGGGATCAAGCCGACCTACGGCCGAGTTTCGCGCTGGGGCATGATCGCCTACGCCTCCAGCCTCGATCAGGGCGGCCCACTGGCCCGCACCGCCGAAGACTGCGCACTGATGCTGCAAACCATGGCCGGCTTTGATGCCAAGGACTCGACCTGCGTCGATCAGCCGGTTGACGACTACCTGGCCGCCCTCAGCCAACCGCTGAATGGCCTGCGCATCGGCCTACCGAAGGAATACTTCGGCGCGGGTCTGGATGCACGTATCGGTGAGAAGGTCATGGCTGTTGTCGAAGAGCTGAAAAAGCTCGGCGCCAGCGTCAAGGAAATCAGCCTGCCGAATATGCAGCACGCGATTCCCGCCTACTACGTAATCGCCCCGGCCGAAGCCAGCTCCAACCTGTCGCGCTTCGACGGCGTGCGCTTCGGCTACCGCTGCGAGAACCCGGTCAACCTCGAAGACCTGTACAAGCGCTCCCGCGGTGAAGGCTTTGGTGCCGAGGTTAAACGCCGCATTATGGTCGGCACCTACGCGCTGTCCGCCGGCTACTACGACGCCTACTACCTGAAAGCACAGAAGATCCGCCGGCTGATCAAGAACGACTTCGTCGCAGCTTTCAATGACGTCGACGTAATTCTCGGCCCAACCACGCCAAACCTGGCCTGGAAACTGGGCGAGAAGAACAACGATCCGGTCGCCGCCTACCTGGAAGACATCTACACCATCACCGCCAACCTCGCCGGCATCCCCGGCCTGTCGATGCCTGCCGGCTTCGTCGATGGTTTGCCGGTCGGTGTGCAACTGCTCGCCCCTTACTTCCAGGAAGGCCGCCTGCTCAACGTCGCCCACCAGTACCAACAGGT
>JBIHZW010000056.1:0-17434 GCA_044240245.1 Pseudomonas sp. | reverse complement strand
GAACCTGGATGTGATCCTGGATATCCCGGTGTCGATTTCCATGGAAGTCGGTAATACCGATATCACCATCCGTAACCTGCTGCAGCTTAACCAGGGCTCGGTGATCGAACTGGATCGTCTGGCCGGTGAGCCGCTGGATGTACTGGTCAACGGCACCCTGATTGCCCACGGCGAAGTGGTGGTGGTGAACGAGAAGTTCGGTATCCGCCTGACTGACGTGATCAGCCCAAGCGAACGCATCAAGAAGCTGCGCTAACCATGCATAGAACCCTTCTGCTGGGCCTGGTTCTACCTCTTGCCGCAACCGCTGCCGAACCTGCAGCGCAAGCGGCCGCACCACTTGCCGGTGCGGGCATGGGCGGGCAACTTGTGCAGTTGTTGCTGGGCCTGCTGCTGGTGATCGGTTTGATCTTTCTCCTGGCCTGGTTGATGCGCCGGGTGCAGCAGATCGTGCCGCGCGGCGGGCAGGTGATCAAGGTGGTGGCAACCCAGGCCCTGGGGCCGCGTGATCGCCTGGTGCTGGTGCAGGTGGGCAGCGAGCAGGTGCTGTTGGGGCTGACACCGGGCACCATCACTTCATTGCATGTGCTGAAAGAACCGGTGCATCTGCCGGATTCTGAGCCGGCCTCGAGCGAGTTTGCCCAGCGTTTGATGGAGCTTTTGGGCAAGGATCAGAAGGACAAGTCGTGATGCTGCGTTTGCTGCTGGTATTGGTTTTTAGCCTAGGGGCTTCGCTTGCGTTCGCCGCAGATACGCCGACGGCCAGTACGTTGATTCAATCGGGCAGCAACCCGCTGTCGATCCCGGCAATCACCCTGAGCACTGACACGGCTGGGCAGCAGGAGTATTCGGTCAGCCTGCAGATTCTGCTGATCATGACCGCGCTGAGCTTTATTCCAGCGTTTGTCATGCTGATGACCAGCTTTACCCGGATCATCATCGTTTTCTCGATTCTGCGTCAGGCCCTGGGGCTGCAGCAGACACCGTCGAACCAGATTCTGGTCGGCCTGGCGCTATTTCTAACCATGTTTATCATGGCGCCGGTGTTCGATCAGATTAACCGCGAGGCGCTGCAGCCCTATCTGAACGAGCAGATGCCGGCACAGGAAGCGATCCTCAAGGCCGAAGGGCCGATCAAGAACTTTATGCTGTCGCAGACCCGTGAGAGCGATCTGGAACTGTTTGTGCGCCTGTCTAAGCGCACCGACATCGCTACCCCGGAAGATGCACCGCTGACCATTCTGGTACCGGCGTTTGTCACCTCCGAGCTGAAAACTGCCTTCCAGATCGGCTTTATGATCTTTATCCCGTTTCTGATCATCGACATGGTGGTCGCCAGTATTCTGATGGCGATGGGGATGATGATGCTCTCGCCGCTGATCATTTCCCTGCCGTTCAAGATCATGCTGTTTGTGCTGATTGATGGCTGGGCGCTGATCATGGGCACCCTGGCCGCCAGCTTTGGAGGCACTTAGCCATGACTCCTGAAGTGGCTGTCGATCTGGTGCGTGATGCCTTGTGGCTGACGGCCATGATTGTGGGGATTCTGGTTGTTCCCAGCCTGATTGTTGGCTTGTTGGTGGCTATGTTTCAGGCTGCCACTCAAATCAACGAGCAGACCCTGAGTTTCTTGCCGAGGTTGTTGGTGATCCTGTTGGTGCTGATTTTTGCTGGCCCCTGGCTGGTGCGCGAGCTGATGGAGTATACCGAGACCCTGATCATGAACATTCCGATGCTGATCGGCTGACATGTTCGAGCTAAGCAACGAGCAGATCGGCGCATGGGTGGGCAGCTTTTTGCTGCCGCTGTTTCGCATTGCAGCGCTGCTGATGTTTATGCCGATCATCGGCACCCAGCTGGTTTCGGCGCGAGTGCGCCTGTATCTGGCGTTGGCTATCTGTCTGGTGATCATGCCGACCCTGCCGCCGATGCCGGTGATCGATGCGATCAGCGTGCAGGCGTTTATCTGGATCGCCCAGGAGATTCTGATTGGCATGATGCTGGGCTTTGTTCTGCAGCTGTTCTTCCAGGTTTTCGTGATTGCCGGGCAGATCGTCGCCATGCAAATGGGTCTGGGTTTTGCCTCCATGGTTGACCCGGCTAACGGTATTTCTGTACCAGTGATCGGTCAGTTGTTCATGATTCTGGTGACCTTGCTGTTTCTCGCCATGAACGCCCATCTGGTGGTGTTCGAAGTGCTGACCGAGAGCTTTTTCACCCTGCCGGTTGGCGGTGGCTTTTTGGTGGAAAACTACTGGGAAATTGCCAATAAACTGGGTTGGGTGCTGGGGGCGGCTCTGCTTCTGGTATTGCCGGCGATTACCGCGTTATTGGTGATCAACCTGGCATTCGGGGTGATGACCCGCGCCGCGCCGCAGTTGAATATCTTCTCCATCGGTTTTCCGCTGACGTTGGTGATGGGCATGGTCATCGTCTGGATCGGCATGACCGATATCCTTGCGCAATACCAGGTATTTGCTACTGAGGCCCTGCAGTTTCTTCGTGAAATGGCGAGGGCGAGTTAAGCCATGGCCGAGTCCGAGAGTGGTGCAGATAAAAGCGAGGAGCCCACGGAGAAACGCCTACGCGAATCCCGTGAGAAGGGCCAGATTGCCCGCTCCAAAGAGCTTAATACTCTGGCAGTAACCCTTGGTGGTTTCGGTGGCCTGCTGGCTTTCGGCGGCAGCATGGCCAATTCCATGCTCGACATCATGCGTGGCAATTTCTCGCTCCCCCGTGACGTGATCATGGATGAGCGCAGCATGGCGCTGTGGCTGGCGGCTTCTGGACAGATTGCGTTGGAAGCCTTGTTTCCGCTGTTCGTGCTGCTACTGATCGTATCGATTGTGGGGCCGATTTCTCTCGGTGGCTGGCTGTTCTCTGCCGAAGCCATGGCGCCCAAGCTGAGTCGAATGAATCCCTTGGCTGGGCTCAAGCGCATGTTCTCTACCGATGCATTGGTTGAGCTGCTTAAGGCTTTGGCCAAGTTCACCCTGATTCTGCTGGTGGGCGTTGCGGTGCTGTCGGCCTGGCAGGACGATCTGCTGGCGATTGTTCATGAGCCAATAGAATCAGCGATTTTGCACTCGGCGACTGTGGTGGGCTGGAGCGCGTTGTGGATGTCTTGCGGCTTGATTCTGATTGCCGCCGTGGATGTGCCATTCCAGCTCTGGAGCAGCAAACAGAAGCTGATGATGACCAAGCAGGAAGTGCGTGACGAGTACAAGGACAGCGAGGGCAAGCCCGAGGTCAAACAGCGCATTCGCCAGCTGCAACGTGAAATGGCCGAGCGGCGCATGATGCAGTCGGTACCTGACGCCGACGTGGTCATCACCAACCCGACGCACTTTGCCGTGGCGTTGAAGTACGACCCGGCCAAGGGCAGTGCGCCGGTGTTGTTAGCCAAGGGTGGCGACTTCACCGCCCTGAAGATTCGTGAAATCGCCAATGAGCACAAGGTCATGGTGCTGGAGTCGCCAGCCCTGGCGCGGGCGGTGTTCTATTCCACCGAGCTGGACCAGGAAATTCCTGCGGGCCTGTACCTGGCGATTGCCCAGGTGCTGGCTTACGTCTATCAGCTGCGCCAGTACCAGGCAGGCAAGGGCAAGCGCCCGGGGCCGCTGCCTGATGTGCCAATCCCGCCGGATTTACGCCGCGACGAGTGACGGCGAGTGCCGTTTTAGCTGGGTTAACTGTTGTTTGGCTTGGCCGGGCAAAGTTGGACAGCTTCTTGCAAAACCCTCCCCAAAGGCGCGATTCGCGTCAAAAGATTGAATTGGCTGGGGTAGTGGTGTGGCAATAGATCGCTCGCAAATGATCGGTGATGTGCGCAGCAACCTGTCGGGGTTGAAGCAGGGCAATCTGGGCATCCCACTGTTGCTGCTGGTCATGCTCGGCATGGTCATGCTGCCGATTCCGCCTTTTCTCCTCGATGTGCTGTTTACCTTCAGTATTGCCCTGTCGATCGTCGTCCTGCTGGTGGCGATCTACGCCCTGCGCCCGCTGGATTTCGCGGTATTCCCAACCATTCTGCTGGCGGCAACCTTGCTGCGTCTGGCGCTTAACGTCGCGTCCACTCGGGTGGTACTGCTCAACGGTCAGGACGGTCACGACGCCGCGGGTAAGGTGATCCAGGCCTTCGGTGAGGTGGTAATCGGCGGCAACTACGTGGTCGGTATCGTGGTGTTCGCCATCCTGATGATCATCAACTTCGTGGTGGTCACCAAAGGTGCCGGGCGCATCTCCGAAGTCAGCGCGCGTTTCACCCTGGACGCCATGCCCGGTAAGCAGATGGCCATCGATGCCGACTTGAACGCCGGTCTTATCGACCAGGGCGAAGCCAAGAAGCGCCGCAGCGAAGTTTCTCAGGAAGCCGACTTCTACGGTTCCATGGACGGTGCCAGCAAGTTCGTCCGCGGCGATGCGATTGCCGGCCTGCTGATTCTGTTTATCAACCTGATCGGTGGCATCGCCATCGGCATCTTCCAGCATGACCTGAGTTTCGCCGACGCGGGCCGCATCTACACCCTGCTGACTATCGGTGACGGTCTGGTGGCGCAGATTCCTTCGCTGCTGCTGTCGACTGCCGCAGCGATCATGGTTACGCGGGTGTCCAGCTCCGAAGACATGGGCGCGCAGGTCAATCGGCAGATGTTCGCCTCGCCACGCGCGCTGGCGGTGACGGCTGCGGTGATGATCGCCATGGGCCTGGTGCCCGGCATGCCGCATTTCTCCTTTATCAGCCTGGGCCTGGTGGCTGCCGGCGCCGCCTATTGGATTGCCAACAAGCAGCGTGCGACCAAGGAAAACGAGATCAAGGAAGTGCAGCGCCAGCAAGAGCTGCTGCCGGCGCAGAAGGCCCAGGAGGTCAAGGAACTCGGCTGGGACGACGTAACGCCGGTGGATATGGTTGGCCTGGAAGTGGGTTACCGGCTGATTCCGCTGGTTGACCGTAATCAGGGTGGCCAGCTGCTGGCGCGGATCAAGGGCGTGCGTAAGAAGCTCTCTCAGGAGATGGGCTTTCTCATGCCCTCGGTGCATATCCGCGACAACCTTGATCTGCAGCCCAATGCTTATCGCCTGACCCTTATGGGCGTTAGCGTGGCCGAGGCCGAGGTGTATCCGGATCGTGAACTGGCGATCAACCCCGGTCAGGTGTTCGGCCCGCTCAACGGCATCGCCGCCAAAGACCCGGCATTTGGTCTGGAAGCGGTGTGGATCGACCCGACTCAGCGCGATCAGGCGCAGTCCCTCGGTTACACCGTGGTGGACGCCAGCACCGTGGTTGCCACCCATCTCAACCAAGTGCTGCATAAGCATGCCCACGAGCTGCTCGGGCATGAGGAAGTGCAGCAGTTGATGCAGCTGCTGGCAAAGAGCTCGCCGAAGCTGGCCGAGGAACTGGTGCCGGGGATGATTTCTCTGTCGACCCTGCTCAAGGTGCTGCAGAGCCTGCTGCAGGAGCAGGTGCCGGTACGCGATATCCGCACCATCGCCGAAGCCATCGCCAATGTCGCGGTGAAGAGTCAAGATCCCGCCGCGATGGTGGCAGCGGTGCGCGTCGCGTTGGCCCGCGCAATTGTGCAAAGCATTGTGGGACTAGAGCTGGAGCTGCCTGTGATTACCCTGGAGCCCAGGTTGGAACAGATATTGCTCAACAGTATTCAGAAGGCCGGTCAAGGCTCCGAGGAGGGCATCCTCCTGGAGCCTGGCATGGCCGAGAAGCTGCAGCGTTCCCTGGTGGAAGCGGCGCAGCGCCAGGAGATGCTCGGCAAACCAGTGATACTGCTGGTGGCCGGTCCGGTCCGGGCGATGCTCTCGCGATTCGCGCGGCTGGCGGTTCCGAGTATCCATGTACTGGCATACCAGGAAATTCCGGATAACAAGCAGGTCACCATCGTTGCGACGGTGGGGCAGAACTAACCGAGGTTACAGGCCATGCAGGTCAAACGCTTTTTCGCCGCCGATATGCGTACCGCCATGAAGCTGGTGCGTGATGAGCTGGGTGCCGATGCCTCGATCATTGGCAATCGCCGGGTTGCCGGCGGTGTCGAGCTGACCGCCGCGCTGGATTATCAGGTGCCTGCTGCACCGGCCCGTCAGCCCAACCCGGCGCTGGAAGCCGAGCTGCGCAAGACCCAGGCGAAAATCGCCACGGCCCAGGCCGAGCTGACCACCCGCACCCAGGTGGATGCCGGTAAGGACCGCCAGCTGTTTGGCGCTGCCGACAGCATGCCTGCTGACAGCTTGGCGGCCGTGATGCGCAAATCGCAGGCTGCGCCTGCTGCAGCAACCGATCAGCGCGCCCTGGATGCTATGCGCTTCGAGTTGCACGGCCTGCGTGAATTGATTGAAGTGCAGCTGGGCTCGATTGCCTGGGGCCAGTTGCAGACCCGTCGTCCGCAGCAAGCCAATCTGTGGCGTCGTCTGCAGCGCATGGGGCTGTCGGCCGAATTGTCGAAAGCGCTGCTGGAACGTGTCAGCACCGTGACCGAACCCCGTCAGGCTTGGCGCATGTTGCTGGCGCATCTGGCCCACGCGATCAAAACGCCGAAGCAGGAACCGATGGAAGAGGGCGGCGTGATCGCCCTAGTTGGCCCGGCTGGCATGGGCAAAACCACTACTCTGGCCAAGCTGGCCGCGCGTTACGTGCTCAAGTACGGCGCGCAGCATATCGCCCTGGTCAGCCTGGACAGCTATCGCATTGGCGCCCAGGAACAACTTAAAACCTTGGGGCGCATTCTCAATGTCCCGGTGACCCTGGTCGACCCGGGTCAGTCGCTGACCCAGGCCCTGGCTCCGCTGGCGCGCAAACGTGTGGTGCTGATCGATACCGCCGGCCTGCCAGCCAACGATCCAGCCCTGCGCATGCAGCTGGAAACCCTGGCCAGCCGTGGCGTCAACGCAAAAAATTATCTGGTAATGGCGGCCACCAGCCAGGGCCAAGTGCTGAAAGCCGCCTACCATAGTTATAAGCGTTGCGGCTTGTCTGGCTGCATCCTGACCAAAGCAGATGAAGCCACCAGCCTGGGTGAGGTTTTAGGACTGGCTATTAGCCAGCGTCTACCGGTAGCCTATCTCACTGATGGGCCACGCATTCCCGATGATCTGCAGATACCCCGCAGTCATCAGTTGGTGAGCCGGGCCGTAGGGCTGCAGGCGACCCAAGATCCAAGCGAGGATACGATGGCGGAGATGTTTGCCGGCCTTTACCAGCAACCCGCACGACGCGTCAGTTAAGCGCCAGGCTGTTGGGATTGAACCGTGCTTAGCCGGCCAAGTGGCTCCAGTCGAAGTTAGACAAGGTGTGTAGAAAATATGGGTATGCATCCCGTACAGGTGATTGCGGTGACCGGCGGCAAAGGTGGCGTCGGTAAGACCAACGTCTCGGTGAACCTGGCTTTGGCCCTGGCTGATCTGGGGCGCCGGGTGATGCTGATGGACGCTGACCTGGGCTTGGCCAACGTCGATGTGCTGCTTGGCCTGAGCGCCAAACGCACCCTGGAAAACGTCATCAGTGGCGAGTGCGAACTGCGTGATGTGCTGCTGCAGGGGCCAGGTGGCATTCGTATCGTGCCGGCCGCCTCGGGTATCCAGAGCATGGTGCAGCTGTCGCCCATGCAGCATGCCGGGCTGATCCAGGCCTTCAGTGATATCAGCGATAACCTCGATGTGCTGATTATCGACACCGCGGCAGGTATCGGCGATGGCGTGGTCAGCTTTGTCCGCGCTGCCCAGGAAGTGCTGGTGGTGGTGTGTGATGAGCCAACCTCGATTACCGACGCCTACGCGCTGATCAAGCTGCTCAACCGCGATCACGGCATGAATCGTTTTCGCGTATTGGCCAATATGGCCCACAGCCCGCAGGAAGGTCGCAACCTCTTTGCTAAGCTGACTAAAGTGACTGACCGCTTTCTCGATGTTGCCCTGCAGTATGTAGGTGCAGTGCCTTACGACGAGTCAGTCCGCAAGGCCGTGCAGAAGCAGCGTGCGGTCTATGAAGCCTTCCCGCGCTCGAAGTGCGCGCTGGCGTTCAAGGCGATAGCCCAGAAAGTCGACGCCTGGCCGTTACCGGCCAACCCGCGCGGTCATTTGGAGTTTTTCGTTGAGCGTCTGGTGCAGCAACCGATCGCAGACACGGCCATATGACAGCAGCCTCTGGACTTCGTATGTATAGCAAGGCGCAGGCGCAGGATTCCCAGCACCAGTTGATCGAGCGCTACGCGCCCTTGGTCAAACGCATTGCCTATCACCTGCTGGCCCGTCTGCCGGCCAATGTGCAGGTCGACGACTTGATCCAGGCCGGGATGATCGGCCTGCTCGAAGCGTCAAAAAAATACGACTCCAGCAAAGGCGCCAGTTTCGAGACATTCGCCGGTATTCGCATTCGCGGCTCCATGCTCGATGAGGTGCGCAAAGGTGACTGGGCGCCACGTTCGGTGCATCGCAATAGCCGCATGGTCAGCGACGCGATTAGAAAAATTGAGGCCAGAACTGGCAGAGACGCTAAAGATCAAGAGGTTGCGGCCGAACTCCAATTGAGTCTCGAGGATTACTACGGCATTCTTGGCGACACTTTAGGCAGCCGCCTGTTCAGTTTCGACGACCTGTTGCAGGACGGCGAGCATGGTGGGCTGGGTGAAGACGCTGGCAGCAACCACCTCGAACCTTCTCGTGATCTGGAAGATGAACGCTTTCAGGCGGCCCTGGCGGATGCCATTGCCAACCTGCCGGAGCGCGAGCGCCTAGTGTTAGCGCTATATTACGATGAAGAATTGAATCTTAAAGAGATCGGCGAGGTGTTGGGGGTTAGCGAATCACGTGTAAGCCAACTACACAGTCAGTGTGCCGCTCGTTTACGCGCTCGTTTGGGCGAGTGGCGCGCACATTGAACAGCATTCGCTAACGCTAGGCCGGTTTCACGATTAAAAGCGCATACAGGTTGCTGGGTGCGTTTGGGACTGTACGGAGGTCGACTTGGACAAGAACATGAAAATCCTCATCGTTGATGACTTTTCAACGATGCGACGGATCATCAAGAACCTCCTGCGTGACTTGGGGTTCACCAACACAGCGGAAGCCGATGATGGCGTAACCGCGCTGCCTATGCTGCAAAGCGGCAGTTTCGATTTTCTGGTGACTGACTGGAACATGCCCGGTATGACGGGTATCGATCTGCTGCGCGCGGTGCGTGCGGATGAGCGCCTGAAAACGCTGCCGGTGTTGATGGTTACCGCAGAAGCCAAGCGCGATCAGATCATCGAAGCCGCCCAGGCTGGGGTTAACGGTTATGTAGTTAAACCGTTCACTGCCCAGGTACTGAAAGAGAAGATTGAAAAGATCTTCGAACGGGTCAACGGCTGATGTCTGCCATGAGGTTGCTATGGAACATAAAGATTCCGCTCAGGGTGATCTTGAGTCGTCCCTGAAACACAACGCTCGCCAACTGGTAGATAGCCTGGAACAAGGCAACTTTGGTGAAGCGGTACAGCTGATACATGAGCTCAACAAAGCGCGTGACCGTGGCCTGTATCACGAGGTCGGCAAGCTCACCCGTGAGCTGCACAACGCCATTGTCAACTTTCAACTTGATCCTCGTGTGCCGCATGCCACTGAGGTTTCGCAAATTACCGATGCCACTGAGCGCCTGAATTACGTAGTGACGATGACCGAGAAAGCGGCCAATCGCACCATGGATCTGGTTGAGCAGAGCGCACCACTGGTTAATGACCTCAGCGATGAAGCGCAGAGCCTGAGCGCCGACTGGGGGCGCTTTATGCGCCGCGAGATGAGCGCTGATGGTTTCCGTGAGCTGGCCAAACGCGTTGAGCTGTTCCTCGCGCGCAGCGAGCGTGACGGCGCCAAGATATCTGGTCACCTCAACGATATTCTCTTGGCTCAGGACTACCAGGATCTGACCGGGCAGGTAATCAAGCGCGTAACCCAGTTGGTGACCGAGGTTGAGAGCAACCTGCTGAAGCTGGTGCTGATGGCCAGTCAGGTGGATCAGTTCGCGGGCATTGAGCACAATCATGAGTTGCTCCGCGCTGAACAAGAAAAACAAAAAGAGCCTTCCCATGGTGAAGGTCCGCAGATTCATGCCGATAAGCGTGAAGACGTCGCATCCAATCAGGATGATGTCGACGACCTGCTTTCCAGCCTGGGATTTTAGGAGCACGTCTTATGAGCTTCGGCGCCGATGAAGAAATCCTCCAGGACTTCCTGGTAGAGGCCGGCGAGATTCTTGAACTACTGTCCGAGCAGCTGGTAGAGCTGGAAAGTCGCCCGGACGACATGAATCTGCTCAACGCTATTTTTCGCGGGTTTCATACCGTCAAAGGTGGTGCCGGTTTTCTCCAGCTCAATGAGCTGGTGGAGTGCTGCCACATCGCAGAAAACGTCTTCGACATCCTGCGTAAGGGTGAGCGGCGCGTCGACTCCGCGTTGATGGATGTGGTGCTGGAAGCACTGGATGCCGTCAACAGCATGTTTACCGAGGTGCGTGAGCGTACCGATCTGACCCCCGCTACCCCAGAGCTGCTGGCCGCTTTGGCGCGCTTGGCTGAGCCCGCAGGTAACGATGAAGTTGCGTCTGAGGATGCACCTGCTGAATCCGCGCCCGAGGCTGAACAGGCTGCGGGTGATATCACCGACAGTGAGTTCGAGCAGTTGCTGGGCGCCCTGGATGAAGCCCCGGCTCCAGCGCCTAGCGCTGCCAGCAGTGATGAAATCACTGATGATGAATTCGAGTCTCTGCTTGATCAGCTGCATGGCAAAGGCCAGTTCGCAGCGTCTGACGTTGTAGCAGCTCCTGCCGCACCAGCTGCCGCCGCGCCAATAGCAGCCTCCGGTGATGAAATCACCGATGATGAGTTCGAATCGCTGCTTGATCAGTTACATGGCAAAGGCCAGTTTGTTCCTCCACCTGTGCCGGCACCCGCTGCGCCAGCGGCCAAGGCTGAGCCTGCAGCCCCCCCGAGCGGTGATATCACCGACGATGAGTTCGAAGCTCTGCTTGATCAGCTGCATGGCAAAGGCAAGTTTGTCGAGCCTGAAGCGATCAAGCCTGCCGCGCCAGCGCCAGCAGCCAAGCCTGCGGAGCCTGCCAAAGTCGCAGCCAAGCCTGCCGCTAAACCTGCAGCGAAGGCTGAACCGGCCAAGGCACCTGCGCCTCCTGTCGCCGCACCTGCAGCAGAAAAGGCTGCGCCGCCCAGCGAAGCGGAAACCACTGTGCGGGTCGATACCGCGCGGCTGGATGAAATCATGAATATGGTCGGCGAACTGGTGCTGGTGCGTAACCGTCTGGTGCGTCTGGGCGCCAGCAGTGGCGATGAGGCCATGTCCAAGGCGGTATCCAACCTGGATGTGGTAACCGCTGATCTGCAGACGGCGGTGATGAAAACCCGCATGCAGCCAATCAAGAAGGTCTTCGGGCGCTTCCCGCGCCTGGTTCGCGACCTGGCGCGCCAGCTGAAGAAAGAGATCAATCTGGAGTTGGTCGGCGAAGAAACCGACCTCGACAAGAACCTGGTCGAGGCGCTGGCCGATCCGCTGGTGCACTTGGTGCGCAATGCGGTCGACCACGGTATCGAAATGCCAGAGGAGCGCGAGGCCTCGGGCAAGCCGCGCGGCGGCAAGGTGATACTGTCCGCCGAGCAAGAGGGCGACCATATCCTGCTGTCGATTTCCGATGACGGCAAAGGTATGGATGCCGATCAGCTGCGTGCCAAGGCCGTGGAGAAAGGCCTGCTGGACAAGGATGCGGCCGACCGCCTCAACGAATTTGAATGCTACAACCTGATTTTCGCCCCGGGCTTCTCGACCAAAACCGAGATTTCCGATGTGTCCGGCCGCGGTGTGGGCATGGACGTGGTGAAAACCAAGATTTCCCAGCTTAATGGCACGGTCAACGTGTTTTCGGTCAAGGGCCAAGGCTCGAAGATCATCATCAAGGTGCCACTGACCCTGGCGATCATGCCGACGCTGATGGTGATGCTGGCTAATCAGGCGTTCGCCTTCCCGCTGGTCAACGTCAACGAAATCTTCCACCTCGACCTGTCGCGGACCAATGTGGTCGACGGCCAGGAAGTAGTGATCGTGCGTGACAAGGCCTTGCCGCTGTTCTACCTCAAACGCTGGCTGATTGGCAGTGCCGCCCATGTAGAGCAGGGCGAGGGCCATGTGGTGATTCTCACCGTCGGCAGCCAACGCATTGGCTTCGTGGTCGATCAACTGGTCGGCCAGGAGGAAGTGGTGATCAAGCCGCTGGGCAAAATGCTGCAGGGCACTCCAGGCATGTCGGGCGCGACCATCACCGGTGATGGACGTATTGCCCTGATTCTTGACGTGCCGAGCATGCTCAAACGCTACGCACGGCGTATCTGATTGTTAGCGGCGCAGGTGTCTGTTGCGCCGTTTAGGAGTGTTTATGGCTGTTAAGGTGTTGGTGGTTGATGACTCCGGCTTTTTTCGTCGGCGCGTGTCGGAAATTCTTTCAGCCGATCCGAATATTCAGGTGATCGGCACCGCCACTAACGGCCGTGAAGCCATCGAGCAGGCGCAGGCGCTCAAGCCCGACGTGATTACCATGGACTACGAGATGCCGATGATGGATGGCATCACGGCCGTGCGTAACATCATGCAGCGCTGTCCGACGCCGGTGCTGATGTTTTCCTCGCTGACCCACGAGGGCGCCCGGGTTACCCTAGATGCGCTGGAAGCCGGTGCGGTGGATTTCCTGCCGAAGAATTTCGAGGATATTTCGCGCAATCCGGAGCGGGTCAAACAGCTGCTCTGCGAGAAAATTCACACCATTGCCCGCAGCAACCGTCGCAGCCTGAGCCCATCACCCGTGGCTGCGCCTGCCGCGACATCTGCTACGCAAACCAAGCCAGCGGCTCGCCCTGCGACCACCAGCACCTTGGCCCGTCCTGCGGCGGCACCTACTCCGGCTGTTGCCAGTGCTGCGCCCAAGCGCAAGTCCTACAAATTGGTTGCGATTGGTACCTCGACAGGTGGCCCGGTGGCGTTGCAGCGTGTACTGACCCAGTTACCGGCTAATTTCCCGGCGCCGATTGTGCTGATCCAGCATATGCCGGCCGCCTTCACCAAGGCCTTTGCCGAGCGCCTCGACAAGCTTTGTCGCATCAGCGTCAAGGAAGCCGAGGACGGTGATGTGTTGCGCCCCGGCCTGGCGTTGCTGGCGCCTGGCGGCAAGCAGATGATGGTCGATGCGCGCGGTGTGGTGAAAATTCTTCCCGGTGATGAGCGCTTGAACTACAAGCCTTGCGTCGATATCACCTTTGGCTCGGTGGCCAAATCCTATGCGGACAAAGTGCTGGCGGTCGTGCTGACCGGCATGGGCGCGGACGGCCGTGAAGGCGCGCGCCTGCTCAAGCAGGGTGGCAGCCAGGTGTGGGCGCAGGACGAAGCAAGTTGTGTGATCTACGGCATGCCCATGGCCATCGTCAAAGCCAACCTGGCTGACGCTATCTACCCGCTGGATGATATCGGCAGGCACCTGGCGGAGACCTGCATTTAATGGATGTACTGAGCCTTATTGGGGTCATCCTGGCATTTGTCGCCATCCTCGGCGGCAACTACCTTGAAGGTGGCCACGCCGGCGCTTTGCTCAATGGGCCTGCTGCGCTGATCGTGATTGGCGGCACCCTGGGTGCGGCGTTTTTGCAGGCGCCGATGAACGTGTTCAAGCGGGCTCTGGCAATCATCAGCTGGATCTTCTTTCCGCCTCGCGTGGATCTGGCCGGCGGCATCAACCGGGTAGTTGGCTGGAGCATGACGGCGCGCAAGGAAGGCCTGCTCGGCCTTGAAGCCGTGGCCGATGTCGAAACCGATCCCTATGCCCGCAAAGGCTTGCAGCTGCTGGTCGATGGCGCGGAGCCGGAAGCCATTCGCAGCATCCTCGAAGTCGATCTGTACACCCAGGAAGGCCGCGATATTCAGGCGGCCAAGGTGTACGAAAGCATGGGCGGCTATGCGCCGACCATCGGCATTATCGGCGCCGTGATGGGCCTGATTCACGTCATGGGCAATCTGGCGGACCCGAGCAAGCTAGGTGCCGGGATTGCCGTGGCCTTTGTCGCCACTATCTACGGCGTGGGTTTTGCCAACTTGCTGCTGTTGCCCATTGGCAACAAGCTCAAGGCCATCGCCCAGCGCCAGTCGCGTTATCGCGAGATGCTGCTCGAGGGTATCCTGTCGATCGCCGAGGGCGAAAACCCGCGCTCCATCGAATTGAAGCTGCAAGGCTTTATGGATTGATGGGAACAGCATATGGCCCGCAGGCGTCATCAAGAAGAACATGAAAACCACGAGCGTTGGTTGGTCTCCTATGCCGACTTCATCACCTTGCTGTTCGCGTTTTTTGTGGTCATGTATTCGATTTCTTCGATCAACGAAGGCAAGTACAAGATTCTTTCCGACAGTCTGACCGGGGTGTTTAACCAGCCTGATCGGGCGATCAAGCCAATCCCTGTAGGCGAAGAGCGGCCACGTACCACTGAGCCGGACCGTTCACTGGTGGATGAGGAGAGCGCGCAGTCATCCGCCGATGATCTGCAGGACATCGCCAGCAGCGTGCGTGAGGCCTTTGGTGATCTGATTCAGTCCGAACAGCTCAAGGTCAGCGGCAATGAGCTGTGGATCGAGATTGAACTCAGTTCCAGCCTGCTGTTCACCAGCGGCGACGCCATCCCCAATAATGCGGCTTTCGACATTATCGAGAAGGTAGCCAAAATTCTGGCACCTTATGAAAACCCGATTCACGTGGAAGGCTTTACCGATAACCTGCCGATTCAGACGGCCCAGTTCCCGACCAACTGGGAGCTGTCTACCGCGCGGGCTGCGAGTATCGTGCGTATGCTGACCATGGACGGGGTCAACCCCAGTCGTCTGGCGGCAGTGGGTTATGGCGAGTTCCAGCCCGTTGCCGATAACACCACGGCAGAAGGGCGTGGTCGCAATCGGCGGGTGGTGCTGGTGATCTCGCGCAATCTAGATGTGCGCCGTAGCGTGAGTGGTGTCGGCAGTGCCAATGCTAAACCCGATGCGGCCTTGCAACGGGCTGGCACGCAACCTGCACCAGCCCCAGCAGCGCCGGCCCCGCAAGCGGGAGCCGTCAATCCCCCGTCGCCGGCCCCATAAGGGTGGCCCCGTTCTCGGTCAGGCTGCAACTGTACCGGGAGGATGATAACGATGAGAGTCTGGGCAGTAGCCAATCAAAAAGGTGGAGTCGGCAAGACCACCACATCAATCGCTCTGGCAGGCCTGTTGGCCGATGCCGGCAAGCGTGTGGTGATCGTCGATCTCGATCCCCATGGGTCGATGACCAGCTATTTCGGGCACGACCCGGACAGCCTGGAGCACAGCAGCTTCGACCTGTTTCAGCATAAAGGCAGCGTGCCGCGCGGTTTGCCGCAGCAATTGCTGTTGCCTACCAGCGATGAGCGAATTTCCCTGCTGCCGTCTAGCACCGCGCTGGCCACACTGGAGCGCCAGTCGCCTGGGCAGAGCGGCTTGGGCCTGGTGATTGCCAAGAGCCTGGCGCAGCTCTGGCAGGATTTCGACCATGCAGTGATCGACAGTCCGCCCTTGCTTGGCGTGCTGATGGTCAATGCTCTGGCGGCCAGCCAGCAGCTGGTGATTCCGGTGCAGACCGAGTTCCTCGCCGTCAAAGGTCTGGAGCGGATGGTCAATACCCTGGCGATGATCAACCGTTCGCGTCAGCAGGCGTTGCCTTACACCATTGTGCCGACCCTGTTTGACCGGCGTACCCAGGCCTCCATGGGCACGCTGCGGGTGCTGCGCAACAGTTATCCTGAGCATCTGTGGCCGGCGTACATTCCCGTCGATACGCGCTTGCGTGATGCCAGCCGAGCCGGGCTTACGCCGTCAAAGTTCGACAACAATAGCCGTGGGGTAATTGCCTACCGGGCGTTGCTCAAACACCTGCTGTCGCAACAGATTGCCGCACAGGTCGCGTGAGATGAACGGCTATGCTGAAGATATAGGCTCAAGTCTGCCGCCAGCGCGGCCGATAGTCTGTACAGATTGTTATTGTGGGTTGTATTCATGATTCGTCCCCTAGCCACCGCTACACGTCCACAACTGGCCTTGCAGTCCTATCTGGACGGCTTGCTGCAGGACGCTGCGGTCGAGTTTGCCGAAAGCATCACCCTCGATGAATTCGAGGCGGCGGTGCTAGAGGAGCAGGTGCGCGACGCCCGCACAATGCCGCAGGCACAACAAGCTGTGGCTGCCAAGCCAGTGGCTGAACTAGCACCGCGCCCTTTAGTGCTGCCGACCATCGAGATGCCCGCGCCGGAAATTGAAGTCCGCGTCGAGGCGCCGCAAGAGGTGGTTGAGGCTGCCGTGGTAGTCGAAGCAGTGCAGCCGATGCCGCAGGTGCTGGTGGTGCCGGAACCGGTGCTACAGGGCCGGCCTGAGTGGGCCCAGGGGCCGTTCGAATGCCTGCTGTTTGATGTTGCCGGTCTGACCCTGGCGGTTCCGCTGGTGTGCCTGGGCTCGATTTATCCCCTGGCAGGCCAGGAACTCACGCCATTGTTTGGCCAGCCGGACTGGTTTCTCGGCATACTGCCGTGCCAGGCGGGCAACCTGAAGGTGCTGGATACCGCGCGCTGGGTAATGCCCGATCGTTATCGCGATGATTTTCGCGAAGGTTTGCAGTATGTGATTTCCGTTGAGGGCTATGAATGGGGGTTGGCAGTGCATCAGGTCAGCCGCTCGATTCGCCTCGACCCCAATGAAGTCAAATGGCGCAGTCAGCGTACTCAGCGTCCATGGCTGGCAGGTACGGTTATCGAACATATGTGCGCCTTGCTGGATATCGCATCCCTGGCTGAGCTGATCGCCAGCGGTGCGGCCAAGCGTATGGCCGGCAGTCGGGCGCACTGAATAACGCCGGGCTGTGCGATGTGCGCAGCTTTGCATCTATAGTAATGACAGCGGGGTATACACCCGCGATTGCCGCCGCGAGCGGTTCATGATGAGGCTAGGGACATGAAGAAAAGTTCGGCACAAGGTTCTGAAGATCCGATCCTGCAGTGGGTAACTTTCCGCCTGGACAACGAAACCTATGGCATCAACGTGATGCAGGTGCAGGAAGTCCTGCGCTATACCGAGATTGCCCCTGTGCCAGGTGCCCCGAGCTATGTGCTGGGCATCATCAATCTGCGCGGTAATGTGGTCACCGTGATCGACACCCGTCAGCGCTTCGGCCTGGACTCGACCACGGTGACGGATAACACCCGCATCGTGATCATCGAGGCGGACAAGCAAGTAGTCGGCATCCTGGTCGACAGCGTGGCTGAAGTGGTTTACCTGCGCCAATCCGAAGTGGAAACCGCCCCAAACGTGGGCAACGACGAATCTGCCAAGTTTATCCAGGGCGTATGCA
>JBIHZW010000421.1:0-5445 GCA_044240245.1 Pseudomonas sp. | reverse complement strand
AGCGTATCCCCTATACGGTGGGCCCCCTCATCATGAAATACCCTGCGTTCGGCTATGCCTACAGGCAGCATTTAGCCCCTGAGGTTTGTCCCAGCCTGCGCCATATGCCCTTACCGTGTGTCTTTGTGCATCTAAAATGGATATTCGTGCAGGTAAAGTTTCAGACAGAAAGGGCAAGCATGGAGAGCAAGGAGTCAATGGATGGCTTACGCATCGGCTAATACGAACGATCAAGGCGTGGGAATGCCACTGAGCACCGAACATTTGCGACAACGATTGGCATCAGTTCCTAGGGAGTGGAACTACATCACCAGGCACCTGAGTTACTTCGCACCCTAATCAGGTGTAATTTCACAAGTAGACTTAGAGCATTAATCAATCTGCTCTAGGCAGTTCTCTCCAGGATGATGTATATGCTGGCGAAAGCATCTCCCTCCTCATCTCCCACGCCCTTCCCCCTGGCCAGATCGTTCCTACTCTCACTGCGCCCCTCCCATACCGCTGGTTCAGGAGATCAATCGTCTCCATCAGCCGTCCTACATTTTTACGCGGCGGCTCCGCAAACATGTCAGGCGTGTACCCATCGGCTTGCACAAGATTTGTCAGCAAAATCCCGACTTTCGAATACGCATAGCCCTTCCGGAAAATCCAGGACAGAGCCTGGTTGGCGGCCTGAGTCATCAACAGAGTGTCGTTGGTTGGGTGAGGCAGGATGCAGCGTGCGCTGTTGAAGTAGCGCTCCCTATCTTCTACGAAACCGCTGGTTTGGAGGCTGATGACCATCTCTTCGGCCAATGAGCCCTGCTCTCTCAGCTTCTCTGCTGCTCGTGCGACATAGGTGGCCAACGCTTCCCGGATCGGTTCAATCTGCTTCAGCTTCGTGCCAAACATTTTCGACGAGCAAATTTCTTTTTTGATATCTGAAGATTGGTGCATACGTATCCATTCTTCGCCCCGCAGCTCTCTCGCTGTGCGTTCAAGGACGCGGCCAAACGATTTCCGGATCATCGACAAGTCAGCATTGGCGAAATCCCACGCCGTTTTGATGCCCATTGCTTCCAGGCTCTGTGTGAGCCGGCGACCGACGCCCCAGACCTCCTCTATAGGCGCAATCCTGAGTAGCTTTTCACATCGAGCTGGGTCTGTGAGGTCAACCACGCCACCGGTCTTCAGCCATTTCTTAGCAGCGAAATTCGCGAGCTTCGCCAAGGTTTTGGTATGACCTATACCCACGCCAACTGGCATCGCACATTCACTCCATACGCGGTCTTTGATGCCCTTACCGATGACTGTGAGATCGCCCTGGATGCCAGTGAGGTCGGCCCAGCTCTCATCGATGCTGTACTGCTCGATGTCAGGCACACAGTTGTGGATGCAGCGCATCACTTTGTTCGAAACGTCGCTGTACAGCGCGTAGTTGCTCGAAAACGCCTGTACACCTTGCTGACGAAGTTGATCACGTATTTCAAAGAACGCCGCACCCATTCCGATACCTAAAGCTTTGGCTTCGCGGGTACGAGCGATGACGCAGCCGTCGTTGTTCGACAGCACGACGATGGGAGTAGTGGTCAGCTCAGGGCGAAAGATCCGCTCGCAGCTCGCGTAGAAGCTGTTGCAGTCAATTAAGGCATAGACACGTGTGCTCATGGCCGCAGATCTCGAAACAAGAAATCGACGACGCCCCACAAGATGACTTCATCCTGTCCAGCCAAGTGTTGGCACTCGCCAAGGCGGTCTATGGTGACGAGAGAGCGCTTTTTCTTGGCATCGGTGAGGATTGAGCAGAGCTTGAACTCGTGATCTATAACGACGATTGCGACACGACCAGGGTTGGCCTGGCCGACACGGTTCACTACCAGGACATCGTGCTGGTAGATCCCAAGGCCAGCTAGCGCGTCGCTGTCGGCGATCCACAGCCAGATTTGAGGCGACCCAAGGCCAACGAACTCGTCGATGCTCAACGGGCCTTGTTCGTGATCACCAGCCGGACTCTGGAAGCCCGTGATTTTTAGCTTTTCAGGTGAAAGACACAGGCGCTCGATGCGGCGTCCAGGAGTCAAAAATGCGGTGTTCATCGAGAGACCTTAAATGTACTGTATAGATAAACAGTATAGTCGGATTTTTACGATCTCCAAATGGGGAGGCGACGATGTGCGGCGGTGTAGAAATCTCTGGCAGGTACACCAGGACGGGGGGGCAGCTGAAGATCTATTTCCCGAATCCTAGGGCTGCTCTGCCCGTTCTTGGCAGAGATGAGCAGGTTGTCTGGATGCCATGGGGAAGGAGACGCGAGCAGACCGGGAAAGGCCCTGCGGGCGGATGGGCGCGCTTATCCTCAATCGAGGAAGGCAAGTGGGAGAAGTACGGGCCGACTCGTGTCCGCATCCCCGTCCTACGCTTCATGGAAAAAGACGAGATCAAGGTCAGTCATTGGTTCGACATTGAGGCAGGGCAGACGATTGAGGGACTTGTGATCGGCGAAGGTGAGCAGCAGGTATACGTGATCACCACTGACGCGCCTGCGGGACAGGCGTGGGTGCATGATCGATGGCCACTCATTTCGGTGCAGGGCACATGAAGGGCACAAGAAAAGAACCTTTCGAGGCGTTGTGCCCTATGTGTGCCCTAAATCCGAGGGCACATAAAATCACTGTCCATAAAAAAATCCAACCACCGCTAAGTGGTTGGATTTTCTAGAATTATATGGTCGGGACGGAGTGATTCGAACACTCGACCCCTAGCACCCCATGCTAGTGCGCTACCGGACTGCGCTACGCCCCGACAGGCGTGAATCTGTTTTCAGATAAGCGAAAACGTCGCGAACTATACATTAAGCTTCTGAAATGTGGAAACTTTTTGAATAAAGCGACTATTTTCTAAGCACCAGCAGCACATCCTCAAGCTCGGTAATCATCTGCTTGATCAGCTGCTTGTACTGGGTGCTGTCATCTTTGGCTTCATCACCTGAAAGACGCTGACGCGCCCCACCGATGGTAAACCCTTGATCGTACAAGAGCGCACGGATCTGCCGAATCATCAACACATCCTGGCGCTGATAATAGCGGCGATTACCCCGTCGCTTAACCGGATTGAGCTGTGGGAATTCTTGCTCCCAGTAACGCAACACGTGCGGTTTAACGGCACAGAGCTCGCTAACTTCACCAATGGTGAAGTAGCGCTTGCCGGGTATGACGGGCAGTTCGTCGTTATGACTTGGTTCCAGCATACGCCTCGACCCTGGCTTTAAGTTTCTGGCCTGGACGGAAAGTCACGACACGGCGAGCCGTAATCGGAATTTCCTCTCCTGTTTTTGGATTGCGACCGGGGCGCTGACGCTTATCGCGCAGATCAAAGTTACCGAACCCCGAGAGTTTGACCTGTTCGTTGAGCTCCAGCGCTTGGCGGATCTCCTCAAAGAACAGCTCCACCAACTCCTTGGCTTCCCGTTTATTCAGGCCCAGCTCTTCATACAGACGTTCCGCCATCTCAGCTTTCGTCAGAGCCCCCATACGCTACTTCCTTAACGTGGCGTTGAACCTTTGTTCCAGGGAGGTGAGAATATTTTGCGTTGTGGTACTCACCTCATCGTCATTAAGAGTGCGCGATGGATGCTGCCAGGTCAAGCCAACGGCAAGGCTTTTTCTATGAGGATCAATACCTTTACCGTGATACACGTCAAATAGCTTGAGGTCGGTCAGCCACTCGCCTGCTGCGTCACGAATCGCGCCGAGCAAATCCTGCGCAGGCACGTCCCGATCGACCAGCAAAGCCAGGTCGCGGCGTACTTCTGGGAACTTCGACAGCTCCTGGAACTTCGGCATAACGCCCTGAGTGATCTCACCCAGCACCAGCTCAAACATAAAGACAGCCTGATCCAGCCCCAGCGCCTTCGACAACTCAGGATGAATAGCGCCGAGGAATCCGACTACACGCCCTTCACGCTCAATGCGTGCCGTTTGCCCCGGATGCAGCGCTGGATGCTCGCCCGGTACAAATGCAAAGCTATCAGCCGCACCTGCGCTGGCCAGCAACGCTTCGACATCGGCCTTCACATCATAGAAGTCGACATCATCGCGACCGTGCGCCCAACCTTCGGGCAAGCGACCACCACAAATCACGCCCGCCAGCATCGGCTCTTGTTTCAAACCTTCGAGCTGACCAACAAAGCGCAAGCCGCTTTCGAATAAACGTACACGCGACTGCTGGCGATTCGAGTTGTGCTCAAGCGCCTTGATCAGACCTGGCCACAAGGAGGAGCGCATCGCCGCCATATCTACGGAAATAGGGTTCGCCAGCATCAGCGGCTCAACACCTGGATTGAACAGCTCGAATAACTTGGGATCGATAAAGCTGTAAGTGATCGCCTCCTGATAACCACGGGCAACCAGCAAACGGCGCAGCGCGGGCAGTTCGACAGCCGCTTCGGCCTTGGCCTGCGGAGCCAAACGCGCTTGCGGGTAACGCACAGGCAAGCGGTTGTAACCATACAAGCGGGCAAGCTCTTCGATCAGATCGACTTCCAGGCTGATATCGAAGCGATGACTTGGCACACCAACCTGCCACTGCCCTTCGCCATCGGTACGAATGCCCAAGCCCAAAGCCGCCAGCAACCGGACAATTTCGGCATCATCCATCTTCATGCCGAGCATCTGCTCAATGCGCTCAGCACGCAGCGTGACCGGCGCAACGCTCGGTAAGTGCTCCTGATTGACGACTTCGATAATCGGCCCTGCTTCGCCACCAACGATTTCCAGCAACAGCGCAGTCGCCCGCTCCATCGCCTCACGCGCCAGTTGCCAGTCCACACCACGCTCGAAGCGGTGCGACGCATCCGTGTGCAAACCGTAGGAGCGAGCCTTGCCAGCGATGGCGATGGTGTCGAAGAACGCACTTTCAAGGAACAGGTCGCGGGTCTTTTCGTTGACACCGCTGTGCTCGCCGCCCATCACACCGGCAATGGCCAAGGCACGGCTGTGATCGGCGATCACCAGCGTATCGCTACGCAGGCTGACTTCCTGACCATCAAGCAGGACAAGCTTCTCGCCCTCCTCGGCCATACGCACGCGGATGCCGCCATTGATCTCAGCGAGGTCAAACGCATGCAGTGGCTGACCCAGTTCAAGCATCACGTAGTTGCTGATGTCGACAGCTGCATCGATACTACGCACATCGGCGCGACGCAGACGCTCAACCATCCACAACGGTGTGGGCTTGGACAAATCGACATTGCGTACAACCCGACCGAGGTAACGCGGGCAGGCTTGCGCAGCCAGAATTTCAACTGGGCGCACTTCATCATGACTCGGCGCAACTGCCGCAACTACCGGGCGAGTGACAGGCGCGGCGTACAAAGCACCGACTTCACGCGCCAGACCAGCCAACGACAGACAGTCACCACGGTTCGGGGTCAAATCCACCTCGATGCTGGCGTCATCCAGATCCAGA
>JBIHZW010000055.1:0-17547 GCA_044240245.1 Pseudomonas sp. | reverse complement strand
GGCAATATCGCGCGGCTCGGCGTCGTTCTTGAAGATGCGCTCGATGCTGGCGATCGCGTCATCCGTGCTCACGCCGTGCAGCTCGCACGGGTACTGGGCGCGGAAGATGCCGCCGGGCATCAGGCCCATGCCGGCCGAGTAGGGTACGACCTTGCCGGTCAGACCCAGGGTCATCATGGTGCGGCCGTGGTAGCCGCCGGTGAAGGCGATCACGCCAGCACGGCCGGTGGCAGCGCGGGCGATTTTGATCGAGTTTTCCACCGCTTCGGAGCCGGTGGTGACCAGCAGGGTCTTCTTGGCGAAGTCGCCTGGCACGCGTGCGTTAACTTTCTCGCACAGTTCAACGTACGGCTCGTACGCCAGCACCTGGAAGCAGGTGTGGGTCAGTTTGGTCAGCTGCTCTTGCACCGCCGCCACCACTTTCGGGTGCAGGTGGCCGGTGTTGAGCACCGCGATGCCGCCGGCGAAGTCAATAAACTCGCGGCCTTCAACGTCGGTGACGGTGGCGTTCTTTGCCGACTCCGCAAAGATCGGGTGGATCTGGCCCACGCCGCGCGGAACGGCAGCGGTGCGGCGTTGCATCAAAGATTCGTTGGTCTTGCTCATGATGTCCTCATTCGCCGGTTAATCTCGGCGTGGTTCAAGGATGTGTCACCGGCGGCGGCTTGGCAGTATTCGATGATCGACTGTCACAGCACGCCCGGCCACAGCTATGTCCATATAAAGCCGAAGGCGCAGCGCTCTCGTGCGTCTTCGGCGGGGTTACTGCTACTTCGCCAGGGTTAGATACCCAGGCAGAGGTATTTGATTTCCAGGTAATCCTCAATGCCGTACTTCGAGCCTTCGCGGCCGAGGCCCGAGGCTTTTACGCCGCCGAACGGCGCGACTTCATTGGAGATCAACCCGGTGTTAACGCCGACCATACCGTATTCCAGGGCTTCCGCCACACGGAACACGCGACCCAGGTCACGGGCATAGAAATACGAGGCCAGGCCGAACTCGGTGTCGTTGGACATGGCGATCACTTCGGCCTCGTCCTTGAAGCGGAACAGCGGCGCCAGGGGGCCGAAGGTTTCTTCCTTGGCCACGGCGGCGTTCTTCGGCACATCGACCAGAATGGTCGGTTCGAAGAAGCTGCCGCCCAGGGCGTGCGGCTTGCCGCCAGCGAGCAGGCGCGCGCCTTTGCTCAGGGCGTCGGCGATATGTTCCTGCACCTTGGCCACGGCCTTGTCGTCGATCAGCGGGCCGGTGGTGGTGCCTTCGTCCAGACCGTTGCCGATCTGCAGCTTGGCAACGGCGGCGGCCAGTTTTTCGGCGAAGGCATCGTACACGCCGTCCTGAATGTACAGGCGGTTGGCGCACACGCAGGTCTGGCCGTTGTTGCGGTATTTGGAGATCAGCGCGCCTTCGACGGCTTTATCCAGATCGGCATCGTCGAACACGATAAACGGCGCGTTGCCGCCCAGTTCCAGCGAGACCTTCTTGATGTCTTTGGCGCATTCGGCCATCAGCTGGCGACCGATTTCGGTGGAGCCGGTGAAACTCAGCTTGCGCACGATCGGGTTGCTGGTCAGCTCGCTGCCGATATCGCCGGCGCTGCCGGTAACCACACTCAGCACGCCTTTCGGAATGCCGGCGCGCTCGGCCAGAGCCACCAGGGCCAGGGCGGAGAATGGCGTCTGCGAAGCCGGCTTGATCACCATGGTGCAGCCAGCGGCCAGGGCCGGGCCGGCTTTACGGGTGATCATCGCCGCCGGGAAGTTCCACGGGGTGATGGCTGCGGTTACGCCGATTGGCTGCTTGATCACGATCAGGCGTTTGTCCGGCTGGTGGCCCGGAATCACGTCGCCGTACACGCGCTTGGCTTCTTCGGCGAACCACTCGATAAAGGAAGCGGCGTAGACAATCTCGCCCTTCGCTTCGGCCAGCGGCTTGCCCTGCTCCAGGGTCATCAGGCGACCGAGGTCGTCCTGGTTCTCGATCAGTAATTCAAACCAGCGGCGCAGCTTGTTTGAGCGCTCCTTGGCGGTCAGGGCACGCCAGGCCGGCAGCGCACGGTCGGCCGCTTCGATGGCGCGACGGGTTTCCGCTGCGCCCATCTTCGGTACTGTACCGATGATTTCGCCGGTGGCCGGATTGTTGACCTTGATGGTCTGGCCGCTGTCGGCGTCCAGCCAAGTGCCGTCGATATAAGCCTGCTGACGGAACAGCTGGGTGTCTTTCAGTTGCATGGCAGTCTCCTAAATTCCGACACCCTGGTATCGGCACTTGCGCTGGGTGCGCCGCCAAGCGGCGCGTGTAGGTTTGGTGTGTGCACCCTGGCCGCCGATGTATGCCATCGCGGATGACCAATCACCCGGAATTACACACAGTTTTAGCAAGAGCGTTTGAAATCTCAAACGAATCCTAGGGTCAAGAGGGGTAAAGGGCAATAGCCTGTTCGAAAAAATTAACGGAATATTGCACGTATTCACCCGCTTTATATGGCTAGACAGCTAGCTAGCCGCTGCCGTGCAGAATTGCGAACAAGGCAGCAGCATGGACGCCCGCCAGCGAGATGCGTATGATTGCGCCCGCGCTGCACCAGTAGCTCAGCTGGATAGAGTACTGCCCTCCGAAGGCAGGGGTCGTGGGTTCGAATCCCGCCTGGTGCGCCATATATAAACGAAAGCCTCAGGTGAAAACCTGGGGCTTTTTTGTTTGCTGTCCACCCTGCGTCCTGCATAAGCCTTAGTCGGTGCCGCGCCTTTTGCGGGCTGACTTCAACAAGGCCCATCCCCTTCGATCCTCGCCACGTCGTCCCCCGAGAAGAGGACGTTTCGGCTCCCCGGTATCCGACTCAGTAGCTGCTCAGCTTCTTGAGATTTCAGGTGCTCACCGCACACCTACGGTGTGGCCGCTGGCCGGGTTGAATGTGTGAGAACTATCACAGCGATCATTCAGCAAGCTGACCGGCTTAGCAGCTTTAATTATGCTCGCGCGCTCTCTTATGCCGGTTTCCATTTCAAGGTGACGGCGCATAGAAAAATTATCGAGTGCATGGACGCGCGAAACCATATCGAGCCGCTCGCATGTTTCGAGTTTTTCAGGGGTTGCCGCTCCCGCGTGTTTTAGCCCGCTACTTCTGCCTGTTCCATGGTGATTACCCACATGTCGAACTGCCTCCGCGCGGCCTGGGTAATTGTGCGGCCGTTATTACGACTTTCCAGAATGAGGTTGAGAAATCATGCTTCGTGTAAGCCTGTTGTTGCTGGCGCTGTTTAATCTGACAGGCTGCCTGGATCTGGGTGGCGGCGGTGGTGGAAGCAGCAGTGGCAGCGGTAATAACAATGGCAGTCGTCCGCCGGCGACTGAGCCACCCGTGGTTACGCCACCAGTTGCGCCGCCCGTCGAACCCCCGGTCGTGGAGCCGCCCGTCACGCCGCCAGTGATTCCTCCAGTAGAGCCGCCGGTGGTTGCGCCACCGCCTGCTGAGACCTTTCCTGAGCCGTCCGCTGCGGTGGTTGACGAGGTCAATGCGCAGGGCTTTTACGATGTTGCGGCAGACGGCCAGCCGCGCCCGGTGCGCAATGATCTGACGGGTGATCTGGCGGCCATGCTGCAGTTCGTGCAGAGCCATTCGGTCGATCCGCAGGGCAACGAAGCGAAGAACATGCCGCGCCTAACCAGCGAGCGGGAGGCGCTTTTGCTGGTAACCCCGTTGCCGACAGAGCCGCTGCCGCAACAGTTGCGTGTACAGGTGACCGTGGACGGTGGTCTCAAGGGTGAACTGGTATTGAGTGAGCCGGACCGGTTGCCCAGGGCGGATCGCACTGGGGCCGATAGCCGCCCTGATGTGGTCTATTCACGGCGCGCCTGGTCCGCTGTGTTGCCTTGGGACTGGGTCCGGCCGGGGATGAGCCTGCAGGTTATCGATGAGCGCGGGCAGCGTGGCGAGCGTAGTGCTGCAGCCTTCGATTTCGCCGCGCCGGCCGAGTTGGTGGTGCAGTCGATTCGCGTGGGCATGCTCACAGAGCCACCTGTCAGTGATGCGCACTGGATGCTCAACCGGGCGGCGCAGGCTGCCACCGAATACTTCCAGACCGTGCCGGTTGCACGGCTGTTGGTCAGCCAGTACGAGGACGTCAAACTGGATCGGGTGATGGTCGGCAGTGGCGTTATCTATGACACGGCAAGTGCCGGAGAAGGTGGGGTTTACAGCGGCGACATGCGCGAGAACACCGCCAAGTCCACCTTCAGCACCGGCATCAACCTAGCCAACTGGGGCATCACCAGCGCCGGGATGGTCAGCCAGCAGCAACCCCAACTCACGCAAACGGCGGTGATTCATCATGCCGCCGGAACCTACAGCAACGGCCGGCAAACTCACGGGCTGAGTGGCGGCAACGGCATCCTCACGCTGTATAACGCGGTGGGCAATGAGTTCAGTCACGAGATTGGTCATCACTATGGCATTGGCCATTATCCCGGTGAGGTAAACGGCAACTATTTCTGGGCGGTTCATCATCACGACAGTGGCTGGGGCTATATCGCTTACCGCAAACGCATGCGCGCCAACCTGCTCTGGGCGCGCAACAAGACGGCTGCCATGAGTGGTACGCCGGTATTTGCCGACGCCTATGCATTTGCGCCCGATGCCATGTCGGGCGGTGACTTCACCAGTGCGTTGTCCAGCTATACCCATTACACCGGCTACAGCACCAAGAACTGGATTCAGCCCAACCTGAATAACCGTGCAGTCTGGGCCGCCGACTCGCCCACCGGCTACCGCAAATGGGACGCTGACACGCGAAAGATGGAGATCATCCAGCCCAAGGTGCCGAGCTCGAATCAGGTCTGGTACAACAGCGCCGATGGCAACTACCGCAAACCACGTCTGTTTGGGGTGCCGGTTTTTACTCTCCTCGGCGGCTATGACCCGGTGGCCAACAGCGGCGTGATCTACCCGGCGCTGCGCGGCAACTGGGGCCAGGTGTATGACCTGCCTGCCCCCAATGACGTTGCGGCCAGCAAGCAGTGTTGGCTGAAAGTGGATTTTGGCGGCGGTGCCAGTCAGCGTATCGCCATCGCGCCACTGCGCATGGGCAGCAACGCCAACAAGCTGCATATCAACCTGGCGCAGGCCGAGCGGCCGCTGGCGGCTACCCTGCAGTGCCGCGAAGCGCCGGGTGACAACTCGGTTGATCTGGCCAGCCTCGCCATTGCCCAGGGCTTGCCCGCCATGCCAGCTCCCGTAGTGGTGGGCCGCGAGGAGCGCTTCAAGGCGCTGTTCAACGAAGAACGGCCGAAGCTGCAAGCGGCGTTGGAAGCGATTGCCAATCAGCCTGTGCTGGCCTTAACCGGCGACGCTCGTCTACTCTATGACAGCTATGCCGAGCAAACTGATGGGCTGTCGGCGACTGCTCAGCAGGTTATGCAGCGGCTGAAAAGTCAGGAGGAGCGTGCACTACGTTTGAACCGCTGGCTTGATGCCCATGGCGCGCAACTGGCGAGCAACGCTGCCGCACGCAGTGCCCTCGACGCGCTGCTGGTAACCCTGCAGTTTGATCAGCGCCCCCTGCTCCCAGCGCCGCAAAGCTTCACCATGAACAATGGCAATTGTGTGCGCGCGGAGCTGAAGGAGGGTGTGTGGAGCCCCTACGTAGCGGCCAAGGCGCAGTGCACCGGTGCTGCTGATGAGCAGTGGCTGGTCGATGCCAGCGGGCGTATTCGCAGCGTTGCACAGCCGAGCAAATGCCTGACGGCAACCAATGACATCAGTCTCAGCGACTGCGATGCGCTGCGCGATACACAAGCCTGGGATTTTGCTGCCCTGCCTCAGTTGAAGTACGCCGGGCGCTGCGTGGACCTGTCCCAGGGCTTCCTCACCAATGGCCGCGGCAAGCTGATCATGTACGGCTGCACCGGTGGGGTTAATCAGAAGTGGTTTGGTTTATCGCTGAATGACCACGCGTTGTTGCCGCTGTTGAAGAGCCGCAACCTGGTGAGCTTTATCGACTACGCACAACGGCGAGACACCGTGCCGAGCTTATGACCGAGTGCAGCGTAACCACCCGGCGCATCTGGATTGCTATAAGCCGAGCGGTGCTGGGTTTGTGCCTGGCATTTCCGGTGGGTGCGGTACAGCTGCCGAGTGATCTGCTGCCTGACGATTCGCCGTGGATACTGCCTTCGGCAAAGCCCCTGACGGGTCTTGAACATTGGCAGCTGCATGGTCTGTTTCGCCACAGCAGTGGCGGTGGCTGGGCACTGCTTAGCATCGGTCAGGCGGCCACGCAGCGGGTTGAGTTCGACGCGGTATTGCCGGGTGGCATACGCCTGGCCGCCATCGAGAATGAAGGCGTTTGGTTGCAGCGCGATCAGTCGCGCGCCTTTCTGCGACTCGGCGGCACGCTGCAAGCGAGTGTGGCCAGCGAGGTTGTTACGGAGATATCACCGCCGCCTAGCGCGCCTTCAACAACCTGCCAAGAGTACATATCCGGTGGAGTGCCGCTGGAAGAACTGACGGCCCTGGGTATGTGCCCGGCTGGCATCACCGATTAATTGTCCAAGCCCAGGCGCTTTGCCAGGCGGATTAGGTTGGCGCGGTCGATGCCCAGTTCGCGGGCGGCGGCGGCCCATTTGTGTTGATGGCGGTTGAGGGCCTGGCTGATCAGCTGTTTCTGGTAGGCGTCGATGGCTTCGCGTAGCGGCAGTTCGTTGTGCGGTTCTGTTGTGCTTTGAGTTGCAGGCGCTGCTGTTGGCTGGCTGGTCGGCAAATCCAGGTGAGCGCTGTCGATGCTGAGGATGCGCGGGCGTTCACTGCAACCGGCCAGGGCCTTGAGGGCGGCGCGGCCGATCAGGTGTTCGAGTTCGCGCACGTTACCCGGCCAGTTGTACGCCAGCAGGCTGGCCTGGGCTTCGGCCGTCAGGCGCAGGCTGCGTAGGCCGAGGCGGGCACGGTTTTCTTCTAGGAAGTAGCCGGCCAGCAGCAGTACATCACGGCCGCGTTCGCGCAGCGCCGGGACTTTCAGCGGGTAGACGCTGAGGCGGTGATACAGGTCTGCGCGAAAACGCCCGGCGCGTACTTCCTCGGCCAGGTCGCGGTTGCTGGCGGCCAGCACGCGTACGTTGACCCGCTGCTCCTGGTCGGCACCGACTCGTTGCAGTTGGCCGCTCTGCAGCACGCGCAGCAGCTTGGCTTGTGCGGCCAGCGGCAGCTCGCCGATTTCATCGAGAAACAGGCTGCCGCCATCGGCCAGTTCGAACTTGCCGCGGCGCTCGTTGTGCGCGCCGGTAAAGGCCCCGCGTACATGGCCAAACAGTTCGCTTTCCACCAGGTTGTCGGGCAGTGCCGCGCAGTTGAGGCTGATAAGCGGCTTGGCGGCGCGGGGCGAGGAGGCGTGCAGGGCTTCGGCGACCAGTTCTTTGCCGACCCCGGTTTCACCGCTGATCAGCACGCTCAGCTCGCTGTTGCCGACCAGCGCGATCTCCTCCTGCAGGCGTTTGTGCACGGCGCTCTGGCCGATCAGTTCACGCGGGCGTTGCTGGCCAGCGGCCTGTTTGTAGGCTTCGGCCAACTGGTGCTGATCTTCGGCGCGTTGCAGCAGCGCGTTGATCCGCTCGCTGGCCATTACGGTGGCGGCAGCCAGGCTGGCGAAGGCCTGC
This sequence comes from Pseudomonas sp., assembly GCA_044240245.1. Lineage (GTDB taxonomy): Bacteria > Pseudomonadota > Gammaproteobacteria > Pseudomonadales > Pseudomonadaceae > Aquipseudomonas. The sequence continues at coordinate 9,900 of JBIHZW010000055.1, read as the reverse complement.
AGGTTGTCCAGATCGACCCGTCCGAAGCTCGCCGGATCAAGCGAATCGAGGGTCAGCAGGCCCCAGGGCTGGTCCTGCACATACAGCGGGCAGCCGAGGCAGTCGTGCACGGGCAGGTGGCCGCGATGGCCGTCGACCAGGCCGTCATAGGGGTCTGGCATCTCGCAGTCAGTGGCAAAGCGGGTCGGTCCACGCTGCGCCAATAGCGCCTGCAGGCGCGGGTGTTCGTCGAGCTTGAAGCGCCGGCCGAGGGTGTCGGCGCTCAGCCCTTCAACTGCCAGCGGAATCAGCACATCGCCATCGAGCTTGAGCAACGCCACGGCGTCGCACGGCAGCAGCTGCTTGAGCGCTTGCAGCAGGCGGCGATAGCGCTCGGCTTCCGGTAGCTCGCGGGAGAGGTCGGCGACCAGCGGAATCAGCGCGGTAAGCAGTGGGTTTGCTGTCATAAGGACACGCTAGCAGTCATTAAGACTCGTAATGCTTGCTGTCATAAAGACACAAGTATTTATAAGTCTATGATTTATATAAACAAAATAATTGGCACGCTTCCTGTAATAGTCAGGGTGATATGAACCAGACCGCTGCGCAAGTACAGCGTGTCGATTGACGAGGAAGCCTTGCATGCTAACCCCCGAACAAACCGCCCTGATCAAAGCCACCGTGCCACTGCTGGAAAGCGGCGGCGAGGCCCTGACCCGGCACTTCTACCAGATGATGCTCAACGAGTATCCCGAGGTGCGCGCGCTGTTCAACCAGGCGCACCAGGCCAGCGGTGGCCAACAGCGTGCCCTGGCCAATGCGGTGCTGATGTACGCCCGGCATATCGACCGGCTGGAGGCGTTGGGGCCGCTGGTTGGGCAGATCGTCAACAAGCATGTGTCGCTGCAGATCCTGCCGGAGCATTACCCGATTGTCGGCAGCTGCCTGCTGCGGGCGATTCGTGAAGTGCTGGGTGAGGAGATCGCCACCGATGCGGTGATCGAGGCCTGGGCCGTGGCGTATGGGCAACTGGCTGACATCCTCATGGGTGCCGAAGAAGCTGCTTATAGCGCCAACGCCAATGCTGAAGGTGGCTGGCGCGGAGCGCGCAGTTTCCGCCTGAGTCGCAAGGTGCAGGAGAGCGAGGAGATCGTCTCGCTGTACCTGGTGCCGGCGGACGGCGGCGCGCTGGCGGCATTCCAGCCCGGCCAGTACATCGGCCTGCGCCTGCTGCTGGACGGTGGCGAGCAGCGCCGCAACTACTCGCTATCGGCCTTGAGCAATGGCCGCGAGTACCGCATCAGCGTCAAGCGCGAGGTCGGCGGCAAGGTCTCCAATTACCTGCATGACCAGCTGCAGGTCGGAGACAGCCTAGAGCTGTTTGCCCCTGCGGGGAATTTCGTGCTGCGTGAGTCGACCAAGCCGCTGGTGCTGATCAGCGCCGGCGTCGGTATCACCCCGGCGCTGAGCATGCTGGAGGCGGCGCGCGACACGGGCCGCGATATCCACTTTATCCACTGCGCTCGCCACGCCGGTGTGCATGCCTTCCGTGACTGGGTTGAGACGCAGCGCGCTGAGCGTCCGCAGCTGCGCCATTACGTGTGCTACAGCGAGCCGCGCGCGGGCGATCAGGCCGATGCCGAAGGTTTGCTCAGCTTCGAGCAGCTGGAGCAATGGCTGCCTGAGCAGCGCGATCTGGATGCCTACTTCCTCGGCCCCAAGCCGTTTATGGCGCAGGTCAAACGGCATCTGCACAGCCTCGGCGTGCCGACGGCGCAGAGCCATTACGAGTTCTTTGGTCCGGCCAGCGCGCTGGATAGCTAAAACAGAGGCTTAACAGCCTGGGAGGTGATTTATGTTGGCGTATCTGTCTTGCCCATCGCGGGTACTGCAACTGGCGAACCGCATGCTGCTGGCCGGCGTGCTGCTGTTGCTTAGCGGCTTGCTGGGCGCCTATGGCCTGGAGGCGCAGCTGAGCATGGGCAGCCTGGTCACGGCGCACTCGCTGACGATCATCGGCCCGGGCCTGCTCAAGCTCGGTTATGTGCTGCGCCTGGCCGCGCAGCAACATCTGCGCAAGCAACAGGAGCCCTGCTGTGCAGTTGCGTGATCGCCAGCAGGAACTGGCCATTGCGCCACTGTGGCGGCTGAGTTTTCGCCCGTTCTTTCTCGGTGGCGCGCTGTTTGCCGTGCTGGCAATCGGTCTGTGGGCGGCGGCATTACTGGGTTATCTGCCGGGTTGGCAGCCGGTGGGCGGCAGCTTGGCGTGGCACCGGCATGAGCTGCCGTTCGGCTTTGCCGGGGCGATTATTGCCGGCTTTCTGCTGACTGCCGTGCAGAACTGGACGGGGCGGCCGGGCCTGAGTGGTTGGCCGCTGGCGGCGTTGTTCGGCTTGTGGTTGCTGGCGCGACTGGCCTGGCTGCTCGGTGCGCCGTTGCCATTCTTGCTGGCGCTGCAATTGCCCTTTCTACCGCTGCTGGCGTTGTTGCTTGGACGGCAGCTGTGGCAGGTACGCCAGTGGCGCAACTATCCGCTGGTGGTCGTGGTGTTGCTGATGGCCTGCTGCGAGTGGCTGCTGCTGTATGGCCTGGCGTTGGGTGATGATGCCCTGCAGCGGCGCGGTGCCTTGGCCGGGTTGTGGCTGATTGCTGCGCTGGTGAGCATCATCGGCGGGCGGGTGATTCCGTTCTTTACCCAACGCGGCCTTAATCGAGCGGAGCCTGCTGCGCCGCGGCCGCGCCTGGATCTGCTGGTGTTGTCGCTAAGCCTGGCGCTGCTGTTTGCCAGCGGCCTGGCCATGCAACCGTCGCTATGGCTGCTGCCGCTGTTGCTGGCTCTGGTGGCGCTGCATGGTTTGCGTTTGTGGCATTGGTATGACGCCGGGATGTGGCGGGTGCCGCTGCTGTGGTCGTTGCACCTGGCCTATGCCTGGTTGCCGCTGGCGTTACTGGCCTTGGCGGCCTGGCATGTCGGCTGGTTGCACAACGCCAGCCTGGCCTATCACGCCCTGGCGCTGGGTACGGTCGGCGGGGTGATTCTGGCGATGTTGGCGCGGGTCAGCCTTGGGCATACAGGGCGGCCGTTGCAGCCGCCGGCGCTAATGGGCTGGGCGTTTGCCAGTCTGCAGCTGGCCGTCGTGGCACGGGTGCTGCTGGTGCCGTTTGCGCCCGCTGCTGGACTGGGGCTTTCCAGCCTTTTATGGATCGCGGCCTTTGCCCTGTTCGTACGCCATTACGCGGTGATGTTCTGCACTGCGCGGGTGGATGGCCAGCCAGGTTAGCTCTGCGCTAAAGCACTCCGGCTTCGCGCAAGGCGGTGATCTGCTCCGCGCTTAGGCCCAGATGGCGGGTCAGCACTTGCTCGGTGTGTTCGCCGAGCAGGGGTGGTGCGTTGCGGTATTCCACCGGGGTTTCGGACAGGCGCAGCGGGCTGGCGACTTGTGGCGTAGTGCTGCCTATGCTATTGGGCAGGTCGATACGCAGGCCGCGTGCCTTGACCTGTGGGTCGTTGAAGACCTGGGCCAGGTCATTGATTGGCCCACACGGCACGCCAGCGGCTTCCAGCAGCGTTACCCATTCGGCGGTGGTCTTGAACACCGTGGCCTGACGCAGCAGCGGGATCAGCTCGGCGCGGTGGGCGACGCGGGCCTTGTTCGAAGAAAAACGCGGGTCATCGGCCAAAGCTGTAAGGCCGGCAACCTCGCAAAGCTTGCGGAATTGTCCGTCGTTACCGACGGCGATAATGAAGTTGCCGTCGGCCGAGGGGAAATCCTGGTAGGGCACGATATTCGGGTGAGCATTGCCCAGGCGCTTGGGCGCGACGCCGGTATTCAGGTAATTCATCGCCTGGTTGGCCAGACAGGCCACCTGTACGTCGAGTAGCGCCACGTCGATATGCTGGCCGAGGCCGGACTGTTCGCGCTGATTGAGTGCCGCCAGCACGCCGACCGTGGCGTACAGGCCGGTAAGAATATCGGTGAGGGCCACGCCGGCCTTCATCGGCCCGGCGCCCTCCTCGCCGTCGGGCTTGCCGGTCAGACTCATCAGCCCGCCGAGGCCCTGGATCATAAAGTCATAACCGGCGCGCTTGGCGTACGGACCGTCCTGGCCGAAGCCGGTGATCGAGCAGTAGATCAGCCGTGGGTTGATGGCCTTCAGCGAGGCGTAATCGAGGCCATAGGCCGCGAGGCCGCCGACCTTGAAGTTCTCCAGCAGCACGTCGCAGTTCTGCACCAGCTCGCGCACCAGGCGCTGGCCTTCGGGCTGGGTGAAATCTAGCGTCACCGACTGCTTGTTGCGGTTGGCGCTCTGGAAATAAGCCGCTTCGCGCGAGTCGTTGCCCTCCGCGTCTTTCACATAGGGCGGGCCCCAGTGGCGGGTGTCGTCGCCGCTGCCCGGACGCTCGACCTTGATCACCTCGGCACCGAGGTCGCCGAGAATCTGCCCGGCCCAAGGTCCGGCGAGTACACGGGACAAATCGAGAACGCGGATATTCGATAGGGCGCCGGGCATGGGTAGACCTCGTAACGAACGTAGGATGGGTTGAGCAACGCGATACCCATCACATCGCGCGATGGGTTACACCGCTGCGCGGCTAACCCATCCTACGCAGCGGGGTTTAGAAGAACGCCTGAATGCCGGTCTGAGCGCGGCCGAGGATCAGTGCATGCACATCGTGGGTGCCTTCATAGGTATTCACCACTTCCAGGTTGACCAGGTGGCGGGCCACGCCGAACTCGTCGCTGATGCCGTTGCCGCCGAGCATGTCGCGGGCCATGCGGGCGATATCCAGGGATTTGCCACAGCTGTTGCGCTTCATGATCGAAGTGATTTCCACCGCAGCGGTGCCTTCGTCCTTCATCCGACCGAGGCGCAGGCAGCCTTGCAGAGCCAGGGTGATCTCGGTCTGCATATCGGCCAGCTTCTTCTGGATCAGCTGATTGGCAGCCAGCGGGCGGCCAAACTGTTGACGGTCGAGGGTGTATTGGCGGGCGGTGTGCCAGCAGTATTCGGCGGCGCCCAGGGCGCCCCAGCTGATGCCGTAGCGGGCAGAGTTGAGGCAGGTGAACGGGCCTTTCAAACCACGCACGTCGGGGAAGGCGTTTTCTTCCGGGCAGAACACGTTGTCCATGACGATTTCACCGGTGATCGACGCACGCAGGCCGACCTTGCCGTGGATGGTCGGGGTGCTCAGGCCCTGCCAGCCTTTTTCCAGGACGAAGCCGCGGATCTCTCCGGCGTCATCCTTGGCCCAGACCACAAACACATCGGCGATCGGGCTGTTGGTGATCCACATCTTCGCGCCGGTCAGGCGGTAGCCGCCGTCGACCTTCTTGGCGCGGGTGATCATTGAGCCTGGGTCGGAGCCGTGATCCGGCTCGGTGAGGCCGAAGCAGCCGATGTATTCGCCGCTGGCCAGTTTGGGCAGGTACTTCTGCTTGGTCGCTTCGTTGCCGAATTCGAAGATCGGCACCATCACCAGCGACGACTGCACGCTCATCATCGAGCGGTAGCCGGAGTCGATGCGCTCGACTTCGCGGGCGATCAGGCCGTAGCACACGTAGTTCAGGCCGCTGCCGCCGTACTCAGCGGGGATGGTGGCGCCGAGCAGGCCGGTGTCGCCCATCTCGCGGAAGATTTTCGGGTCGGTCTGCTCGTGGCGGAAGGCTTCAAGTACGCGCGGGGCCAGCTTGTCGGCGGCGAACTGCTGGGCGCTGTCGCGCACCATGCGTTCTTCTTCGGTCAGTTGCTGATCGAGTAGCAGCGGGTCGATCCAGTTGAAGCTTGCCTTGGCCATCGCGAAAACCTCGAAATCAGACAGTGATAGGGCGGGGATCTGCGCAGCCGTGCTGCGTCCGCCAGTGAGTGGATTGATCCTAGGCGGCTTGTGGCAGGCAGGCAAACGAGTATTGCGCACGCAGTTGTGCGCATTGCTCACTTCGAGATAGCTTTAATTGGCCTATTTAATAGCTCTAAGTGAGAGTGACGCACAGATGCGCCGCAAGATCCCCAGCACCGCCGCCCTGATCGCCTTCGAGTCCGCCGCTCGGCACCAGAGTTTTACCAAGGCGGCGCAGGAGCTGAGCCTGACCCAGGGCGCGGTGTGCCGGCAGATTGCCGCCCTGGAGGCCTTCCTTAATATCGAGCTGTTCCGCCGTTCACGCCGTGGCGTGGTGCTGACGGAGGCCGGGCAGTCCTACGCGCGGCGAGTGGCCGGCCAGCTCGATGCAGTGGAGCGCGACACCCTGGCGGTGATGGGCCAGCAGGGCGCGATGAGCATCGAGCTGGCGGTGGTGCCGACCTTCGGTACGCAGTGGTTGCTGCCACGCTTGAAGGATTTTCAGCGCCTGCACCCGGAGATCACGGTCAACCTGACCAACCGCACGCGGCCCTTTCTGTTTGCCGACACCGAGTTCGACGCGGCGGTGTACTTCGGCGATGGCGATTGGTCCGGTACCCAGGCCCATCTGCTGATGGGCGAAAATCCGATGCCGGTGTGCAGCCCGGCGTTACTCGCCGGGCAGGCTGCGCTTACCCCCGAGCAGATCGCCAACCTGCCGCTGTTGCAGCAGACCACGCGGCCCTATGCCTGGCGTCAGTGGTTCAACGCCCAGGGGCTGAATACCGCGCGGGATATGGCCGGGCCGCGTTATGAGCTGTTCTCAATGTTGGCCCAGGCGGCCATGCACGAGATGGGTGTGGCGCTAATTCCGCCGTTTCTGATTCGCCGTGAGCTGGATGAAGGGCGCCTGGTGATTGCCGCGCCGCTCAGCCTGCCGACGGACAAGGCGTATTACCTGATGATCCCCGAGCGCAAGCTGGAATCGGCGGCATTGGTGCTGCTGCGCGACTGGCTGGTGCGCGAGGCGCATGCCTATGCCCTGGCCCATGGCTTGAAATAGACAACAGCCTGTCAGGCTGTTGGCGGAAAAGGCCGTCAAACCTTCGGCGGCAATCTGTCGGAATTTGCTTTACGTCGCTACACGGGCCGCCTAGAGTGCGCGCCTGAGTTATGTTGACCCCGTAGTCAGCTATCTGGTTGGCTACACTTACCCTGTGCCTGGCCAGCCTTGGGTGTTGCATTTTTTGCACACAAATACTGCTACAGCCCAATGAAACAGCGGTTTATTCAGCAAATGGCGGTGTCGCCGTTGATCTGATGGCGCTGTATTTGTCTCAGGAATGAATAAGCCCCGTTTAATCCCGGCGAATGCGCTACAAGCCATGCCCTGCAAGGGCTGTCTGGATTTACCTGGCCGTTAGGTCATGCAGTGACTTGTAGTTATCACAAGGTTTTACTTCATAACGCCTTGAAGGCTATGGCTATCGCCTGCAAAATGCCGCGCCCCGCCATTGTGCAACTGCAGCCTGAGCGGGTTTGTGCTGATCCTCCCCAATGCCCGCGTGCCATCCGCAGTGCGCCGGTTCACCAAAAAGATCACGCAGGAGAATTGAAGTGCACATCGGTGTTCCTCTCGAAACCCATGCTGGTGAGACGCGCGTTGCCGCAACTCCCGAAACCATCAAGAAGCTGATCGGCCAAGGCCATCAGGTGACTGTACAGACCGGTGCTGGCGTTAGTGCAAGCATTCCGGACAGCGCCTATGAAGCTGTTGGCGCGGCTATCGGTAACGATGCTGCTGCCTTTGGTGCCGACCTGGTGCTGAAAGTGGTCGCCCCGACCGACGCTGAACTGGCGCATATGAAAGCCGGTGCCGTATTGGTGGGCATGCTCAACCCGTTCAGCAACGAGACCATCGCGCGCATCAATGCTCGCGGCGTGACCGCCTTCGCCCTGGAGGCCGCCCCGCGTACCTCCCGCGCGCAGAGCCTGGATGTGCTCAGCTCGCAAGCCAACATCGCCGGCTACAAGGCCGTGCTGCTGGCGGCGCACCACTACCCGCGCTTTATGCCGATGCTGATGACTGCTGCCGGTACCGTTAAGGCCGCGCGCATTCTGATTCTCGGCGCCGGTGTTGCCGGTCTGCAGGCTATCGCCACGGCCAAGCGCCTGGGTGCGGTGATCGAGGCTTCGGACGTGCGTCCGGCGGTTAAAGAGCAGATCGAGTCGCTCGGCGCCAAGTTCGTCGACGTACCGTTCGAGACTGATGAAGAGCGTGAATGCGCCCAGGGTGTTGGCGGCTATGCGCGGCCGATGCCGGCTTCGTGGATGGAGCGTCAGGCCAAGGCGGTGCACGAGAAGGCCAAGCAGGCTGATATCGTCATCACCACCGCGCTGATCCCAGGCCGCAAGGCGCCGACCCTGCTGCACGCCGCCACCGTGGCGGAAATGAAGCCAGGCTCGGTGATCATCGACCTGGCTGCAGCGCAAGGCGGCAACTGCCCGCTGACCGTCGCCGAGCAAGTGGTGGTGCAGCATGGCGTGACCATCGTCGGCCACAGCAACCTGGCGGCCCTGGTGCCAGCCGATGCTTCGGCGCTGTACGCACGCAATCTGTTGGACTTCCTCAAGCTGGTTATCGACGGCGAAGGCAAGTTCCACCTCAACCTTGAAGACGACATCGTCGCCGCGTGCCTGATGTGCCGTGACGGCAACGTCGTGCGCACTAACGGCTAAGGGGAGCAACGCTCATGGATATGATTTCCGACGGCATCTACAACCTGATCATCTTCGTGCTGGCCATTTACGTGGGCTACCACGTGGTGTGGAACGTGACTCCGGCCCTGCACACCCCGCTGATGGCGGTAACCAACGCGATTTCCGCGATCGTGATCGTCGGCGCCATGCTGGCTGCCGCGCTGACCGTGACCCCGCTGGGCAAGACCATGGGCACTCTGGCCGTGGCTCTGGCTGCGGTTAACGTGTTCGGTGGTTTCCTGGTAACCCGGCGCATGCTGGAAATGTTCAAGAAGAAAGCGCCGAAAGCGCCTGTGGAGAAGCACTGACCATGAGCATGAATCTGATCACTGTTCTCTACCTCGTTGCCTCGATCTGCTTTATCCAGGCGCTTAAAGGTCTGTCGCACCCGACTACTTCGCGTCGCGGCAACCTGTTCGGCATGATCGGTATGGGCATCGCCGTGCTCACCACCGTCGGCCTGATCTACAAGCTCGGTGCTGAAATCGCCACCGCCGGTATCGGTTATGTGCTGGTTGGCCTGCTGGTCGGCGGTACTGCCGGTTCGATCATGGCCAAGCGTGTGGAAATGACCAAGATGCCGGAACTGGTCGCGTTCATGCACAGCATGATCGGCCTGGCGGCAGTGTTTATCGCCATTGCTGCAGTCGTCGAGCCGCAGTCACTGGGTATCGTTGCTGCGCTGGGCGATGCGATTCCGGCCGGTAACCGTCTGGAGCTGTTCCTCGGTGCGGCCATCGGTGCCATCACCTTCTCCGGTTCGGTGATCGCCTTCGGCAAGCTTTCGGGCAAGTACAAGTTCCGCCTGTTCCAGGGCGCACCGGTACAGTTCAAGGGCCAACACTGGGTCAACCTGGCCATCGGCCTGGCGATTCTCGGTTTGGGTCTGTACTTCACCTTCACCGGTAACCTGACTGCGTTCGCCATCCTGCTGGCCCTGGCCTTCGTGATCGGCGTGCTGATCATCATCCCGATTGGCGGCGCGGACATGCCGGTCGTCGTGTCGATGCTCAACAGCTACTCGGGCTGGGCTGCGGCCGGTATCGGTTTCTCGCTGAACAACTCGATGCTGATCATCGCCGGGTCACTGGTGGGTTCGAGCGGCGCGATTCTCTCGTACATCATGTGCAAGGCGATGAACCGTTCGTTCTTCAACGTGATCCTCGGTGGTTTCGGGGGCGCGACTGAAGAAGCCGGCCCGGCTGGCGCCAAGGAAGCTCGCCCGGTTAAGTCCGGTTCAAGCGACGACGCGGCCTTCCTGCTGACCAACGCCGACACCGTGATCATCGTTCCGGGCTACGGCCTGGCGGTAGCCCGTGCTC